>JBFMDL010000026.1:0-33304 GCA_040753635.1 Nitrospirota bacterium | reverse complement strand
CTTTTTTGTCATTTCGAGTGAAACGAGAAATCTTAAGAGCCGTTATGATCCAATAAGTTTTAAGATTCCTCGTCGCCTTCGGCTCCTCGGAATGACACAAAAACTTAGTTTTTCAGCAACCTGTTAAATTATAAAATACAACGTCAGAACTTAAAAACACAAAAAATGGTCGGGGCGACCCGATTTGAACGGGCGACCACTCGCACCCCAAGCGAGTGCGCTACCAGGCTGCGCTACGCCCCGGTTTACTTCAGCTGATTTAATATTTGCCTTAGTCTTTTTTTGATAAATTCAAAGGTTTTGGCAGGGTTTTGCGAATCTCTTACTTGTGTTATCGAAACTGATTTAGGTTCAGGCATTATTAGCGTGCCCTCACCGAATTTTTTTCTTACCCCCTCAATCGTATATCTTTCCTGATACAGCATCTTTTTTAATTGTAAGATCAATTCCAGATCTTTCTTTATATAAACCCTCTGTCCTGACTTGTTTTTTCTTGGTTTAAGGAAAGGGAATTCAGTTTCCCAGTATCTCAAGACATAGGATTCAACTCCAGTAATCTTGCTGACCTCGCCTATTTTGTAAAAAAGTTTATCAGGCAAAGGCAATTGAGGTTTAATGCTTTCGCTGACAGGCTTATGCATCTAATTTTTCTATCTCTTCTTTCAGTTGATTGCTTACTCTGAAGGTTATAACCCTTCTCGGCGTTATTTCGAGGTCTTCACCGGTTTTAGGGTTCCGTCCCCTGCGGGCCATTTTTTTCCTGATGTTAAAAGTTCCGAACCCGGATATTTTCACTGACTCACCTTCTGCAAATGTCTGTTTGATTGTGTCAAAAAGAATCTCGATTATATCCTGAGCTTCTTTTTTTGAAAGTCCTACTTTCTCAAAAATTGCATCAACAAGATCGGCTTTTGTCATTTATACATCTCCCCATAGGAATTTTTTTAATTATATTAAGGACATAGCCACTTGTCAAGAAGATTTTAGTTTAATTTCCAATAAAGAGTGCCTTTATTTAGGCTATTTTAAGCTTTATGATTAATGTGTTATTATATATTCTCAATTTTCAGGAGGAAAAAATGGCTTATAAAGATTTGAGGGAATTCATAAAACTACTCGAAAATAAAGGACTTTTACACCACATAAAATCAGAAGTTGACCCGATGCTCGAAATTACTGAAATCACTGACCGCATGAGCAAATCACATAATGGCGGAAAAGCGCTTTTTTTTGAGAATGTGAAAGGTTCTGAATTTCCTGTAGTTACAAATCTTTTCGGCTCATTTGAACGTATGTGCCTCGCACTGGAAGTCGGAGGACTTGACGATATCGCAAAAAGGATCGAGGATCTGATGAACCAGGCGCCTCCTAAAACGCTTATGGAAAAGCTTTCGCTTATCCCAAAATTGTTTGAAATTTCAAAATATTTCCCAAAGCAGGTAAAAAACGCCCCCTGCCAGGAAGTTATCGAAAAAGAGTCCCCTGATCTTCGGAAATTTCCAATAATCAAATGCTGGCCGCATGATGGCCAGCCTGGTGATGAAGGCCGTTTTATAACATTGCCGATGGTATTCACAAAAGACCCTGAGACTGGACGCCCTAACTGCGGGATGTACCGCATCCATATATATGACAATAAAACCACAGGCATGCACTGGCATATACATAAAGATGGCGCAAGGCATTTCGAAAAATACAAAAAGTCAGGGGAAAAAATGCCTGCAGCTATAGCTGTAGGAAGCGACCCTGCTGTTATTTATGCCTCAAGCGCCCCCTTGCCCGAGGCAGTAGATGAAATGCTTTTTGCCGGATTTCTCAGAAAAGCTCCGGTTGAGATGGTTAAATGCATTACATCAGAAATACAGGTCCCTGCAAACAGTGAGCTTGTAATAGAGGGATATCTGGATCCCGGCGAAACAAGGACCGAAGGCCCCTTTGGCGACCATACAGGATTCTATTCCCCGGCCGAACCTTACCCTGTATTTCATGCAACTTGCATAACCCATCGTAAAGACATGATTTATCCTGCTACTATTGTAGGGAAGCCACCCATGGAAGACTGTTACATGGGAAAGGCAACCGAAAGGATTTTCCTGCCGCTTATCAGGCTTGAGTTTCCGGAAATAAAGGACATAAACCTGCCGATGGAAGGGGTGTTTCATAATTTTGCCATCATCTCCATCAAAAAAAGTTATCCGGGACATGCCAAGAAAATAATTCATGGTCTGTGGGGGAAAGGACAGATGATGTTTGCAAAACTCCTTATTGTTGTTGATGATGATGTTGACATACAGAATCTTTCTTATACAGCGTGGCGTGTTCTGAACAACGTTGACTGGAAGCGGGACACTGTCTTTGCGGACGGACCTCTGGATGCTTTGGACCATGCAGCAAACTGGCCGCGCTACGGCTCAAAAATGGGCATTGATGCAACCAGAAAGACAAGGGAGGAAGGCATGATGAGAGACTGGCCCGAGGAAATTTTTATGTCTGAAGAGATAAAAAAACTTGTTGACTCAAGATGGAAAGAATACGGGTTTTAAGCTGAATCCTCTGTTATCATGGGAAAAATATTAATCAGATGGCTTATAAATACCTCAGCAATTATCCTTGCTGTGAAATTCGTTCCCGGCATAACATACTCGGGCTCCTGGTGGGGGATACTCCTTGTTGGGGTAATCTTCGGCCTTGTAAATGCATTTATAAGGCCTTTCATAAAACTTTTCACTCTGCCGCTGATCATTCTTTCGCTCGGGCTTTTTACGTTTGTTATCAATGCAATGATGCTCAGCATAACTTCCTGGCTCTCTGGGCAGTTCGGAATGGGATTTTATGTTTACGGATTCCGTTCAGCATTCTGGGGTGCATTGCTCATAACCCTCGTCAGCATGGTATTGTCATGTCTCATGCCAAATGAAGAGCCCGAACACCGCCGAATATAATTCGGGAATGTTTTCATCACTTCTCACGGAGGGCATTTTGCACATACAGATGTAAAAAGGGCGGTACTTAAGTATCTGTCTCCCCTGTCAGGCAGGATAACAACGATTGTCCCGTTTTTAATCTTTTCAGACATTATCAATGCGCCGAACATCGCAGCGCCGCTGCTCATACCTACAAAAAGGCCTTCCTCCAGCGCAAGCCTCCTGGTTGTATTGAAAGCATCATCATCACTGACATTTATCTTTTCATCGAGGGAAGATTCGCTGTAGATCCTCGGGACAATGGATTCGTTCATATTCTTCAACCCCTGAACTCTGTGACCCAGAAAAGGCTCTACTCCTATAACTTTAATTTTTTTATTGAATTCTTTCAGTCTCTTTCCGGCCCCCATTAATGTGCCTGTAGTGCCCATACCCGCAACAAAAAAATCTATTTTGCCGCCTGTCTGCTCTATGATCTCCTTGCCTGTTGTCTCATAATGCGCCCTGATATTGGAAAGATTATCGAACTGGTTGGGCATAAAATATCCATTTGAAGACTCTTCCATAATTTTATGGGCAAGTTTTATTGCCCCATCTGTTCCTTCCTGTCCGGGACTCAGAACAAGTTCGGCTCCTAAAGCTTCAAGTATCTTTCTTCGTTCAAGACTTACACACTCCGGCATAACAAGTTTGACTTTGTACCCTTTTGCAGCCCCGACCATTGCGAGTCCGATCCCGGTATTGCCTGAAGTTGCCTCGAGTATTGTGTCGCCCTTCTTTATAAGACCGGATCCTTCGGCGTCCTTAATCATATAGCAAGCAATTCTGTCCTTAACAGAACCGCCGGGATTATTGCCTTCGAGCTTGGCTAAAATATTCACCCCTCGATTAGGATTAATAACCTCCAGTTTAACAAGCGGCGTATTGCCGATGCAATCAAGGATTCCCATCCTTACTCCTCCCGGATAAAAATAAAATCAGCATATCGAAATATAACAGATTTTTATCAACTAAAAATCCATATGACTATTCTAATTTTTTCATGTGACAAATTTCAATGCGTTGTACAGACGTCCAAAAATCTCATCAGAACAATTTTCATTTGTATCATCTGCCTGCATTCTGATATATTTGTATCTAAAAAGGTATGGAGGCAATATGATCATTTTTATCACAACCGTCCTGATCCTGTTTCTGGGGATAACATTGCTTATCCTTTTTGCCGGCATCACCATATACAACAGGCTCGTCCGTCTGAGGACCACGGTAAAATCCTCATGGTCTGATATAGATGTCCAGTTGAAGAAAAGATATGACCTTGTGCCCAATCTTGTCGAGACGGTCAAAGGCTATGCAACCCATGAAAAATCCGTTTTTGAGAATGTTACCCGTGCAAGATCCGCAGCGATGCAGGCCTCGTCGCCTGCTGACAAGGCAAAGGCTGAAAACATGTTCACCGACACCCTTAAAAGCCTTTTCGCAGTTGCAGAGGCATATCCTGAACTCAAGGCAAACGCCAACTTCCAGCAACTGCAGTCGCAGCTTACAGAACTCGAAAATAATATCGAATCCGCAAGGCGTTACTATAATGCTGTCGTAAGAGATTACAACATACTGACAGAGACCTTTCCTTCAAATATAGTTGCATCGCAGTTCAGGTTCATCAAGGAAGAATTCTTCGAGCTTGAAGAACCCGGTGTTGAGAGAAAACCGGTAAAGGTAAATTTTTCATAAGGGTTTCATTATTGGAGGTCTTATCGCCGGACAGGATACATGAAAATAAATATTTATAAATTTTTGTTATTTACTGCTTTGTTCCTTTTCCTTTCACCGTTCGCAGGTTCAGCACAGGATTTTACGATAAATGATTTCAGCGTTAATATCCTTGTCAATCAGGACTCTTCCTTCACGGTCAAGGAAACCATCACCGTTGATTTCCACAGGCCCAGACATGGCATCTACAGGGAAATACCCTATGTTTATGAGGACAGCCTCGGCAGGGATATCAGAACACCCACTGAAATACTTTCGGTTACAGACGGTCTTGACAATAAAATAAAATCCAGGATTGTCAGAAGCGGCAACACTCTCAGGATCAGGATCGGAGACCCGGACAGATATGTCAAGGGGCAGCAGAGATATGAGATATTCTACAAGGTCGAAAATTCGATTCTCTTTTTTGACGACCATGACGAGCTTTACTGGAACGTAACAGGAAATTACTGGCAGGCCAGGATCAGAAATGTAAAATGTACCGTGAGTCTATCGGGTAAAAAAACAGGCAAACATCTTGCTGCATGCTACACAGGCGCGATCGGTTCAGCGCAATCAGCATGCAATTACACCCATTCCGATAATGTTGTTTATTATTCCTCTTCGAAAGAACTCCTGCCCGGAGAAGGCCTTACCATAGCATACGGATGGGATAAAGGCATTGTTTCCCCTCCAACGTCGTTCAGGAGATTCCTCTGGCTTGTCAATCTGGAGCAAAACTGGGTTTTTGTGCTTCCGTTCATATCACTCATCATAATGTTGAATTTGTGGCTTAAAAGAGGAAGGGACCCGAAGACCAGAGAATCCGTCACGGTAATATATGAGCCTCCGAAACACAATAATCTGCCTCTTAGCCCCGCCGAGGTCGGCGCAATGATTGATGAGAAACTGGATTCGAGGGATATAACCGCAACCATTGTCGGACTTGCAGTGAAAGGTTACATAAAAATTGAGGAGACAAAGGAAGAGGGACTTCTCTTTGATTCAAGGGATTGTTATCTGAAGAAAATCAAGGAACCCGATGATTCACTTTCTTTATTCGAAAAAAAACTCATGTCGGATATATTAGGCTCTAAACCCGGTGTTATGGTTTCGGATCTGAAAAACAGTTTCTATGCCCGTATTGATCTCCTTAAGAAGACTCTCTACAATGAACTCATCAGGAAAAAATATTTCTCAGTAAGTCCCGAAAAGACAAGACAGGCATATGCTGTTTCGGGATTTCTGGCAACAGTGGCAATAATATCTCTTCTCGGTTTTTCCGTAGGAAATGAAATAGGCGGTTTAAGGACATTCCTTGCCGGCATCCTGGCAGGTCTTCCATTGTTTGGTTTCTCGAGATTCATGCCTGCAAAGACCAAAGCGGGATCTGCTGTGTATATGGACATCATTGGTTTTCAGGAATTCCTGAACAGGGCCGAAAAAGACCGTCTTATAAGGATGAAGGATGAAAATCTTTTTTCGAAATACTTCCCGTACGCACTGGCGCTCGATGTTGCCGACAACTGGGCAAAGGCTTTCGAGGGTATTTATCAGCGGCCTCCTGACTGGTATGTTTCACCGACAGGGTTCAGGACGTTCAGTCCTGCAGGTTTCTCACGTTCTATAAACTCTGCGATGTCAAGCATTTCATCGGCAATATTCTCGGCGCCGAGAGGAAGCGGGGTCGGGGGAGGCAGCGGCGGTTTTTCAGGTGGAGGCTTTTCAGGAGGCGGATTCGGCGGAGGAGGCGGGGGAAGCTGGTAAAAAGCTCTCTCAGTTCCTTGTTCCCATCTGACCGAGCGTTTGTTTTAGGCTTTTCGTATCTTCGACATTGAAGATTTTTACCGCAGGCTCTATCCTTTTTATAAGTCCTGAGAGCACCCTGCCGGGACCTACCTCTATAAAAGTATCCATTCCGCTCTCTACCATATTCCGGATGGAGTCTTCCCATAGCAGCGGACTGTTCAATTGCTTGATAAGAGACAATTTTATTTTCTCTGCATTTGTTAAAAACATTGCATCAGCGTTGTTCACTACAGGGACATCAGGGTCCCTGAAGTCGATTGTGTTTAAAAGTTCGGCAAGTCTGTTTGATGCCTCTACCATAAGGGTGCAGTGAGAAGGAGCGCTTACGGCAAGCGGAAGAACCCTTTTAGCCCCTGCTATCTTGGCAAGTTTCATGGCGTCATCTACAGCCTGTTTTTCTCCTGCAATAACGATCTGTCCCGGTGAATTGTAATTTGCAGGTGAGACATAACCGGATTCAACCGAAAGGCATATATCATCCACTTTGTTACGGCTCAGACCAATAATCGCTGCCATAAGCCCCTCACCTTCGGGCACGGCTTCCTGCATGAACAATCCCCGCTTTTCGGTCAGTTTGACAGCCTCCCTGAAAGGAAGGACACCCGCAGCAACAATCGCAGAATATTCCCCGAGGCTGTGTCCTGCCATTACATAGGGAGAATATCCTTTAGAAAACATAACCACGTACGCTGCGATGCTGGCTGTTAAAATGCAGGGTTGCGTTCTGAATGTCTTGTTAAGCTCCTCCTGCGGGCCGTTAAAGCTCAATTCAGCCACATCATAGTCAAGAATATCCGATGCTTCTTTGTAGAGAGATCTGACCTCTTCAAAATTATTCCAGAGATCCTTGCCCATCCCGACGTACTGGGAACCCTGGCCGGGGAATACAAATGCAATCTTCAAATCGTTTTTACCTCTTTTATCTTTCTTATCAGCATCGGTACAACTTCAAATAAGTCCCCGACTATAGCGTAATTGGCAATGTTAAAGATAGGGGCTTCCGGATTCTTATTGATCGCTATGATTATGTCTGAAGACTGCATTCCCACAAGGTGCTGAACCGCCCCTGAAATTCCGCATGCTATATATATTTTGGGACTTACAGTTTTCCCGGTCTGTCCTACCTGATGCCTGTAAGGGATCCAGCCTTCATCCACCGCAGCCCTTGAGGCGCCGACAGCCCCTCCCAGGACTTCGGCAAGCTCATAAAGCAGTTTAAACCCTTTTTCTCCGCCGGTCCCTCTGCCGCCAGATACGATAATGTTGGCTTCCTGCAGATTTATTGCGACCTCAGAAACCTCTTTAACGGTTTTCAGCACCGTTGTTCTTGCCCGGAGATTGTCGGTATTTACTTTGACGATCTCGCCTTTTCTCGTTTCATCATATATCCCCGCCTTCATCACCCTCGGCCTTACCGTGGCCATCTGCGGCCTGGTATGAGGACATAGGATCGTAGCCATTATATTCCCTCCGAATGCCGGCCTTATCTGAAGCAGATTTTTTGTTTCCCTGTCAATCTCAAGAGACGTACAGTCTGCAGTAAGTCCTGTCCTCAGACTCGCAGCCACCCTTGGAATAAATGATCTGCCTATAGGCGTTGCGCCGGCAAGTACAATTTCGGGTTTATGTTCCCTTATCAATGCAGAGAGCATCTTTGAATAAGGTTCGTCGTTAAAGACGTTCAATCTTTCATCATCGCAATGATATACCCTGTCCGCGCCCCATTTTATCAGTTCGCCGGCCTTTGTCTCATCAGAACCGAAAAGGACGGCAGAAAGTTGCGTCCCGAGTTCTTCGGCAAGCCTCCTTCCCGCTCCGAGCAGTTCAAATGAAACGCCCGGGATCTTCCCGTTTCTCTGCTCTGCAAAGATCCAGACACCGGATGCCTGTTCCTTCTCCTTGATATCAGACGCCTCTGCAATCTCGGATATCGCCCCCTCAGGGCATACGCTAAGACAAGCCTTGCAGAACTGACACAACTCATTGATTTCAGCCCTCCCCTCAGCCATGACAATCGCACCATAAGGGCATGATTCTACACATGATTCACATCCTGTGCATTTATCCCTGTCTATCCTTATAAACATTTCAGCCTCATCAGTTCATTTACCAGAACTTCAACCTTTTGCTCTGCAGTGCCTTCCAGAATCCTCCGGTCCTTTTTGGCTTCGGGAGCAAATATATTCCTGACCTGTGTCGGCGACCCTTTAAGTCCCAGGTCATTTTCGTCGGCATTAATATCAGAAGCTGTGAGTTTTTTTATCGCAGCCTTCTTTGCAGCCATCTTGCCCTTCAATGAAGGCATTCTGGGTATGTTCAATTCCCTCACCACCGTAAACAGCACCGGGAGAGACGATTCAATTACATCAAAACCGTCATCCATCAATCTCTGAACTATTATCCTGTCCTCCTTTATATCATCTATATTGCGCACATAAGCTATGTGGGGGATATCAAGAAATTCAGCCAGTTCCGGACCAACCTGGGCCGTATCGCCGTCTATCGCCTGTTTGCCGCATATTATAATGTCGGCTCCAAGATGCTCTATCGCCTTTGCGAGCGTATAAGCTGTTGCCCATGTATCTGACCCTGCAAATGCCCTGTCGGTAAGAAGAACCCCTTCATCCACTCCCATTGATATTGCTTCCCTGAGTGCGGTCTCAGCCTGCGGCGGCCCCATCGTTAAAGCCGTTACCGTACCTCCAGCCTTATCCTTGATCTGAAGCCCTGCCTCAATAGCGTGCATGTCGTATGGGTTGATTATGCCGGGCACACCCTCCCTGATAAGCGTATTCGTTTCAGGATTAATTCTGACCTCGGAAGTATCCGGGACCTGCTTTATACAAATGATTATTTTCATCGGATTGTGTTACCTCTTGTATTATTTCTTTTTGGCGAACTCTTTTATCAGCGCCTGTCCTATGACATTTCTCTGGATCTGGTTGGTGCCCTCATAAATCTGCAGTATCTTTGCATCCCTCATCATCTTCTCTACAGGATATTCTTTCATATATCCGGAGCCCCCCATAATCTGCACCGCATCTGTCGTCACCTTCATCGCCACGTCCGTAGCATACAGTTTTGATATTGCGGATTCTTTTGATACATCTTTTGCCCCGCTGTCAATGAATCTGGCAACCGCATAGACAAGCGCCCTTGCGGCTTCGATGGAAGTCGCCATATCGGCAAGCATATGCTGTATCGCCTGGAAAGTGATTACAGGATGGCCGAACTGTATCCTCTGCTTTGCAAACCTGACCGCTTCTTCAAATGCCCCCTGAGCAACCCCAACCCCCTGCGCTCCTACCCCTGTTCTTGAATTGTCGAGAGTCTTCATTGCAACAATAAATCCCATCCCCTCTTTGCCTATTATGTTTTCCTTCGGGATCCTGCAATTATCAAAAATCAGTTCGGTTGTAGAAGAAGCCCTTATCCCCATCTTGTTTTCTTTCTTTCCGAAAGAGAAGCCAGGCGTACCTTTTTCGACAACAAAAGCCGAAGCGCCGCGCGGCCCCTTTGAACGGTCTGTAATGGCAATAATAGTGTATATCTCTGCCTCTCCGCCGTTTGTAATCCATTGTTTTGTTCCGTTTAATACAAATTCATTTCCCTCGATCTTGGCTGTTGTCTGAATACCTCCTGCGTCGCTTCCTGCATTCGCCTCAGTCAGCCCGAAAGCCACAAGCCTCTTGCCAGCTGCTATATCAGGGAGATATTTTTTCTTCTGATCATCATCTCCGAAAAGCAATATCGGATATGTGCCCAATGCATTTGCAGCATAGGTCGTAGATACACCAAGACATGCTGTTGAGAGTTCCTCAACAGCCAAGCAGAGTTCAAGGCAGCCCTTACCAAGCCCCCCGTATTCCTCGGGTATAAAAAGGCCGAAAAGGTCTGACTGGGCGAGCACCTTCATTATGTCCCACGGGAATTCTCCTGTCTCATCCAGTTCCGCTCTCACAGGCACAATCTTTTCTTCAGCTATCTGTCTTGCAAGGTCCCTTATCATACTCTGCTCTTCACTCAAAAAATAATCCATTATCAAACCTCCGGGTTCTCGATACTGACTACAATTTAAATTTGATGTGAGTCATAATTTTAACAAAAATCATTTAAATTTGGAAAGAAAAGTTGCTATATTATTGAAGTATGGCTTTTAAAAAGCTATAATTAATCCGTTCATGGAAAAATGCGAGGTTTGCAACCAGCCCGTTGAAAAATGCATCTGTTGTCCTGAATGAGGCCATGTTTGCCTCCTGGACCTGGGGGAATTATATTGTCCTGTTTGCAAACCGGAGCCTGTAAAGAACAAATCAGCGGATAAAAAGAACAATTAGTTTCAGGGACATTCAGCGAAATAAGGCTGGCAACACATGACATATTTATTTACTTTTAAAGGAGGTAGTTCATGGCGGAAGAACATTCTTTTGACATTGTCAGCAGGGTTGATCTGCAGGAGGTATTGAATGCTGTTCAGCAGGCGATGAAGGAAATCAGCCAGAGGTTTGACTTTAAGGGCAGTAAAAGCAATATAGAATTGGATAAAGGCAAAAATGAAATATATATAGTCTCCGATGATGAACACAAGCTTAAAAGCGTTATAGATATCCTGCAAACGAAATTGATAAAACGTGGAGTTCCGATTAAGGCTTTGGATTACGGTAAAGTCGAACAGGCTTCGGGCGGGACCGTGAAACAGACCATAACACTTCAGCAGGGCATACCGGTCGAAAAGGCTAAAGAGCTGGTGAAGATTATCAAGGACTCAAAACTGAAGGTCCAGTCTGAAATACAAAAGGATCAGGTCAGGGTCAGGGCAAAAAAAATAGACGACTTGCAGACAATAATAAAATTACTGAAAGAAAAAGACCTTGGCATGCATATCGAGTTTTTAAATTACAGATAGCTCCGCAGATTATTTTACAATTTTATCCGTTAGAGAAGCAGTTCTCTAACAGGTTGCTGAAAAACTAAGTTTTTGTGTCATTCCGAGGAGCCGAAGGCGACGAGGAATCTTAAAACTTATTGGATCATAACGGCTCTTAAGATTTCTCGTTTCACTCGAAATGACAAAAAAGAGACTTTTTCAGCAGCCTGCTGATATATGTCATTCCCAAGCTGAAAATAATTTTCCGGCACAGCCTGCCTGTGCGTTGCACGCGGAAATCCATCTTTTACTGATGCGGGAGGATATGATTATGAAATCTTATGCAAGGCTTTCCGGGCTGCCATTGTTTCAGCCTCTTTTTTTCTTCTTCCGGAACCAACCCCCAGTTTTTTGCCGTCAAGGTATACAGCAACCGTAAAAACCCTTTTATGTTCTGCGCCCTGCTGCCTTATAAGCCTGTATTCAGGAAGAATCCCGTAGAGAAGCTGGCTCTTTTCCTGCAGTTCGGTTTTATAATCGTAGAACTCGCCTGACTTTATCGCGCTTTCAATCCTGTCTTTATAGAAATTCAGAACCATCATTCTCGTTTTTTCATATCCGCCATCAAGATATACAGCGCCTATCAGCGCCTCCAGGGCGTCTGAAAGGATTGACTGTTTTTTTCTTCCCCCGCTGGATTCTTCGCCCTTGCCCAGCAGAATATATTTGCCGAGAGATATTGAACTTGCTATTTCGGCGAGAATGGATTCGCATACTATATAGGACTTTATCTTGGCAAGAACGGATTCTTCATATTTTTTTTCATGAAGAAAGATATATTCAACAACTATTAGTCCGATAACGGAGTCACCGAGAAACTCAAGCCTTTCATTGTAAAAAGATGTCCTGTCTTTATTTTCATGGTAATATGATTTATGAGTGAGGGCTTCCAGTAGAAGCCTTTTGTCCTCAAAAACATAATTGATTTTTTGTTCCAGTTCCTCAATGGTTCTCTTTGATGTGGTCATGATAGTTTTACCAGCCCGCCGGTCGTCCTGCTTTTTGCCTTGAATGCCTAATTCTCGAATTTCCTGAAAAGAAGGCAGGCATTTGTCCCGCCAAAACCAAACGAGTTGGATAAGGCATAATTAATATCGGCCTGTCTTGCCTTATGCGGCACATAATCGAGATCGCATTCGGGGTCCGGATTGTCAAGATTAATTGTAGGCGGTATTATTTTATTGCAAATACTCAAAACACATACTACAGCTTCTACTCCACCCGCAGCGCCCAAAAGATGCCCGGTCATTGATTTTGTTGAACTGACGGCCAGTTTATAAGCGTGTTTACTGAAGACAGTCTTGATTGCCTGAGTCTCAAGTTCATCGCCATATTTTGTTGAAGTGCCATGTGCATTTATATAATCAACCGCCGTCGGTTCAACACCGGCATCTTTCAACGCCATTGCCATACACCTTGCCGCACCCTCACCGCCTGGTGCAGGCGAAGTTATATGGTATGCATCTCCTGTAAGTCCGTATCCTGTTATCTCTGTGTATATTCTCGCCTTTCTCTTTACTGCGTGGCCGAGTTCCTCAAGCAACAATATGCCAGCGCCTTCACCCATGACAAAACCATCCCTGTCTCTGTCAAAAGGCCTGCTCGCCTTTTCGGGTTCATTGTTCCTTGTAGAAAGAGCCTTCATCGCATTGAATCCCCCGACACCCATCGGAGTTATTACAGATTCAGTCCCTCCGGCAATCATAACGTCTGCATCGCCACGCTGTATGACCTTGAAAGCGTCTCCTATCGCATGACTTCCGGTTGCACACGCTGTTGCAGGCGCAGCATTAGGCCCTTTTGCGCCAAATCTGATCGATATCTGGCCGGCTGCCAGATTAATGATCAGCATCGGGACAAAAAAGGGGGTTATTCTTTTCGGTCCTCTTTCAAGCAGCACCTTATGATAATGTTCGATGGCCGGAAGCCCTCCCAGACCCGCTCCGACAAAAACCCCGACCCTGTGCGCATTATTTTCTTCAATCTTAAGGCGGGAATCTTCCATTGCCATCGCGGATGCAGCGACGGCAAAGTGTATAAAGCGATCCATCTTCTTTATTTCTTTGGCTTCTATATAGGTTTCAGGGACAAAACCTTCAACTTCTCCGGCTATCTGAGTCGGAAACGCAGAAGCATCAAAATGAGTTATTTTCCTGATACCGGATTTTCCCTGAATCAGACCGCCCCAGCTTTTTTCAACACCAATTCCAAGAGGGGTTATGAGCCCCATCCCTGTTACTACAACTCTTCTTTTATTCATTTAAGACTGTTTGTTTTTTATGTATTCAACCGCATCTTTGACCTTTGCTATCTTTTCCGCATCTTCATCCGGTATTTCTATATTGAAGGTCTCTTCAAATGCCATTACAAGTTCAACTGTATCGAGTGAATCTGCTCCAAGGTCTTCGACGAAAGAAGCCTCGGGTGTAACCTCTGAAGCATTAACACCAAGCTGCTTTGATATTATCTCCTTTACTTTTTCTTCAATCATTGCAATACCTCCCTGATTAATTTCATTCTTAAAATATTAAATCAATAAATATCATTCCAGATTTATTCAGACATATTACATATACATTCCACCGTTAACGTGAATCACCTGCCCGGTTATATATCCGTTGTCCTGAGATGCAAGGAAAATAACAGCATTCGCAACATCGTCAACTGAACCGAACCTTCCAACCGGTATAGACTTTAACATATCCTGCTTAATATTTTCAGCAAGTGCATCTGTCATTGCAGTAGATATAAAACCGGGAGCCACAGCATTTACAGTTATCCCCCTGCCTGCATATTCTCTTGCTATGGTTTTTGTAACGCCTATTATACCAGCTTTTGAAGCGCTGTAATTCGCCTGTCCCGGATTCCCCATAAAAGCGACGACTGATGATATATTTACTATTCTGCCGTAACGCTGCTTTACCATTATTTTCACTGCTTCTTTTGAACAGAGGAAAACTCCCTTGAGATTAATGTCAAGAACTGCATCCCAGTCTTCTTCCTTCATCCTCAATACAAGAGAATCTCTTGTAATGCCCGCATTGTTTATTAAGACGTCGATTCTTCCTAACTCTTTTGTAATATCCATAAAAGACTTTGAGACATCTTCGGATTTTGAAACATCGAGTTTTACCGCCATGGTCTTAATCCCGTAACCCGACATTTCCCTTGCTGTTTCTTCAGCGGAGTCCAAAGATATGTCAGCTAAGGCAAGATTAGCTCCCCTCCTGGCAAAACCTTCGGCAATAGCCTTTCCTATCCCCCTGGCACCACCGGTCACCATAACAACCTGACCTTTAAAATCCATATGCACCTCCAAAAAACATAGGCTATAATTTTAACAGAGTATTACTATCTTTTCCAGTATTTTATATTGTTTTCATACTTGTCCAAACGTTCATGCCCCTTTGTGTGCCAAAGGCTCATGAACGTTTGGACAGCAATGTATTGTTTTATTAAATGAATTTATGTTATTAAATAATACATCATTTTTAATACAGAGAGAGGTCTTATGAGGGGTAAAGTATATTTGATAGATGTCACAAACAGGGACGGGGTGCAGACCTCCCGGATACTTCTGCCGAAGTTATCCAAGACGATGCTCAACATATATCTTGATGATATGGGGATATACCAGAGCGAGATAGGGTTCCCCACATTAAAGCATGAGATAAATTATATAAATGCGAATCTTGAGCTTGCAAAATTAGGAGCGATAAAAAGAATTCACCTCGAAGGCTGGTGCAGGGCTGTGCCTGACGATGTGAAACTTGCTTTTAAGAACTGCCCTGAAATCAAGCATCTGAACATATCTATGTCCACATCCGAGATAATGATTCAGGGGAAATTCCAGGGTAAAAAGACATGGAAAGATATAGTAAAATCCATGGTTGATGCAGTCAAGATCGCCAGAGAACTCGGCGCTGAAACAATCGGCATAAATGCTGAAGACGCATCCAGGACAGAACTCGAAAGGCTTATCGACTTTGTCCTGGCGGGTAAGGAAGCAGGCGCAGACCGTTTCAGATACTGTGATACCCTCGGGGCTGACGACCCGATAACTATATATGAGAGGATTAAGGCGCTTTCGCTTGCTACAAAATTCCCCCTCGAAATGCACTGTCATAATGATCTCGGCATGGCCGAGGCTGTCTCATGCGCCGGTGCGCAGGGCACTGTAGAAGGCGGAGTTGACTGTTATATAAATACCACAATAAACGGCTACGGGGAGCGTTGCGGCAACTGTGATCTTGTATCCACTATTCTTGCTTTGAAGTTTTCGCATGGATTGAAGGAGAAGGTCCATCTTGACGAAAATGTTGACTTAAAGAAATCCTGGAAAATAGCTAAATACGCATCATATGCTTTCGGGCTTCCCATACCCATCAATCAACCGGGGGTAGGGGCTAATGCCTTTGCACATGAATCAGGAATTCATGCAGACGGCGCCTTAAAAGACAGACGAAATTATGAGCTTTACGATCCTGAAGACGTCGGCAGGGGAGAACCTGAACTGCTTGAGACAGGCAGAATAATTACTACCGGGGAATACGGCGGCATTAAAGGATTCCGACATGTCTACGACAAGCTCGGGATACATTTTCATAATGATGATGAAGCAAGAAATGTATTAGAGCTTGCCCAATATGCAAATCTCCACACTCAAAAACCTTTGACAGACGATGAACTGAGATTTATTGCGACCTATCCTGATGTGGCAAGGAAAATACTGATAGTAAATACCTGATCTGCAGACCCTTCTGGTCCACCCTGGCGAAAAGTATTTATTCATCATGCATATGACATATATGCAAAATTAAATGCATTTTCCGTTTTAATGAACCGGGTTCGCAAATAAACTGTTTTCAATAGCAACAGGAAGCGTGATGGTGAACCTGGTCCCCCTGCTTTCTTCGCTCTTCACATCTATCTTCCCCTGATGGCTCTGTATTATCTTGTAGGTAATTGAAAGTCCCAAACCTGTTCCCCTCTCCCTTTTTGTGGTAAAAAACGGCTCGAAAATTCTGGGGAGGATATCCTTTGGTATCCCCTGTCCGTTATCGGAAATCTCGATAATCACACTATTATCCCTTTTATGCGTACTGATAATTATTTCTCCCCTTTTTTCACCCATTGAATCAGCTGCGTTGTTTATAATGTTCAGAAAGACCTGTTTGAGCTGGTTGGGATCACCAAAGATCGGCGGCAATTCGGAATAT
This sequence comes from Nitrospirota bacterium, assembly GCA_040753635.1. Lineage (GTDB taxonomy): Bacteria > Nitrospirota > Thermodesulfovibrionia > Thermodesulfovibrionales > UBA6898 > JBFMDL01. Next base: position 16,673 of record JBFMDL010000026.1, on the reverse strand, counting down.
TCCTCTGTTATTTTCAACCTGTTATCTTTAAATTGTATTGTAATCAGGGAGACCGCCTCTTTAATAATACTGTTAATATCAATTCTCTTTATCTCAAGCGGCCTCTTTCTTGCAAACTCCAGAAGCTGCTGGACAATGTCTCTTGCACGCATGGATTCCTTTTCTATGATCTCTATATCCTTTATGATATTTTCGATGCTGGTTTCGTCCTTCACAAGCTCGGCATAACCCATTATGCTTGTCAAAGGATTGTTTATTTCATGCGCTACATTTGAAGCAAGCTCCCCGATTGCAGCCAGTTTTGCAGCCTGAACAAGCTGCTCCTGTGTTTCCTTGAGTTCCTGCATCTGTGACCTTAAGCTTTCATAAAGTTTGGTATTCTCAATTGCAACGGAAACGTTGTTGGAAAGGATGCCGAGAAGCCTGGCTGATTCTTCAAGAAAATCGCCATCTTTTTTGTTTGCCAGTCTTATAACGCCTATAAGCTCCCCTTTCTGTCTCACCCATCCCAAAAGCATATTTCTAACATCAAGGGATTTTTCTCCAAGAAGTCCTTCAGGCAGAATTTCAGAATCGTATTTATTTATGACAAGCGGTCTTCTGTTACGGGACAGAAACAATCTTATCAGCTCTTCTTTATGCACTCTTATCGACCTTATCTGTGATTCATTAAGACCAAAAGCCGGGGACCTGTGTTCGAAATAATTCGATTCCCGGTTAAAAAGCAGAATGCCGCACTGTTCGACTTCTATGAGATCTGCCACTCCAAAAGACACTTCCCTGAAAATCTCTGAAATATTTGAAACAGAGTGAAGAGGAAGAGTCACCCTGTATAGCCCGGTCAGCCTGTTAAGATGCTGGACGATTTTCTCATTGCTGTCCTTAAGCGAGATACTCATATCATTTATTGACGCAGCAAGTTCTCCAAACTCGGTAGCATCTGAATAGCCGGTTGTGTATCCAAGATTCCCGGCTGCGATCTGTCTTGATACATCTATTAATTCCCTGACGGGTCTTATAATGTTTTTTGTAAGATTAACAGAGATCCACAACCCGATAAGAAACGCCATAAAAAGAGTAATAATCAGTATTTGCTGGGCCTTTCTGACATCGTCTATCGCATGCTGTGTTCTTTCCTGGAGTTTCTGGTTGGCAATGAAAGCCATCTCTGATGTGACATCCAACAACTCGGTGCCTATGTTATAGGACTCCATTTTAAGGGCCTTTATACGCTCTTCATTTGCAGAGGCGGTTATGTAATAACTTAACGTGGTTTTGAACCTGTCAATATACTCTTTGATCTCGCCGAGGCTTTTTGTTATCGACTGTGAGTGGTGGCATCCTGCGCACTTATTGATTGCGTTATCCAGATCGGTTACATTCAATACTATCTTATCGAGCCTGCGGCTCAATTCAGTATGGACTGTCAATAAATCTCTTTCAACGTTCTGGATTTTTATAACAAGATCCTGTCTCAGAATTTCAACGCTGTGAAGGGTGATTATCTTTTCCAGCTGAGAAGTTGTAAAAGTTATATAAAGCATTGATATGACGGCGCCCAAAGTGAAGAATACGAAAAGCAGAGACAGATATCCTATGATTTTCTTTTTCATAATTTATTGAATTTTTTTCAACTGCTCATTAAAATATAATCCATATACGATAAATAATCAATAACCAACCATCTTAAGGAGCAACAATGGCAGGGGCAGAAATAAGAATTTCAGGAATGTCGTGCCAGCACTGCGTCATGAGAGTAAAAAAAGCTATAGAGGGTCTGGAAGGCGTCAGGGATTTGACCGTTGAGATAGGAAAGGCACGTGTAAGTTTTGATGAGTCAAAAATCCTTAGAAAAGATATCGAAAATGCCATTGTCAAGGCAGGTTATAAGGTGGAAACGGACTAGACCTGTCCTCTCAAACCCCCGCCGGTCTTATCCAGCACATATTCAACCAATCTCTTATGAACTGATTCCACTTCACTGTCGGTCAACGTCCTTTCCTTTGACCTGTATATTATCCTGAATGCAAGACTTTTCATGTTTCGGGGGATGTTCTTACCCTGGTAATAATCGAAAAGCTCTACTTTCTCTATGAATTCCGAACCGAAGTTTTTTATGACGTTCAATGCCTCAGCTGAAGTTATTTTCTCATCCAGAATTACAGCGATATCCCTCTCTATCGAAGGATATCTGGGAATCTGGCAATATGAGAGTCTCCCGGGGACAAAGGACAACAAGATATTGATATCCATTTCAAAAATTATAATCTCTGGCTTGTGAATCTTCAGGTCAAGGGTTTCAACAACATGAGGGCCGAGTTCTCCGATAAAACCGGCCTTTCCGAAATTTAGCAGGATATCGGCTGATTTCCCCATATGCAGAAATACCTCTTCTGATGGTACAAATGAGTATTCACTGACTTTCAATTCTTCAAAAAGAGCCTGCAACGCTCCCTTCACAATAAAAAACCCCTGAATGTCATCCTTCCAGATCGCGGGGATCCTCTCCTGATAAAAAATCCCCCCGAGTCTTAATCCCTCATAAGGAAGCTGTTCCCCTTTATCTATGAATATTTTCGAGATTTCGAACATCCTGATATCTCTTATGCCCCTTGAAAAATTATGGATAAAGTTATTTATCAGTGAAGGCGCAAGGGATGTCCTCATCATGGAATCCTCCTGACGCAAAGGATTTCTGATACTTAAAGCCTTCCTTCTGATGTCATTATCCGGTATCGACAGAAGATCAAGGTCGGATGGGTTCATAAAACTGTAATTAATTACCTCGGTAAAACCAGCCTTTCTGAGAGCCCCCTTTGTTTTATTAACATTTATATTTTCCCTGTTAAAAATGTTCCCGGACAGAACAGTTTTAGGAGTCCTCACAGGAATATTGCTGTAACCATAAATCCTCGCTATCTCTTCCAGGACGTCCATATATTCGCATATATCCCTTCTGAATGCCTGCGGATATACCAAAAAAGTGTCGCCTCTATCTTCACTCCTGATCCCGATTCTTTCAAGCGTTCCCAATACCTGGTCTTTCCGCAGTTCAACCCCCAGCAGGGATTTCACCTTGTTGTAGCTGATCTCTACGGCCTTAGGCACATATTTCTCCGGGTATACATCCACAATTTCGTGTATGGCGCCCCCGCATATCTGTTTAACAAGGAGCGCCGCCCTGTTAAGGGCGACTTCGAGAAATTCTATATCCGATCCCCTCTCAAATCTGTATGAGGATTCTGTTCTCAACCCGAGTTTTTTTGAAGTCCTTCTTATCGATACAGGAGAAAAACAGGCGCTTTCGAGAAAAATATTGTGTGTCGCTGTTGTTACTCCGGATTCCTCGCCTCCCATAATGCCGGCTATGGCTGCCGGGCTCTTTTGATCCCAGATCAGAAGCGCCTCATCAGGCAACTCTCTTTCGAAGCCGTCAAGCGTGATAATGCTTCTGCCTGCGCCTGCCCTTGCGACTCTTATGGTATTTCCTGACAATTTATCCGCATCAAATGCATGCAGCGGATGACCTAATTCGATAAGGACATAGTTGGTTATGTCTACGATGTTGTTATTGAGAGATCTTATGCCGCACTTTTCAAGTCGCCTCTTGAGCCAGTCTGGAGAATCTCCAACAGTAACCCCTTCTATCAACCTTCCCGCGTATCTGCCGCACAACTCCGGATCTGAAATTTCAACTTTAAAAGCAGGATCGGGAATGACTTCATCAATGAACGTATCAGGTGTTTTAAGCGGGGTTCCGAAAACCGCGGCTGCCTCCCTTGCAATCCCCAGAATACTCAGACAGTCGGGTCTGTTGGGTGTCACATTAACTTCGAATATTGTATCACCATTAACGTCCTCCATGCCTTCGACTTCAAGTCCTGCCATGGTCAATCCGTCAGCAATCTTTTCTGCAGGAACCCGGATATCGACAAAATCTTTTAACCACTCAAAAGAAATTCGCATTAAATCTACCCTTTGTTTTCAGAACTGTCTCAAAAATCTTAAATCATTGTCGTAAAAAAGCCTTATATCATCTATCGAATACTTCAGCATTGTAATTCTTTCAACACCCATCCCGAAGGCAAAGCCGGAATATTCATCGGTATTATATCCTACCATTTCAAATACCCTTGGATTTACAAGCCCGGCTCCGAGTATCTCTATCCAGCCTGTTGTCTTGCATACCCTGCATCCTTTCCCTGAACAGAATATGCACCCGATGTCGACCTCGGCGCTCGGTTCCGTAAAAGGGAAATAGCTCGGCCTGAATCTTACCGGTGTATCCTTGCCGAACAAGCTGTGGATAAATAATTCGAGCACACCTTTAAGGTCGCTGAAAGAAACATCCGTGTCGACCATCAAACCCTCGACCTGATGGAACATGGCGGTATGTGAAACATCAGCATCGCATCTGTAAACCTTGCCGGGGGCGATAATTTTAAGCGGGGGCTTCCGTTTCTCCATCACACGGATCTGCACCGGAGATGTATGCGTTCTTAAAACTATATCATCAGAGATATAAAATGTGTCCTGCATATCCCTGGCCGGATGGTCCTTCGGGATATTCAATGCCTCAAAATTATAATAGTCGAGCTCCACTTCGGGGCCGTCTTCCATATCAAAACCCATTGAAATGAATATATTCTTTATTTCGGAAAGCACCTGGTTTATAGGGTGTTCCCTGCCGTAAGGAGTGAATTTACCAGGAAGTGATATATCTATTCTTTCGGTCTGAAGTCGTTCTTCTTTCTCCTTATCCTTGAGGGCAAGTTCCTTGTTTTTCAACTCATCTTCGATAAAATTTTTTATCTGATTAAGGATCTTGCCGTATTGGGGCCTTTTATCCGGAGAGATTGAAGAAAGGTCTTTTAACCTGGCCGTCACAAGCCCTTTCTTCCCTGAATATTTTGTTCTTATCTGCTGGAGTTCGGCAAGACTTGAAACAAGTCCGATTTCTTCCAGGAATGCTTTCTTTAAAGAAAGGAGTTCATCCACAGGATTTCAGGAAGCCATTTGTTTTTTTACAGTCTCGGCTATCTGGCTGAAAGCATGGGGGTCGGAGTATGCAAGATCTGCCAGGGCTTTCCTGTTCAATGAGATGCCTGATTTCTTCAAACCGGAAACAAACTGGCTGTAATTCAAACCCATAGCACGAACAGCAGCGCTTATTCTGACAATCCATAAGGACCTGAATTCCCTCTTCTTTGCTTTACGGTCACGGTATGAGTACTGAAGCGCCTTATCAATGGCTTCTGTTGCTGTTCTATACAAACGGCTCCTTGAACCGTAATAGCCCTTAGCCCTGCTAAGGATCTTTTTTCTTCTTCTCCTGGTCTTAAAACCACCTTTTGCCCTGGGCATTTTATCCTCCTAAAAAATCAGAAATAGGAATAATATTTCTTTTATTTATTGCTTCTTTGTTATTGATACGGCAAAAGCCTTTTTATACGATCATGATCGCTGTCTGAGACGATAACGGCTGTTCTCAAGGATCTTGTGCGTTTTGCAGGCTTTCCTGTTAACAGATGACTCTTGTATCCCTTACTCCTTTTAAACTTCCCCGTCGCAGTAGTTTTGAATCTCTTGGCTGCTCCTTTATGAGTCTTCAGCTTTGGCATTTCTTCCTCCAGAAAATTTCAGTCGAGGGAACAAGTAAATATGATCCGTCAGCTTCTTATTCCCTTCCAATAAAACATGATATTATAACATACTTGTCCAAAATAAAACTTTACAGAAGGCGGAATGCCTCGAAAACAGAATAAATCGACATGATTATTAAATGTCAGACCCCGACTTTGTTAAATAAACGTATTAACGATAACCCTGTATTTGTGTTATTTTGTAATTGTTTGTGGATTGATTTTCAGGGTGTCGTTATTCTGTTTCCTCAACATCCCGCCTTCTTATGTATATTTGAAATTATTTTGGACAGCAATGAAATTATAACTAAAAAAAAAGTAATTTGTCACCGATTCCAAAAACACTCAAATAAAAATCCTGCGGCTGCTGCAATAGTCATAGGTTCTATATGCCTGATTAAGATATCTTATTTCCCGAGTATTTATGATTTTGGGGCAATTACCATCGTGATATGGTTGCCTTCAAACCTGGGTTGCTGTTCCAGTTGATATTTGCCGGTTAGTTGCTGGGTTATTTTATCAAAGACCTTCATCCCCAGTTCCGGACGTATTATTTCTCGTCCCCTGAAATACATCACAACCTTTGCCTTATTCCCTTCCTCTATAAAACGATTAATGTTCCTGATTTTAAGTTCGAGGTCGTGTTCGTTTATCTGGGGCCTTATCTTGATCTCTTTCACATCAATAGTTTTTTTCTGGGCATGTTTTTTGTTGAGCTGATACCTGTATTTCCCGAAATCCAGTATTTTGCATACAGGGGGCACTGCATTTGGAGATACTTCAACCAGATCAAGATCTCTGTCGGCAGCAATGTTTAAGGCGTCCCTTACCGACATCAAGCCAATCTGCGAACCGTCATTGTCTATGACTCTTATCTCCTTTGCTCTGATCTGTTCATTAATCCTTATATTCTTGCTGATATCTCTGCCGCTTATGTTTTCACCTCCTGGAGTTTATCTCTTCACATAGAAAAGATATTAATTCATCGATATTAAATGGGCCTATATTTTCCCCATTACGCCTTCTAACGTTTAAACTGTTCTGCATTATCTCCCTGTCACCAATTATAACTGAATAAGGTATTTTTCTGATAGTGCTCTTTCTTATCTTGTTCCCGATCTTTTCGCTGTCGAGGTCCGGCTCAACCCTTATGCCCCTTTGTTTGAGCGCCGACACAAGCTTTACCGCGTAATCAACATGTTTTTCTGATATTGTGAGCAAAGACAGCTGAACAGGCGAAAGCCATAAAGGGAAGGCGCCCGAGTAATGTTCGATCAGGATGCCAAAAAATCTTTCCAGAGAGCCCATTAACGCCCTGTGGATCATAATGGGTCTATGCTCTTTCCCGTCGGAACCCCTGTAAGTTATATCAAATCTTTCAGGGTTATTGAAATCAACCTGTATAGTGCTGCACTGCCAGGGTCTTCCAAGTGAATCTTTTACCTTTATGTCAATTTTCGGGCCATAAAAAACACCTTCACCCGGGTCGATCATGAATAACAGCCCTTTTGTTTCAAGGGCGCTTTTTAAAGCGTTCGTGGATCTTTCCCAGTTTTCGAGGCTTCCAACATATTTTTCCGGCCGGGTTGACAGATAAATATCATACTTTTCAAAACCGAATGTCCTCAATACAAAAAGCGTAAAATCGAGCACCCTCAGTATCTCTTCTTCTATCTGATCCTCTCTGCAGAATATATGCGCATCATCCTGGGTGAATCCCCTCACGCGAAGAAGACCGTGCAGGACCCCGGAACGCTCATAACGGTAAACAGTGCCGAGTTCGGCATACCTCACCGGGAGTTCACGGTAGCTTCTCAAGGAGCTTTTATACACGCTGATATGGAAAGGACAATTCATCGGCTTTATCTCGTAATCGACACCCTCGATCTCCATCGGGGAATACATATTTTCCCTGTAATAGTCGAGGTGGCCGCTTCTTTTCCACAATTCGAGCTTTGCGATATGCGGTGAATAAAGAATTTTATATTCAGCCTTAATGTGTTCCTCCCGCCAGAAATCCTCGATGGTCTTTCTGATTATCGCACCGTTTGGATGCCAGAGTATAAGACCGGAGCCTATCTCGTCACTGATGCTGAAGAGGTCGAGCTCTTTCCCGAGCCGTCTGTGATCCCTCTTTTTTACTTCTTCAAGGAATTCCAGATATGTCTTCATGTCCTTGCTGTTATAAAATGAAGTGCCGTAAATCCTCTGGAGCATCTTATTCTTCTCATCGCCTCTCCAGTAGGCGCCTGCGACACTCAAGAGTTTGAATGCATTTATTTTGCCTGTCGAAGCAAGATGCGGCCCCCTGCAGAGGTCAATGAAACCGTTTTCCTCATATATTGTCACCTTTTCATCGGGTATTTCATTTAAAAGTTCAACCTTGTATTTTTCACCCATTGTTTCAAACAACTTGAGAGCCTCTGATCTCGGCATCTCTTTTTTTACAAAAGGTGAATCTTCCTCTATTATCACTTTCATCTCTTTTTCTATTGAGGCTATATCCTCGGGAGTAAATGTCCGATCAATGTCAAAATCATAATAAAAGCCGTCCTGAATCGCAGGGCCTATGGCGATCTTCGCATCCGGGAAAAGTTTTTTGACCGCGTGAGCCATGACATGGGATGTGCTGTGCCTGTAAATCTCCTTCCCCTCTTCCGACTCAAAAGTCAAAGCTTCGATTGTGTCTTCTTCTGAAAGATTTTTAATGGAATTGATATCATCTGGCCGGCCGTTTATCTTTACAGCTATTGCTTTTATTTTTGCTAAATATTTTTCGATTTCAGGGACTCCGCTGATATCCGGTTCTCTGCCTTCTTCTGTTCTTAGCTTGATGCTTAACACCTCCGGTTAAAATTAAAACTCACGGGAATAGAAAATATGATACATGATATTATTTTTTTATTTCAATAAGTTTTAAAATTTATCACGCGGGCAGATATCCATTAACGATAAAACTCATAAATAATGCGGGGCATACTTGTCCAAAATAAAACTTTACAGAAGGCGGAATGCCTCGAAAACAGAATAAATCGACATGATTATTAAATGTCGGACCCCGACTTTGTTAAATAAACGTATAACGATAACTCTGTGTTTGTGTTATTTTGTAATTGTTTGTGGATTGATTTTCAGGGTGCCGTTATTCCGTTTCCTCAACATCCCGCCTTCTTATGTATATTTGAAATTATTTTGGACTGCAGTGAATGCTGGGTGGAATTCATATGTTGTGATTTATATGGTAGGCCCGGGCGGTTTCGAACCGCCGACCTCTACCGTGTCAAGGTAGCGCTCTCCCCCTGAGCTACGAGCCTGTCGGGAAAAAAGATGTGATATTCATTTAACATAAAAAAATGATTTTTTGTCAAGGCAGCGAGTTTAAAACAGACGACCCAAGGGATTAAGATTGACTCATGTCTCTGCCTTTGTCATTTACTGACAATACATCATTAAGCTTTTTCTCATATTCAATATATTCATCCGCAATTGCCGGACTCCTGAGTGAGTCTATGAATATATCAATCCCTTTTTGGAGCAATCCCTCATTTACGGGAATCCTTCGTACATTATATAAAGGCTGATCCTTTGCATTACCGCCGCCGTATGCGGAAAAAATGCACTCTATCGAAAATCCGCCTGCTGTTATAATCGTCCTTTCATCGTAATCTTTATAAAGCCTCCCGAAAGGAACGCTGAACATCGGGATGCAGTCTTTAATTTTACTCCTGTAGAAATCCAGACTTCCCGATATTTCATCATTTATTTCATCGCAGCTTGAATTAATCATAACAGGATGGGTGCGGGTATGGATGCCGAAGCCGACCATGTTATTGTTCCTCAGCTTATCTATATCGTCATAAGACAGAAAGAGTTCCCCCTCTTTTCCCCTGTATTCCTCTTCCGGGACAATTTTTTCGAATATGTTTTCCACAATATGCATATTCTTTTTCCTCTGATAATTGCTTCGTGTAAATCGTATTATCTCTTCAGGGGAGATGGATGCACCATATTCATCATTTATCAAGTCAGCGAGTTCACGCTTATACCCCTCGTTGATGCAGAAATTATATAGATATCTCCAGTATACCGCCCTGTCGCCGATACAGTCTGTTATCAGAAAACACGTCGAATGGACACCGAGTGACTCCATAACAGGCGCCGCATTTGTGGCATATGACTTCGGTCCGTCATCAAAGGTAATCGCAAGGAGCCTCTCCCTCTTTTTAAATCCTCCTGACATCGTCTCAATGAAATCCTTCAGTCCGACTATATCAAACTGTTCTTTCAGTTTTGAAATGAGTTTTTCAAAGATATCAGGGTTGATATTGCCGAGATTTTTTAATGATGACAGGTCGCGGCTGTCTACAGAATGGAATAAAAGCACAATGCGATCATTCATTTGAATATCTTTGGCGGCACATACCCGTAAAGCTTGACTCCCCAGTCGATTTCGGCTCTGTTTGCTGTATATTTCTCTATAATCCCGTCCTCCACAGCGCGCAGACATCTGCGCGCTGTGTCCGCATTAAAATCTTTTGCAAAATACTGCCGGCCTGTATTAACCGGCTGTCTAAAAGATTCGACATAGCCATTCTTCACAAACTCCCCGATTGCCTTCACTACAAGCTCGATACCTTCAGAAATGACCTTCAAAAAAACAGAATTCAAGTCATCCTTTTTTTCAAGAACTGGTTTAGTCTGAAAAATAATATCGCCGGTATCAATGCCCGGATTCACATGGTGGACTGTAACACCAATATATTCAGGTTCACGATTTACCACAGGCCATCCATAGCTCCATGTCCCCCTGTAATAAGGCGATAGACCGGAGTGAAGATTTATCATGGCAACAGATGGTATCGAAATAATGTTCGGCTTGATAATGCTGCTTCCGAGAGCCGCAACTATATCGGGTTTGATGTTCCTGAGAAATAACTCGAAATCATTGCTGTTTATCTCTCCGCATCCGACGTTGAGGTATTTAGTCGCGGGTTTTTCCATGACAACATCAAAAGGCGACTTCAGATATTCCCTTAATACCGGGGAATATCTGAATCCCGCGGAGTACAATTCATGAAACCCTTTAAGGAAATTTTCATCTCTTATCTTGCTCAGACTTCTTTTTGCAAAGATCTTCCTCAAAAGCGAAGGAAGCGAACTATCCCCTCCGGGACGTGGGGGGTAAAACTCTCTGACCACACAGGCAATTTCAAACTCTTCCTGAAGTCTGTTGATGAAGCAAGTATGATGAAAACCCGTCCTTGTAAATACAGCTATTCTCATTATTATCTAAAAAAGCCTCACATCAACAACTTCCCCCTCTTCCATGCCGTTCCTGTTCAGGGGTATAACAACAGTTCCATCAGCCCTGACAAGGGTTGTAATAAGGCCGGATTTCCCGAGTACAGGCACAGCCCATATGCCGTCATCTCTTTCCTCAAGCAATACCCTGATATGCTCCTCTCTCCCCGGCGGCGACGAAATATTCTTCGAGAGCTTTGCTTTTACAATCCTTCTGCTGTATTGAGGGAATTTCTCCCTCAGGCCGGATAATATGTTCAAAACCGGGAGGATAAAAACCTCAAAACATACACTGACAGCAGCAGGATGACCGGGAAGGCCAAAAACTGGGATGCCATCAATAACACCCCCTATCACAGGCTTGCCGGGTTTTAAGGATACACCGTGGAATATAACGCCGGGATTACCTATATCGTCAATTATTCCGGCTATAATGTCCTTTGTTCCCACAGAAGTTCCTCCCGAAACAATAATCACAGCGGCTTCTTTCATTGAACTTTCGATTACTGATCTAATGATGTCGTAATCATCCCTGAAAATACCTTTTATGCACGGAGCGCAGCCTGCTGCATGTATCATGCCCGAAAGCACATAAGAATTAATATCCCTTACCTGTCCTGTTCCAGGAGAAGATTTTGGCGGGACAATCTCATCCCCTGTTGAAATTACGGCAACCGGGATCTTTTCATAAACGCATATCCCGGTAACCCCTGTCCCGGCGCATGCGCCGATATCCTGGGGTCTTAGTCTCCGCCCCTTTCTGATTAATATTTCTCCTCTTCCGACATCTTCACCTGGTTGTATAACATTCTCGCCGGGTGCAACAGCCTTGACTACCTCTATTGTTTTATCATCAACAGGCTGAACATATTCGAACATAACAACAGCGTTTGAACCTTCAGGAAGCATACCCCCTGTCGGAATTCTGCTCGCCTCCATCTTGTTCAGCACAAAATCAGCTTCTTCTCCCATTAATATTTCTTCAGAAAGGTCCAGATAACAAGGAACCGCCTCTGTTGCACCGAAGGTATCCTTTGCCTTTACAGCATATCCGTCGACCGTAGAACGCGGGAAATGTGGAAGGTCTTCATTTGAAATGACATCCTGACTGCAAATCATGCCTATGGAATCTTCTATATTTACAGTCATTTCCTTCGGCAACTTCGCAGGCAGCTTTTCAACAATCAGCTTGAGCGCAATTTCCGCTGTTATTACATTCCCTCTGCCGAGCATATCCTTCATAAGATCCAGACCGGTTATTTAAAATAAAACTGTAAGGAGCGCATAAGTGAGGAATCTCTCCTTGCCCTTTGGCAAAGGGAGGTTAGGAGGGATTTTTACAATCAATGTCTTCATACTTATGACCGTATTAGTATATATGGATTGTTTTCTCTTCTTAATAACTCAGAAATGTCTTGATGAGCTTTCCTCTGTATATATTCCCGTTCGGATTTACTTTAACCACGTCCGATGCTTCCAGGTTCTGAAGCAGGTCGATCATTTTATCAAGAGACTCCTGCTGCAAGCCCTCTATCTCTTCTCTTACAGGCAGTGATGTGACAAGATTTTTGTCAATAAAATTTCCTATCCTTTCCTGATTAAAAACAGACAGGAAGACCATCCCCTTCAGTATCCGTTTATTTGTTTTAAAGGAGAATATAAATCTGTCTAACGAATTTTCCAGGAAAAGATCATTCCTGATCTGGATTTTTCTGTCTATTGCCAGGGCCTGAAGCCAGTATTTTTTGTTGATAATGCTGTCCGCTTTCATTTCCATAACAGTGTGTCCGATATTCTTTTTATCTACTATGTATGTATTGTGAGCAACTGTATCTGCTGCAAGATGGCACATATAGCCGTAAACGAAAGACTTCTGCTGCGCAGTCCTTGCTTCCCTTAAAAGATCAAACGCCACATCCCAGCTGTGAGAACTCTTATTTTCAGGAAGATATTTCTTTCCAATTATAATGTCGGCCATAATATTTCCGTACAGAAAATCCTTCCTGTATCTCCTGATGATCTCCAAAAGACCTGCTGGAAGAAGTGAACATAGGGAATACAGTTCATTCCCGAGATACATATGCGTTAAGGGTCCCCATGCAAAGGCAGCAGCAGGGAATAATAAAAAAGATATGATTATCAATAGCTTAAATATTTTCATTTCAACTCCCTATGAAGTCCGTCAAAAGCCTTACGCCTGTGCCGGAGGCGCCTTTCGGCATATAAGGTTTATCTTTTTCTACCCATGATATGCCTGCTATATCAAGGTGAACCCAGGGTACCTTTCCGGCAAATTCATACAAAAAGTATGCCGAGGTTACCAGTGAGCCATTCTTACCGCCGGTATTCTTGATATCAGCAATATCACTCTTCAGATATTCCTTATATTCCTCAAAAAGCGGCATTTCCCACACACGTTCGTATGTATTATCAGCAGATTTCTTCATTTTTTCAAGCAATAATCTGTCATTTCCCATCATTGCAACAGCCTCATTCCCTAAAGCAACAGAACATGCGCCGGTCAATGTCGCAATATCTATAATCGCACGAGGCTTAAAGCGCACTGAATATCCAATCGCATCCGCAATAATCAATCGGCCCTCTGCATCAGTATTAATGATCTCGATGGTTTTCCCGTTGATCGCCCTGACAACATCTCCTGGTTTTGTTGCAGACCCTCCTGGCAGATTCTCTGTTGCAGGCAGTATGCCGACAAGATTCACAGGCATTTTCAATTCAGAAACAGCTTTGATAACCCCGAGGACTATTGCGCCTCCTGCCATGTCATATTTCATCTTTTCCATGCCATCAGCGGGCTTTAAAGATATGCCCCCGCTGTCAAATGTTATTGACTTCCCGATCAATACAAGCGGCGCTCCCTTTGCACCCCTGTAATTAAGCACAATGAACTTGGGCGGCTCTTTGGAACCCCTGGCAACTGAAAGATAAGCGCCCATCCCGAGTTTGCGTGCATCCCTCCTCTCAAGGATTCTTACAGAAACATTCCTTCCTTTCAGAGACAAAGCCGTCTTTGCGATCGTTGAAGGGGTCATATCATTGGAGGGTGCATTAATCAGGTCTCTCGCAAAATTTACTGAAGAGGAAACGATCCTGATCCGCCTAAGCTCATCCTGCAGCGCCTTCGATGCTTCTGAGATCAATGTGATATTATCTATTTTATTATTTATTCCGGCCCTGTATTTATTGAAGGTATAGAGGCCGAGCAATGCCCCTTCAACAAAATCAGCAGGCTTCAATTTAAGAGAGGAGAGCAATCCGGAAGACAATGCCACTTTTTTCATGCCTCTTTCTCTGAGATATGCAGCTGCCTTACCGCCTGCCTGCCTCACTTTTTCAGATGTAACCTGATCTTTATTGCCGAGGCCGACAAATATAAGTTTTCCGGGCTTTATCTCCTCCGGAGCCGGGATCAGAAGGATCTCGTTCTGTCTGCCCTTGAATTCCCCGGGAGATATTTTTTTGAAAGGTTTGTAAACAGGGGGTATTCGTTTTGCATAGAAAGTCGAATCATCTTCTGTAACCGGCAGAACCAGGGCATCGCAAACGCATTCCTCTTCCCTGATATTTTTAATATATATATTCATTCACTGCTGTCCAAAATAATTTCAAATATACTTATTAAGGTTCTCATAATAGAACGCACATAATTTCAATAAAATCCCTCCCAACCTCCCTTTGCCAAAGGGAGGAATATACCCCTCTTTGGCAAAGTCGGAGACTCGACTCTACGAGAGGGGCAAGGGGAGATTTTCTGACAAAATGTCTATCCAATTTTGAGAACATTAGTAAGAAGGCGGGATGTTGAGGAAACAGAATAACGACACCCTGGAAATTAATCCACGTTTTAATGCTCATATAAGGATAATACAGAGTTATCCTGATAACATTTGATATCAAAAGGAGGTTTAACATCTTAATATCATGTCGATTTATTCTGTTTTCGAGGCATTCCGCCTTCTGTAAAGTTTTATTTTGGAGAAGTATGATATTCATTAAATCTTTCGGGCTAAATAATATCTTTAATTTTAGCCGATTTCCCGAAAAAATATCCACCGGACAGATTAGCAGGCTGCTGAAAAAGTCTCTTTTTTGTCATTTCGAGTGAAACGAGAAATCTTAAGAGCCGTTATGATCCAATAAGTTTTAAGATTCCTCGTCGCCTTCGGCTCCTCGGAATGACACAAAAACTTAGTTTTTCAGCAGCCTGTTAGATATAATTAAAACCGGCGATGACATTTTAACAAGGCACATTGACAGAAATCTCTTTTTAAGCAATTATTTATTATGCATTTGCCTGTTTCAAACCGTTTCTTTATAAGAAAAAAAATACAAAGGATATACGGCACGTCTTTCGCTGACGGGAACCGTGTTATCGTCTCATGGAGGGACAAGGAACTGTTTCATAACATATTCGATTCCCTGAAAAATGCAAAAGAACTGATATGTCTTGAATTCTATATTTTCAGAAATGATGAAACAGGCAAAGAGCTGGGGGAAATACTCAAGCAGAAGGCGCTGGAGGGTGTAAATATTTATATACTTTATGACCATTTCGGATCATTCGGCACCTCCTTAAAATTCTGGAAAGAACTGAGAGAGGCAGGCATTCAGATAAGGGCATCCCGCCCTTTCAAATGGACAGACCCGTTTCATTATGTGCACAGGGACCACAAGAAACTCATAATTATCGACGGCGATAAGGCGTTTACAGGCGGCCTGAACATTGCAAACGAATACAGGGGATATCACCGCATCAGGAAAAGAAAAGGCTGGAGGGATACAGGTATATTTCTTGAGGGACCTATAGCAAATTCCCTTCTTGATGACTTCAAAAAGAGCTGGAAGATATGGAAAGGCGCCGACATAATTTTCAACAGGCAGGTCAAACCTTTTGCTGAAGGCATTCCGGTGCTTCCGATATTTGCCAGCTCCGCCAAAGGCCGTCGCAAGATGAGGAAGCTGCTGTATTACAGCATAAACCATGCGCAGAAATGCATATATCTGACAACAGCCTATTTTACGCCGAGCAGAAGGATGTTACAGATACTTGAAAATGCTGTATCAAGGGGCGTTGATGTGAAATTGCTTCTGCCCGGGAAATCTGATGTCTCAGCTGCATACTATGCCGGCAGGGCCTTTTTCACAAAACTGCTTAAGGCAGGCGTTGAGATATACAATTATAAGGGAGAGATACTGCATTCAAAGACCTCGGTGTTCGACGGGATATGGAACATAATAGGCTCTGCAAACCTGGACTTTCAGTCACTCAGGAGGAACGATGAAGGCAATGTCGGTATTATAGATGAAAATTTCGGCAGACAGATGACGGAGATTTTCAATGAAGACCTGAAATTATCCGAGAAGATAACGCTTGAGAAATGGCTCCAGCGACCTCTTTATGAAAAGATCAAGGAACATTTCTTCGCCATGTTCAGACTCAGACTTTGACCAAACCGTTATAATCCGCTAATGATTCAAATATAAATATTGTATTCGATCATGCTTGTCCTGAATGAATCTTTACAGAAGGCGGAATGCCTCGAAAACAGAATAAATCGACATGATTATTAAATGTCAGACCTCGACTTTGTTAAATAAACGTATTAATGATACTAATGTTCTCAAAATTGGATAGACATTTTGTCAGAAAATCTCCCCTTGCCCCTCTCGTAGAGTCGAGTCTCCGACTTTGCCAAAGAGGGGTATATT
>JBFMDL010000025.1:0-33687 GCA_040753635.1 Nitrospirota bacterium | reverse complement strand
AGAATAAGGATCATACTTGTCCAAAATAAAACTTTACAGAAGGCGGAATGCCTCGAAAACAGAATAAATCGACATGATTATTAAATGTCAGACCCCGACTTTGTTAAATAAACGTATTAACGATAACCCTGTATTTGTGTTATTTTGTAATTGTTTGTGGATTGATTTCCAGGGTGTCGTTATTCTGTTTCCTCAACATCCCGCCTTCTTATGTATATTTGAAATTATTTTGGACAGCAAAGAATAAGGATATGAAGTCAGCCTGATGCATACCCGAAGCTCTCTCGAAAATTATCTTCAGAAGGCGGCAAAAAAGGCTGTCCTGCTGATCGTCACTGATAACTCAAGCAGTATCATTTCGGTCAGGACAGAAAACATGAAAACTGTAGTCAGGCTTCACCGCATGTTCCTGAATGCAGGGGACGATGTGCTGAATGAAATTTCAGTATTCATCAGTGACAGAAAAGTCCGGACACCGCTGATCAGGGATTTCATACGGCAGCACATGGATCTGATCAAACCCGGTCCCAAAAAAAAATTAAAGCTCAAAACACAGGGCAAATACCACAATATTCTTGAAATTTTCAGATCGATAAACAATGAATATTTCGGAGATGAAGTCTCGGCTGCAATAACATGGGGGACAAAAAAAGTGAAATATGCTGTCAGGAGGCGGACGCTGGGAAGTTACAGCATGAATACAAATACTATCAGGATCAATCCTTTCCTCGATAAAAGATACGTGCCGCAATATTTTCTTGAATTCATAATCTACCACGAGATGCTCCATGCATTTATCGGCATAGGAAATAAGAATGGCCGGCGTTCTGTGCATTCAAAAGAATTCAGGCAAAGAGAGAGGCAGTTCAGGGATTATGAAAAAGCGACGGCATGGGAAAGGAAATGGCTGTTTTCGTAGACAGGTGACTGATGTAGAACCCCGCAAAAATTCCCTCTTGACCCTGGAGGGAATTATCTTCTCGTTTTCTTCGGAAGGAATGCCTCGCAGAGTCTCCTTAAAACAGTCTTTTCCTCATAGAAACGCTTCCATGCCCAGTCCCAGCCTTTTCTGAGCGTTTCGGCGCTCATGCCCTTCGGCTCAAAGACAACATGGCAGCCGTTGTAGTGATTCCAGTCCGCATCAAACAGACGCCCTTCACTTATAAGACGGCTATGAAGGGGCGATTTCGGATATGGCGTGACAATCGCAAAATCAGCAAGTATGAGGTCGGCTCCGAGAGCGAAATCCACGGTGCGCTCGAATATGCTTTCGTCGTCACCGTCAAATCCGAAGGCAAAGGTGCCGAAGACTCCTATCCCCGCATCCTGCAATATCTTAACCGCCTTCCTGTACTCTTCCGCCAGCGCTATATGGTCCTGCCTGTAGTCTATATCATGGATCTTAATGTCATCCTTATAGTGGCCCGGCATATCCTTTACCCTGAATGACTGGTACGTATTCTCATAGAGATGGTCGAACCCTACATAAAGGAACGCACAACCGCTCCTGGCCATCGCCTCGACAAAATATGGATCACCGGCCATCTTAAGAGTGCCAACCCCGATCCATTTCCTGTCGATCGACTCAAGCCTTTTCATGAGACCAAGGAAATAAGCCCTGTTCTCATAGATGAGGTTGTCGACGATGAAGACATTTTTTGCGCCTACAATATCCAGCTCTGCCATAACATCATCAACAGGCCTTGACCTGAGTTTTCGGCCGTAGACTGATGGGACGTTACAGTGTTCGCATTCATATATGCATCCGCGGGTAGTCTGTACCGTGTCTATCGCCCTGTCACCGTCAAAAGACCTTGAGTATCCCTCGACCTGAAGGATGTCCCGTCTTGGGAACTTCCCTGCAACACAAAACTCCCCCGGAGCGCCGCTGGCCCTGTATTCCTTCTTCAGTTTGCCTTCCTGAAAATCACTGCAAAGTTGTCCCCAGATTGCCTCTGCCTCTCCAACAACAACTGCATCAGCATGCTGTCCGGCCTCTTCAGGGAGCAGCGTAGGGTGAATGCCCCCGACAACAACAGGCTTGCCCCTCTTGCGGAACTCATCAGCTATCTGGTATGCCCTTCCCGCCTGGGCAGTCATGGATGTCACTGCAACCAGGGCAGCAGCATCATCGAAATCGACCTCTCTGACAAATTCGTCTATATAGGTTACATTATGGCCCGGCGGTGTCAATCCGGCTACGGTTAGAGGGCCTAACTGGGGAAGGTGATAAGCCCAGTGCGGGAATTTTTCCCATTTCGGGCTGATAAAAAGTATCTTCAAGAATCAGTTCTCATATTCCATAAAATTCTTATCCCGTTGGAAAAACCTGACAGGCTTTAACATATATCAATAATTCCGGATGTGTCAAGCCTCCGGTGAAAATTAAAGAATGAGCCTGAACCGCTTTTTACTGTTCGTCTTTCTGAAAAACAGGACGGTGCTTCTTCCTTATCTTCTCCAGTTCATTCTTCCCGTATTTTTTCAAAAAGAGGAATTTAACGGCCGCTCGTATGGTCTCGGGTTTTGTCTTGTCCTCTTCATATGCGATCCTCTCTACCATCTCAAGGGTGAATTTATCGAACCTCATCGTAAAGGACGTGGCAAAACGAAATTCCTTTTTCTTCCTTTTCTTTCTCTTTTTCTCGGCTTCCATCTAATCAATAGTATAATAAATTTTATTTTGTCTTACAAATAAAATCTTAATGAGCGGATTATTGCAGGACAGTCCGGGACTAACCCCTTGATTTACATGGTGAGCCGTGGAGGACCTGCCTGCCGGAAGGTTCGAACCTCCGACCCGCTGATTAAGAGTAGTTTTACAGGGGACTATGCAAGTGCTTGAAAATACCGGATAACCCCTCTCAAATCAACGGCTTCAGGCTCTTTTTTGTC
The DNA here is from genome assembly GCA_040753635.1 of Nitrospirota bacterium. Lineage (GTDB taxonomy): Bacteria > Nitrospirota > Thermodesulfovibrionia > Thermodesulfovibrionales > UBA6898 > JBFMDL01. The sequence continues at coordinate 30,792 of JBFMDL010000025.1, read as the reverse complement.
TTGATATGCTACCACAACTTTATACGGTTTTCGATATATTCCTTCACGATTTTTTCACGCAACAATTTTTAAAGTCCCTTAATCCAGAAGTCCGCTGTATTCAAGTTAAGTATATTCTTTGCGTCAAAGTTCAACGAATATATGAATTATTGCATATCGGATGTATTTTTCGTCCGCGCCTTTGCGCTTTTGCTTTATGGAGCTTCTGAGCCGCGGTATTTTGGAACAATTAAACTGGTTGTTGAATCTACCTTGAAAATTCTGTTGACATGACCGAATTTTCAAGGTAATATTAGATCATGATAGACAGGCAACGAGAAGCGAAGGCGCTTATAATTCTCCTGAGACATTATCGTATTGTGGGCATCATTGGTGCGCGTCAGGTTGGAAAAACAACGCTGGCGCGCTCCCTTCCAAAACATATCCTCAACATTTCAACTTTCTATGATCTGGAAAATCCGGAGGATTTGGCGCGGCTTGCAGACCCGATGCTTGCTCTCAAGGGATTGAAGGGGGTTGTCATTATCGATGAGATACAAAGATTGTCTGAACTTTTTTCTGTTTTGAGAGTGCTTGTGGATCGTCCAAAATCATCAACGCGCTTTCTGATACTTGGAAGTGCGTCTCCCGAACTCCTCCGGCAGGGCGCAGAAACTCTTGCAGGCCGTATCATTTATCATGAGTTGGGAGGCTTTTCTCTGGATGAAGTAGGAATAACTAACTATCTCCGGTTATGGCTTCGGGGAGGATTCCCACGCGCATATCTTGCCCCTTCGGATACAATGAGCGAAGAATGGCGTCGTGGTTTCATACGGACTTTCCTTGAGAGAGATCTTCCGCAGTTGGGGATTAATATCAGGTCAACTACTATGCATAGATTCTGGAGCATGCTGGCACACTCTCACGGTCAGATATGGAATGCCTCGGAATTTGGACGGTCTTTTGGTGTTGCCGACACGACTGTTCGCAACTACCTTGATCTGCTATCATCTGCACTGGTTGTGAGACAGCTTCTGCCGTGGCACGAGAATATTTCAAAAAGGCAGGTTAAATCCCCGAAAGTCTATATCAGAGACAGTGGTTTGCTTCATACACTGCTCGGCATCAAAACCCGTGCAGATCTGGAGCGGCATCCCAAGATTGGCGCTTCATGGGAGGGATTCGTAATAGAACAGGTCATTCGCTGGCTGGGATTAAGGCCGGAGGAGTGCTTTTTCTGGGCAACGCATGCGGGGGCGGAGCTGGACCTTCTCGTAGTCAAGGGGAGGAAGAAAATAGGATTTGAAGTCAAGCTGACAAGCTCACCGCAAGTAACGCCCTCAATGCGAAGCGCCCTTTCGGACTTGAAACTTCAGCGTTTGTATGTAATTCATTCAGGGGAAGAGACGTTTCATCTTGCGAGGGACATACAAGCGATTGCACTGCCGCGACTGCTCAAAGACCTGAAGCAGCTAAAATAAGCTGCCTGCTAAGCTTTTTGCTTTTCTGCACTTTTGCTCTGTATTGCTGCTCATGCCAGAGGCAAGCTCACGCCTTCGCTCCTCCTGAGCTTGTCCTTCGCCTTGCAGGGCTTCAGCGATGCTTTCAGCAAGCCTCGTCCAAGCCCCCGTGATAAATGTACCCGTCCACTTTTCCCTCATTAGCTTACCAGCAGAGTTTACCCTGTTAGAAAACCACCTACTTGCCCCGCGAGATGACCAAAGGTCTTTCGAACTGAGCCTTCACGTTGAAGGCAAGGTCTTCTAACGGGTTAAGTATATCCTTTGCGTCAAAGTTCAACGAATATATGAATTATTGCGTATCGGATGTACTGCCATCGACTTTTAATGCGGCTTTTCCCTTTTTTGTCCTTAAATTGGAATTAACCAGTTGCACACCGTCTCTCCTGTCGGCCGTCAATCTCACAACATACATCATTGCCATCTTTAAGAATGTAATTTGTAATCGTTTTTATGTCGCCGCCCCAACGGTTCCCTATATGATCCTTCAGTTTTTGAATTTTCGATTGATCTTCAGTTCTTTTACGGCTAATATCAGCTTCGGTAGTAACACCCCAAATCCAAACTTCTACACAGTTATGAAACCATGGAATTTGTGCAGCAAGCTGCTGCACAAATTGCTTATCAGGATAAGCTTCAGCAAATGCCCGCATATACTTAAGATTTCTTGATGAAAATCCTTTCATATCAGGGAATTCCCGTCTAAGATCGGCAGCGAGGCGGTCAATGACTTTTGATCCCCAGTTTTCTCTTGCCTGTCTTGTAAGGATTTCTTGGCCGATTTGCCAATAAAGCAACACCAGTTCACGGTTCACTGACAAAGCTGCTCGTATCTGGGCTTTGCGTATCCGCTCTTTTAAAGTATTTAAGAGTTCAGCATAACCAGTCATACCTGCGGAAATATTTTTTCCTATAATTATTTTTCCTGCAATATCATTTCTGCCACAATTTGAGGCAGAATTACTCTTTGCCATTATACGTTGCTTGTTCTTCTCTCACCTGCATTGGCCTGGTCACAGCATCTACAGATTTCAAGCCTATTATAAAACTTATGGTCAACAACATTCTCTCTCATGTCCACGTCATGGACACGTCCACAGAACCTGTCTGCCGACAGGCAGGCATGTCCCAAAAACCTCAAAATTTGGACATGTTTAAATGAGGTAATGAGCCTCGTAAACAGGGTAATAACTACCCCTTTATTACCTCATTAGTCTCATGTCGATAACTTCGACACGTTCTTTGGTCATGTCGACAACTTCGACCCGAGACCCTTTAGTTCTGCCAATGCCCTGCCCGCAGTAACAGTCTTTTTCAGGATCGCGGCAGTCTCTATATTCTCTTTCGGAGGAAGCAGGGGAAGCTCGTTATAAGGTTTGAGGGGATCAAATTTCATCAATACTTCTTCTCCTTCTTCACGACCTTCCCGCCTATTATAAAACTTATGGATAAAACATTCACTCTCATGTCAAAAAACCACAAAGTTTGGACACGTTTTTAAAACATCTTATCCGACCTTTTCAATGCCCCTGAACAACAAGACCTTTTCTCTCTTAGCCAGTTTCAGCATTTCACTCGTAAACCCTTTTCTCGAAAATAGCGCAAAATGCTTTGAGGTCTTGCTGTTGCCCCACTGGACTTCCTCTGCCTTTGCTTTTAGCTCGTTAAGTATATTTACGCCAACAGGCTTTCCAGACCATTTTGCCTCTCCAAAAAGGATGGCATTGTCGTCCTCATTAATCCCGACAATATCTATTTCAGCATCCTTTGTCCACCACCTGCCGATCTTGTCGAAGCGACTCGTAGCGGAGACTCGCTCCGAGTTGAACTTCATGCCCTTTCCGAAGGATCCTGCGGACGGGAGTCCTTTTCTGACATATGACCGGCAGACCTCCTCATAGGTCTGGGAAACAAAGATATCCAGTTCAGGCCTGATCTTGTTCTTGATGACATAATCGGTCTCGCCCTCCTCGATAAAGCTCTTGTTCGGGAAGACGTATTTGAACCAGAACCTGAAATAATTATCATCGAGCATGTAGATGCCTTTCTTGCTCTTTTCACAGGACTTCTCGGTAACCGGCACCTCTCTTTTTACGATCCTGAGGTCTGTGAGAACCGAGAGATACTTGCCGACGACATTCTTTTCAAATCCTGTCTCATTGATGATCTCGCCTGCCCTCGCCTTGCCCATTGAAATAGCCCTGATTATCGAAAAATAGTTCCTCGGCTCACGGAGTTCTTCTTTCAGGATGAATTCGGGCTCGCTGAAAAGGTATGCATTGCTGGCAAATATCTTTTTCCTGATATTCGTCCAGAGGTCAGCAGCAGGGTCGAACTGAAGGAGATATGCAGGTGTTCCGCCGAGGACTGAGTAGATATACATGAAATCCTCATCAGAAATCCTTGGGAAGAACTTTTTTGCATGCCAGAAACTGAGAGGCTCGATAAGAAGCTGGCCTGTCCGCCTGCCGAATAAAGGAGACTTATAGCCAAGGACATCTGTCTCCATCATACCGATGCTTGAGCCAAGCAGTATGAGGAATATCCCCGAATCTTTAAGACCTTCATCCCAACCTTTCTGGAATATTGAGGGTACAGCCCTGTTTGCCTCTATGAGGAAGGGGAATTCATCTATCGCAAGCACAACCCTGCCCTTGTCTTTGATGTATGTAAAGAAGTCGTGCCAGTTGCCGAACCCCCGTGAAAGCAGGAACTGGTCCTTGTATAGAAGGCCGACCTTTTCTGAGAGAAGACTGAGTTGTTCCTTTTCAGGTGCCTTGTCGGCAAGAAAATATATATGAGGAATGCTTTTGAAGAACTGCTTGACGATCTCGGTCTTGCCTACACGTCTCTTTCCGTAGATAACAATGAATTGCGCCTTGCTGTCTTTGTAGGCCGAACTCAGAGCCTCAAGCTCTTTTTCCCTGTTTATGAACATCCTCACCTCTCACAGAGTCTTCGACATAAGGTTACTTACGAGTATTATACTTTAAAGTAATATAAATTGCTAAAGCCGGATGTTCACAAAGAAAAAAGGACTCAGGGAAACCTCCTAAGTCCTTGATTTAGATGGTGAGCCGTGGAGGATTCGAACCTCCGACCCGCTGATTAAGAGTCAGCTGCTCTACCAACTGAGCTAACGGCCCATTCTGACAGTGGTTAGTGAAAAGTGAACAGTGGATAGTAAAACAAAAAATAATAACTTTAATCAATATCCTGAGCTGATCACTAACAACAAAATACTGATTACTGCTGATTTTATCTTTCAAAATCAGTATGGCGCGCCTGAGAGGATTCGAACCTCCGACCCTCGGCTCCGGAGGCCGATGCTCTAATCCACTGAGCTACAGGCGCTTTCAATAGTACTTGGCAAGCAGTAAATAGAATGCACTCAGAAATCTTCAAAATATTATTCTGCTTACTCCCTGCTGCTTACTTTTAAGTTTGGGGTGAGTGACGGGATTCGAACCCGCGACCACCAGGGCCACAACCTGGTGCTCTAACCAGCTGAGCTACACCCACCATATAAAACAGTGATCAGTTAATAGTATAAATTAAAAATGAAATAAATTTTATATTTTTAAACTAAACTCTAATCACTGATAACTATTCACTTCAAATTTCTCAAAGGGAAATTTGAATGGCGCGCCTGAAGGGATTCGAACCCCTGACCCACTGCTTAGAAGGCAGTTGCTCTATCCAACTGAGCTACAGGCGCAATTCAACCCTTTATACCGATAAATTGTTGAGTTTTGATTATAAGAGGTTATTGGAATTTGTGTCAAGAATCCGTTGACTGCGCTTATAATTTTTGTTTTACTATTTACTGTTCACTTTTTACTTTTAACAGTTTTTGGAGGGGGCGGTTAGCTCAGCTGGGAGAGCGCCACGTTCGCAACGTGGAAGTCGGGGGTTCGAATCCCCTACCGTCCACCATCTTTTTCTAATTCTGTTCGGTGACAGTCTCCGGGGTCACAATAACACCCGCCCTTCGTTCCCATTTTTTCTCTTTGGGCTGTCTGTTCCTCTGCCTGTCTGCATCCTGAAGCGCATCGACAAGCTTCAGTATTTCGTAAAAATTTCTCTGTGCCGACAAAGAAAAAGAAAGTTTAATCCGGAGTATGCCCTGGGGGTCTATGACAAATACGCATTTTGAATCCGCGTTTCCAATGCAGCCGTCATTCGCGGCACTATAACTTCTCGCTATCTCCATGCCGGAATCATCTACTATTGTCAGACTGTGCTTCATAATATATTTTTTAAGGAAATTCCTGCCCGATGCGATATTCGAAGATTGCGCATCTCCTAATGCTATAGCTTTTATTCTCCTTTTGCACAGTATGTATTTTATGGTTCTGGTCCTGAATATAGGCAGCAGATCTTCCGGATGAGTAAAAAGCATCAGCCAGTTGCCTTTATAATCATCGAGATTTACCGTATTGCTGCCTGCTGCAATTTCAAAAAAAGGAGCCGGCTCACCGATTGACGGACCTTTTCGGTCTTCACTGAAATCAGGCATTCAAAATCCCCCTTTGCTTAATTCAGAATTTTCAGGTATGAAAGCCGGAAGTCCGGTTTTTGTTGCTTTAAGAACAGGCTGAGAAGATCTGCACGACTCATAACGGGCAGATAACACAAGAGGTTGCTGTTGAATAGACTTCAAACACCGGTGCATCAGTTGATCTCCTGATGTCTTTATTCCAAAATCACAGCCGACAATTTAATTATATCTCATTTTATCCTGATGTCAAGAATAATAATTTGAATTATCGCCTGCAAAACTATAAAATTTAGAAATGAATTCAAGGATTTTATTTTTTTTGTTTCTTTTATCTATTCCTGTTTCTGTCAATGCTGAAATCTGCACCGAATGTCACGGTATCCCGTCAGACAATTCACATAAAATACATTCTTCCACGGCCTTCATGTCGCCAGTTTACGGTGACACAGGATTTACATATCGATATTCGAAGGATGCCGGAGAATATGCCTTTAATTGCGGCAACTGTCATCCCGGTGACATCTCAAGACACAATAACGGTTCTGTCGAAATAGAACTCTATTCGGCGTCCTCCTCGGGTCTGAAGAAATTGAACAGCGAAAAGGCATTATTCGATAAAACCACAAAAACCTGTTATGGGGTTTACTGCCACAGCTCGGGTGAAAAAAGCGCATCGATTGAATTCAGGGAGACGCCTGCCTGGGGAAGTTCTTTCGGCGAATTCAAGTGTCAGGGATGCCACGGCACACCGCCATCGTATAAGAATGAAAAAGGCAGGGAGAATTCGCATTTCAATTCTGAAAGAGGTTCGGGCCACCTGCTCGGCATACACTGGGATTCTGTAAAAGGTCATACGAGGGAATCCCTGGCAAACAAAATCTCTTCTGATATGGGATGCAGCACATGCCATTACAGTACAGTGTCGGAGGATAAGGACACGACATTCACAGACGGTGTGACAGGGCTATTCACATGTTCACGCTGTCATGATAACAGGACGCTCACGGATAAAAACCGCACCGGTATTATCTCAAACATATCACTTCATGTAAATGGCATTATAGAAGTGTCTTTCAGACCTGAGAAATTCAGGACGACCGCACAGCTTACAAATGTCCCTTACGGCTGGAACAGGACCGAACAGAAAGGGAGCATACCCGGATATGATGAAACCGTAAAAGCATTAAACAGCGCACAATATAATCCCGAAGAAAAAACCTGCATTAATGTCGCATGCCACCTTCTCGGCACAGAGGTTAGTTGGGGAGACAAGATTGAATGCGATTCCTGCCATAGAGATTTTATGTTCAAAAAATAATATCCGTGATCAGATATTTATTACAAATAAAACCCGCCGGAAAATTATTTTCAGCTTGTAATATGGGTTAGAGGGGGGAGGGGCTTCCAGGGGGGAGGAAGCCCCTCGGTGGGGGGAATCAGAATTCTTTTTGGGGAGACCTTCTCATAAAGGCGGGCAGATCTAATGCTTCATCATAATTAAATGCTCCATTTAGAGACGGTTTTTGCTCAAAGGAATAGTTAATGCTTTTTGCCAGAATCCTCTCTGCTCCCTTGAGGTTCACAGCTCCTTTTGCCGGAGTCCACTTCTTTATCTGAGGCAGTTCCACCTTCTCCTTCTTCTCTTCAAAACCAGTGGCTATTACTGTCACCCTGACCTCATCATTTATGTCAGGGTCTATCACCGCGCCGAATATCACATTTACTTCTTCGTGTGCAGAATCGTAGATCAATGACGTAGCATCCTGCACTTCGCTCAATGAGAGCTCAAGTCCGCCTGTTATGTTGATGAGTATTCCCTTTGCACCTTCGATTGATGAATCCTCAATAAGAGGATTTGATATCGCTTTCCTGGCTGCTTCAAGCGCTCCTCCTTCTCCTCTTCCGGTTCCGGATCCCATCACAGCACGCCCCATATTTTCCATGGTCGTCTTTACGTCTGCGAAATCAACATTTATAAGGCCCGGGACAAGGATAATATCTGAGATGCCCTGAACAGCCTGTTTCAGCACATCATTTGCTATCGAGAATGACTTGAGCATCGGGGTCCCCTTCTCGACAACAAGGCTTATTCTGTCATTCGGGATCACAATCAATGTATCAACATATTTGGCGAGTTCTTTTATGCCTTCTTCGGCATTGAACAGTCTTTTTTTACCCTCATAGAAAAACGGCTTTGTCACCACGGCAACCGTAAGGGAGCCTAATTCCTTTGCTATACCGGCAATGACAGGTGCGGCGCCTGTTCCTGTCCCGCCTCCCATTCCAGCTGTTATGAATACCATGTCGCATCCGTCAAGGCTTTCCATTACTGATGTCTTATCTTCTATTGCAGCCTGCCTGCCGATCTCCGGATTTGAGCCTGCGCCCAATCCCCTCGTCAGTTCCTCTCCTATCTGAACCTTTACAGGAGCGATGGATGTCTCAAGTATCTGCATGTCCGTGTTTACTGCTATGAATTCCACCCCGTGCATGTTGGAAGCTATCATATTGTTTACTGCATTGCCTCCGGCCCCTCCTACGCCTACTACCCTGATCTTGGCCTTCTGGCCTCTTACTTCCTCGATTTCAAACATAAAATACCCCCTTCCTTTCTGCTGTTTAAATTTAGAAAATAGATATATCTGAATGCACCTTTAATCCCTTCTTTCATTCTGCCGAAAACCTCGCCAAGAATTTCCGGAGAAGATCTCCGGTTCAAATCTGATTCTGCTGCATAGGCAACAAGACCGACCCCGGTTGAATAGACAGGACTCCCGACTACAGATCCCATGCCATAAGTGTTCGAAGGCATGCCGATCCTCACAGGAAGACCGAGTAAGGATTCGGCCATCCTGTCAAAACCGTTAAGCCGGGCTGTACCTCCGGTAAGCACAACCCCGCATGTTGCCAGTTCATATGCGAGAGACGCCTTTAACTCACCCTTTATCAATTCAAGCATTTCCTCGCATCTCGGCTGTATTATCTCGGTCAGATATTTTTTGGGCATTATCCTGTCTTCTCCACCGGGCTGGTTTATATGTATTTCTTCCGAATTGTCTGTAGACGCTGCAAAAGACGCACCGGAAGTCTTTTTCAGCCTTTCCGCCTCATTCATATTGACCCTCAGACCGATTGCTATGTCATTGGTAATGTGGGAACCACCTATGCCAAGCAATGAGATCTGCTTCAAATAACCGTCCCTGAAGAGTGCGATATCTGTTGTACCCGCGCCGATATCTATAAGAACTGCGCCGAACTCCTTCTCATCTTCTGTGAGTGTGGAATATGCTGAAGCGAGAGGTTTTAATACAATATCAACAACTTCAAGTCCTGCCTTTTCACAGCATTTCAGAAGGTTCTGCATGGAGGAGGCAGCTCCTGTGATGATATGCACATTTGCCTCAAGCCTGACCCCTGACATGCCCACCGGATTGACAATGCCTTCCTGTCCATCAACAACAAATTCAGCAGGTATGACATGCAGCACCTCCCTGTCAAGGGGGATATATACAGTTTTTGCAGAATCTATGGCGCGTACCACATCTGCAGCTTTGATCTCTTTCCCCCTTACCCCGACTGCTCCTGAACTGTTAAACCCCTTGATATGGGCGCCTGTAATACCGACATAGACGGATTTGATCTTTGTTCCCGAAAAAGACTCTGCATCCCTGACAGCCTTTTTTATTGAGTCCACTGCTGCATCGATGTTTACTATTGTGCCCTTCCTGATGCCGGCTGAAGGGGATGTGCCGACACCCAGCAGGCTCACTCCCTTTGCATTGACCTCGGCCGCGATTGAGCAGACTTTGCTTGTGCCTATATCGAGGCCTACTATTATGTCGGAGCCCATCAATTGATAACCTCATTCACCGGTTTTACTATTGCCCTGTTTGCAAATCTTAAATCTATATAATCAACGTGGATATTTCGCTTCTTTATCTCTTCCTCGAGTTCTGCAAGCCTGAAAAGCTTGTCCTCATATTCACCGGTGCCAACTTTTACAATAACGCCGTCAATGTTAACCGCCATCTCCTGTGGTTTATGCGCAATTATCTCTATGTGGTCCTTCTCAAATATAAGACCTTTATCCTTTATGGCCCTGGCAAGACTCAGGGCTTCTGATAATGCCTCTTTCTTTCCGAAAGGGGTTCCCGATATTATCGGCAGGAAAGGGATCGGGCTGTCTCTTAACTCCTGTAGCATCCTCCCGCGGTCGTCCACTATGAAGAGACGACCTTTTATGTCAAGAAGTGCGAACGGTTCAGCCTCTTTTACAAGTATATTGAGTTTGTCCGGGAATTCCTTTCTTACCGACGCTGATCTTATCCATGGCGACTCGATCATTTTTTCGGATATCTTTCTGCCTGATACCCCGATCAGACTTTCTCCGCCATCGAGTCCGGCCAGATTCCTTAATTCTTCGTCTGTCAGATGTTCGTTGCCTGCGAAAACGACATTTCTGATATTAAACGCGGAATTTACAGCAACAGAGACAAAATATATAAGGACAACCAGGGCAACAACAGGGAATACGATAAAGATAAAATACTTTATGCCCGGAACAATATTCCCCAGCCTGCCCTTTTTAAGCACAACGTTTTTCCTTGTTTTCCTGTTACGTCTCATCAACATCTCCGAGTATCCTGTCTATAAGAGCCTGGAAATCAAAACCGGCCTGTCTGGCAATCTTTGGAAGCAGACTTGTCTCGGTCATCCCCGGGATTGTATTCACTTCCAGGACATACGGTTTACCGCTATTGTCAACCCTCAGATCCACTCTGGTTGCCCCACTGCATCCGAGCGCCATATGCGCTGACAAGGCTGCGCCGGCAGCCCTTTCGTATACCCTTTTGCCGACCCGGGGAGGGAGCACATATTCTGTAAGGCCCGGCGTGTATTTCGCCCTGTAATTATAAAATTCAAGGGAAGGCCTCACTTCGACCCCGCCGAGGACTTTATTGTTCAATATCCCTATCTGGATCTCTTTGCCGTCGATATATTTTTCCACTATTACCCTGTTGTCATAGGCAAATGCTTCGTAAAGGGCCTTCTTAAACTTAGCTCTGTCTTTTACTATTTCCACGCCAACGCTTGAGCCTTCGCATGCGGGCTTTACAACCCACGGAAGAGGAAAAGCTATTTGAGCTGAATGCATTGAACAGAGAGCAGAATACTTTTTTGCCCTTTGCCCTTTGTCATTTGCTTTTTGCACTATTTTGAAGGGGGGGACAGGAATACCGTGGTAAAGAAATATCTTCTTTGAAGCCTCCTTGTCCATGGCGAGCGCAGATGCGAGAATACCGGAGCCTGTATAAGGTATTCCCAACACCTCGAGCATGCCCTGCACAGCGCCGTTTTCACCGTGGCCGCCGTGAAGCGCAAGGAAGGCTATATCTATATGTCTCTTCTTCAAATCTGCACAGAGGTTGTCTCCGGCGTCTATTCTTACGGCATCATATTGGAGGGATTTAAGGGCTTTGAATATTGCTTCACCGCTTTTTAAAGATACCTCTCTCTCCGATGATTTGCCGCCCATTAAAACTCCTATCTTCATCCTTTTCAATTTCTTCTTATCCATATCAAACCTTTCCCGCCACCTTTATCTCCGGCTGAAGCAAGACAGCAAATTTCTTGTGAACAGCAGATGAAACCTCATTCATGAGGTCTATATAATCAGCGGCTGTGCCCCCGCCACTGTTTACAAAAAAGTTCGCATGTAAAGTGCTGACCTCGATACCGCCTCTCCTCATCCCCTTGCAGCCGGCTTCATCAATAAGCCTGCCTGCCGACATCCCCTCGGGATTTTTAAAGACGCAGCCCGCAGACCTCTCCGAGATAGGCTGGTTCCTCTTTTTTTCCCGGAAAAAGTTATCTGTACGCAAGGCCACAGCATCTTTCTCGTCCCGCTTCAGTCTCATATTCGCGCTCAGCACTATATCATCATCAGATATATCGGACTTCCTGTAACCAAAACCGAGACCCGCGGCCTTGAATCTGTCCAGTCTTCCCTTCGAATCCATTATCGCAACCGAATCCAGAACATCCTTTATCTCACAGTCAAATGAGCCGGCATTTCCGCATATGGCGCCGCCGACTGTTCCGGGGATGCCGGTGAGGCCTTCGATGCCGGAATAACCTCTTTCTTTGCAGAAATTAACAAGTCTCTGCAATGTAACACCCGCCTCAACAAATAATTCGACCTCCTTATTCCCCTCTTTCAGCACCTCTATTCTCCTGAAAGTTTTTAACGACAAGACAACTCCTTCAATGCCGTTGTCGCTGACCAGCATGTTGGTGCCTCCGCCCAGAGTTATATAAGGGATGCCTTTCTTGCTTAACACCACTATAAGATTCCTCATCGACAGCGGGTCATCAGGGCTCACCATGACATCGGCCGGCCCGCCGATTGCCAGGCTGGTACAGTCTTTCATCGGAAAGCCGAATTCCGTCTCGCCCTGATAAACGCCCCTGAACGTATTTTCCCACTCTTCCCTGCTAAGCAACTTTTAACCTCTCAACGATTTTCTCTCCGAGTTTCCAGACATCTCCCGCCCCGAGTGTGAGCAGGATATCCCCTTTATTCATCCTGGAAATTACCGTATCAACGGCGCTTCCCCTGTCTTCGAGATAAATCACGTCTTTATTCCCTTTCCCCTTTATCTTCTCTGTCAGCATTTTCGAATTTATCCCCTCTATCTGTTTTTCACCCGCAGGGTATATATCAAGAAGGATAAGGGTGTCGCAGTCTCCAAAGGAGACCGAAAATTCCTCAAGCAATTCAGCTGTGCGTGTATATCTGTGAGGCTGGAAAATAACGAACAGCCTTGCCCCTTCCCCTGTATATCTCAGGTTTTCCCTGGCTGTGGAGAGTGTGGCTTTTATCTCGGTGGGATGATGTCCGTAATCATCATAAACCCTTATCCCCTTTGCCTCGCCTTTGAACTCGAACCTGCGCTGTATTCCGCTGAATGAATTCAGGGCCTCTTTAACCGTGTAATCCGATATTTTCAGTTCCTGTGCAATGCCGATGCATGCCAGAGCGTTCAGCACATTGTGCATTCCGGGCAGGGGAATCCTGAACCTCCCGAGATTCCCGTCCCTGAAAAACACATCAAAGCTTGTCGACATAAATCCCTTTTCAATGTTTGCAGCATATATGTCGGAAGATTCCGAAAGACCGTATGTAAGGAATCTCCTGTGGATATCCGGAATTAATTCCCTGATTCCCTCATTTTCGGCGCAGATAAACGAAACTCCATAAAAAGGCACCTTGTTGATAAAAGACAGAAAAGCCTCTTTCAGGTTCTTCATGTTCTTAAAAAAATCCATGTGCTCCCTGTCAATATTGGTTACAACCGCAATTGTAGGGGAAAGCTTCAGAAAAGAACCGTCACTTTCATCAGCTTCCGCCACAAGAAACTCTCCGCTGCCGAGCTTTGCGTTGCTGCCCATGCCCTTGAGTTTTCCGCCGATTATGATGGTGGGGTCTAATCCGCCGAATCCAAGAACAGTTGAAATAAGCGAAGTAGTAGTGGTCTTGCCATGTGCCCCTGCCACTAAAATGCCGTATTTCAATCTTGCAAGTTCGGCGAGCATTTCTGCGCGGGGTATCACGGGGATGGCAAGTTTTTTTGCCGCGAGTATCTCAGGGTTGTCATATGAAACCGCCGATGAAACAACGACAACATGAGCGCTGTCGATATTTTCTTCGCTGTGGCCTATATGTATCTTTATCCCCATTTGTTTCAGCCTTTTTGTTACTTCCGTCTCCTTCAGGTCAGAACCCGTCACTTCATAGCCGAGGTTAAAAAGCACCTCAGCTATTCCTGACATTCCTATCCCTCCTATGCCTATAAAATGTATAATTTTGTATTTTTCAAACATTTATAATCTTTTTAACCCCCGCCTTTCTGCTTTCTTTGATAAGGCTCATGGCTATGTCGACTATTTTTGCGCTCGCATCCGGTCTCCCGAGCCCTCTGCTTGATTTCTGCATTTCGATCCTTGAAGAATCGTTTTCATACATATCCCGTATATGCCTTGCTATTGTCTCGCCTTTCAGCTCATTGTCCGGAATCATTAAAGCGGCGCCCATTTCTCTCAGTTTGATCGCATTCAACTCCTGATGCCTGCCAGCTGCGTAAGGATACGGCACCAGTATCGCCGGCTTTCCAAGCGCGGTAAGTTCTGCGAGGGTTGTTGCGCCTGCCCTGGAAATAACGACATCCGCAACAGCGTACGCCTCAGCCATCTGGTAAATAAACGGCGCTACAGTGCCCTTGATGCCGGCTTTTCTATACGCATCACGGATGTTTTCATAATCCCTGTCGCCTGTCTGGTGGAGGAACTGAATCTTCTCTTTAAGGTCGGACATATGATTCAGGGCATTAACCATCGCCCTGTTTATCGATCTTGCGCCTGAACTTCCGCCAAATATGAAAACAGTGAACATATCCCTGTCCAGTGAGAACAGCCTGCATGCAGACTCCCTGTCTCCTTTAAGTATTTTCGCCCTTATCGGGTTGCCTGTCAGAAAGGTCTTTCCCGGTGAGAAAAAGGAAAGGCTTTCCTGGTATGTCACGCATATATTCCTTACAAATTTCCCGAGTATGCGGTTTGTAAGACCCGGCACCGAATTCTGTTCATGTATCATTGCAGGGATCGATTTCATGTTGGCGACGAGAACGACAGCCCCTGATGCATATCCTCCGACGCCTATTACGATATCAGGCGCAACAGCCGTTATTATCCTGCCGGCATCAACGAAAGACAGGAATAATTTCAGTATCGCCTTTATCTTCTTCATAAAGGATATGCCGACAATCCCTTCTGATCTGAGAAATTCTATCGGATAACCCTCTCTGGGTATTATTCTCGCTTCTATGCCGTGCTCGGTCCCGACAAATACCACTTCGGTCGTTTTGTCCCTTCTTTTAAATTCTTCGGCAAGCGCCAATCCCGGGAAAAGATGTCCGCCGGTCCCGCCTCCGGCTATAATCACTTTCAATACCTGTACCCTTTCCTGTTATAGATATTTCTCCTGGCAATTCTCCGTGCGTTTATGTTGTCGTTGTTAATCAATGTCATCTCTTCCTCACCCCTGGAAATTTTAAGGAGTATCCCCACCGCCGCCATGTTCACAAAAAGGGCCGAACCGCCGTAACTCATAAAAGGCAACGGCAGCCCCTTGGTGGGGACAATGCCTGTAACAACCGAAAAGTTAATCAGCGCCTGCAGGGATATCATGAGGGTAAGGCCGTATGCGAGGTAGTAAATAAATCTGTCATTCGACCTGGCCGCAATCGAGATGCCTCTTAAGAAAAGAAATGTGAAAAGGGTGATTACAACAAACGCTCCGATCAAGCCGAGTTCTTCTCCGACAAGGCAGAAGATGAAATCAGTATGTGATGCGGGCAGGAATGAGAGTTTCTGCTTTGATTCGCCGAGCCCCAGCCCTGTCAATCCCCCGCTGCCGAGCGCTATGAAAGACTGAACAAGCTGGAACCCGCTTCCCTGAGGGTCTTTCCAGGGGTCGAGAAAAGAGATAATCCTTTTAAGGCGATATGGTTCCATAATAAGCCTGTAGACAACGGGTACCGCCAGCAATAGAACTGACCCTAAATATCTGAGCCTCATCCCTGAGATAAAGAGCATTGCAAATGTCAGAAATCCGAGGCTCATTGTTGCGCCAAAGTCAGGCTGCTTCAGAAACACCGTCTGGAACGTCACCATAATAATCAACGGTTTTACAAATGAAACAAAGCTTTCAGTATTGTATCCCGGACCAGAGATATACCTTGCCAGGTATATGACCATCGAAAGTTTTACAAGCTCTGATGGCTGAAAAGTTGTAGGCCATAGCCTTATCCATCTCCTTGCCCCTCCGGCGGATACGCCGATATGGGGGAGAAATACGAGAACCAGAAGCATAAAAGAGAAGACCAGAAGAGGGATTGCCATTCTTTTCAGAAAAGAGGGTTTTAATTTATAAGTAAAGAACATGGCGATCAGTCCCAGTGCCATTGTAAAGAGATGCCTTTTGAAATAGTAAAATTCTGTTATGTTTTTCTTTGCAAGGAGAGGGGTCACAACTGAAGTTGAACTGTATATCATGAGCGCTCCGAAAGACAGAAGAAGTATCATAATGAACAGAAGAAGCTTGTCATATGTTCCTATGACAGATGCCTTTATGTCCGCCTGATGATTATTCATTTTTTTCCCCGAGTCCCGTAACTATTTTTTTAAATTGTCTGCCCCTGTCTTCAAAATCCTTAAACATATCGAAGCTTGCACAGGCTGGCGACAGAAGCACGACATCTCCCTGTCTTGCAATGCCTCGCGACACTTCAACAGCCTCTTTCAGGTCCTTTGTAATTATTGTTTCCGCAATATCGCCAAGTGCGTCTCTTATTTTCCCGGCTGCCTCCCCAATCAGCACAACCGCCCTGGTCTTTTCCGCCACCAGTCCCCTCAGCGCGGCAAAGTCCCCTGCCTTGTCTCTCCCCCCTGCAATGAGTATCAGGGGCTCTCTGAAACTTTCGAGTGATTTTATAACTGCCCCGACATTGGTCCCTTTTGAGTCATTAATATATTTGACCCCTTCAAGTTCCCTTACAAGCTCAAGCCTGTGCTCAAGCCCTCCAAACTCTCTGAGAGAATCTATTACCGCCTCCGGCGGGCAGCCTGCAAGGAGAGCCATGGCTGAAGCAGCCATGGCGTTCTCCAGGTTGTGGACTCCCTTGATTTTTATTTCTTCAGCATCTATAAGAAGCATAGGGCATGGGGCATCTCCCGGATCAGGTATATTGCAATAGACCTTGCCGTCTTTGTAATAAACTCCATGGACGTCTTTATTACGGCTGAAAAACAAGACCTTGGGTTTATTGCCTTGAACCTTGAACCTTGAACCTTGGACTTTCATTGTTCCAGGGTCATCCGCATTGAGCAGAAGATAGTCGGACTCCCGCTGATTCAGAAAGATCCGTGATTTGGCGTCACTGTATTCCTCCATTGAATGATATCTGTCCATATGGTCGGGGGTGATGTTCAGTATTGATGCGACATGCGGCCTGAATTTATCTATTGCCTCAAGCTGGAAACTCGACACCTCAACCACAACGCAATCAAATCCCCGACTTCCGGCTTCTGCTCCCCGGCCTCTGATTTTTTTCAATATCTCCCCTGTAAGCGCATTGCCGATATTGCCTCCAAGAAGTGTCTTAAACCCGCCCTTTTTCATCATTAAATCGAGAAGCGTTGTTGTCGTGGATTTTCCGTTGCTGCCTGTGACAGCCAGAAAAGGTATAGGACCTTCAACTTCAGGCCTTTTGTTTTCAGCGCCTGGCTGCTGAAGCATCTGATATGCAAGTTCAAGCTCGCCGATTACAGGGACACCCCTTGTCTTTGCAGCCTTTAACTGTTTAATGTCCATAGGCACGCCGGGGCTGATGATTATCATATCCGAATCCATAAAAATTTCATCCGGATGGCCTCCGAGCGCAAGCCTTACCGATGGTGCGAGTTTTTTTACAGAATCCGTCAATTCACCCTCCGGTTTAATATCTGTTACAGTCACCAGAGCGCCCATTTCGGACATCAGGTTTGCTGCTCCTTCACCGCTTCTTGCGAGACCAACCACTGTGACTCTTTTATCCTTTATTTCCATCCTCTGCCTTATTAGCTACACTTGGCTTATTCTCTGTTTTACTGTTTTTTGCAGTACCGGCGACTTTCCCGTTTTTGACCGCCTTTTTCGCTTTTATCATTTTCTTTTTTGAAGAAACAGATCTGCTGATCTTTTTCTTCTTGTGCTTCTTGATACTTGATTTGTATTTTGTTTTCTTTGTATATGAAGCATTAGTCACTTTTTCAGCGTCATAATCTGATTTGGTTATATAAACTACTGGTTCTTCAAGATTGTTTATAACCCTCGATCCGAATGCTATAAGGTCTTCGGTCTCCTTCCACAGCAGGTCCCTGCTCGGGGTGCCGAGAAGGGCAACTATAACAGTGCCGCTGTCACGCTCTGCTGCGCTTACAAAGCAGTGCCTCGCCTGCCTCGTGTAACCCGTTTTACCCCCCAAAAGTTCTTCGTCAGACCATAGAAGATGGTTCGTATTTTTTACGAATATTGTTTTCCCTGTTTCGGTTGTCACCTCTGCCACACGCGTCCCGAGTATATCTTTAAGCAAGGGGTATTTAATCGCATGCCTCATAATTTTTGCCAGATCATATGCGGTTATATACTGCCCTTTCCCCGGCAGGCCGTTTGAATTGATAAACCTGGTGTCATTTATCCCTAATGCCAAAGCCTTTCTGTTCATCAGATTGACAAACTTCTGTTCGGAGCCGGCTACAGCCTCAGCGAGAGCGACCGCTGCGTCGTTGGCGGATTTTATAAGGGCAGCGTTCAGAAGCGTCTCGATCGTAACTTTTTCTCCTGCCTTCAATCCTATTTTGGTAGGAGGTGAATTTGCAGCCCTTCTGCTTACGGTGACGATATCACTCAGATTCGCCTTTTCAATAACCACGAGAGCGGTCATTAATTTGGTAGTGCTGGCAGGCATAAGTCTGAGTCCGGGATTCTTGGCGTAAAGCACCCTGCCTGTTACGGCATCCATAACAACCGCACCCCTGGATTTTATTTCTTCGGCAGAAACAATATTGACGGGTGTGAGTTGACACGCGACAAAGATGATTAAAACTATCATGAGATAGAAAATGCATGATACGGATTTCTTTGTTTTTGGATTGTTCTTTCCGGAACTCCGAACTCCGGGATATGAATTCCCGGTTCTGCCTTCTGATTTTCTACCTCTTTCTTTCATAAATCACCTCAGTTTCAGTGTTGCAAGGCTGAGCAATGCAAGCATTATTCCCACAATCCAGAACCTGACAATTACTTTCGACTCATGCCATCCCTTGAGTTCGAAATGATGGTGTATGGGGGCCATTTTGAATATCCTCTTGCCGGTCAGCTTGAACGAAGCGACCTGGAATACAACCGAAAGTGTCTCAAGAACAAATATCCCTCCCACCAATGCGAGAACAATCTCGTGCTTTGTTATTACAGCCAGAGTGCCCAGCGCGCCCCCGAGCCCCAGCGAGCCGACATCACCCATAAAGACATCGGCAGGATATGAGTTGAACCAGAGAAAACCGAGCGAAGCTCCAAGGATGGCGCCGCAAAAAACCGTAAGCTCGCCGGTCCCCTGAAGATACAGAACCTGCAGATACTGCGCAAACTTTGCGTTCCCTGATATATATACCAGTATCATATTGGCGAATGCAGCTATACCTACAAGACCGATGGCGAGACCATCGATACCGTCGGTAAGATTTACCGCGTTTGATGACCCTACTATCACTATTATTGAAAATGGTATATAGAACCAGCCGAGTTCGAAAAGCCACTTTTTGAAAAAAGGCACGCTCAGGACAGATCTGTAGGGGTCGTTCGGATTCTTGAAAAGCAAAATGCCTATAACCAAGGCCAGCGTTATCTGCGCTCCGAACTTATAGCAGGCCCGAAGCCCTTTTGGATTCTTTCTTACGACCTTCAGATAATCATCGATAAGGCCGATGCCTCCATACCCTGCCAGCGAGACCATCATTATCCATATATAAATATTCCCGAGGTCGCCCCACAGCAAGATAGCGAAAAGTATGCTGAAAATGATGATGACCCCTCCCATTGTGGGAGTGCCGGATTTCTTAAGATGAGACTGCGGTCCGTCATCCCTGATCTGCTGCGTAATGCTGATCTTTTTCAGCATTACGATAATTCTCGGACCTATTACAAGTGAGATTAACATGGCTGTAATCACAGCAAGGGCCGTCCTGAATGTTATATATCTGAAAACATTAAACGGTGAAAAAAAGTCATGCATATTGTATAAAATCTTATAGAGCATGCTTTCCCCTCACCGTCTCCAGATCCCTCAGCGCCATTTCCATGCGCATCCCTCTGGAGCCTTTCACCAGGACTGTGTCCCCTTCCGCGCAGATGTCCGAAAGTATGGCCCCGGCTTCCGCCGAATTCTGTGCCTTATGGCAGATGCCGGGGAATCCTGATGATGCCCTGACCATCTCCGGTCCTGTTGCGATAAGCACATCTATATTCATTTCCGACAAATGTCTTATAAGTTTTTTGTGAGCTTCCTCGGCATATCGGCCGAGTTCAAGCATGTCACCGAGAACTGCGATCATCCTCTGCCTTTTGAGTCTTGCAAGTTCCTTTAAGGCTTCTTCCATGGATGCAGGGTTCGCATTATATACATCGCTTATCACCAGCACGCCGGGAAGCTCCTTTATCTCGATCCTCATCGGAACACCCCTGAAGGATTCGATTCCTTTTTTTATAATTCCGATGTCGATCCCGAGTCCGTCCGCAACAGAAGAAGCTGCAAGCGCATTATAGACATTGAATCTCCCCGGGATTCCCAGATCGATCCGGACATCCCTGCCATCCCGGAAGCAGAGACTGAAACTCGTCCCTTTCTCTTTCAGAATTATATCGCCGGCATAAACATCCGCAATGTTTTCTATGCCGAATGTTGTTGTTTTTCCCATGAAATTTTTTATCCCTTCGACAAGGAATCCGTCATCTGCATTGACAGAAACAACTTTTACATATTCAAGGATTTCAAGGTCGGTATCCCTTACCATCTCTATGCTGCCGAATCCTTCGAGATGTGCGGGCCCGACATTGGTTACCACTGCGATATCAGGATGAGCTATCTCGCAGAGCTGTCTTATATCCCCCTGCGCATTGGATCCCATCTCAAGAACCATAATGGTTTCATCCCCATCCATTCTTGAAATGCACAGCGGGAGCCCTATGTGATTGTTAAGGTTCCCCGAAGTCTTAAGCACTTTATAGCTTTCACCGAGTATTGATGAAATAAGCTCTTTTGTAGTGGTTTTGCCGTTTGTGCCGGTTATCCCGACAACAGGGACATTCAGCCTGAAACGAAGATGCCGGGCGATGTCCTGAAGCGCGGCAAGGGTATTATTGACATATATAATTACTTTTCCATTGACCGGCGCTGCAGGCGGTGCATTAACAATAGCCCCGGCGCCTTCTCTCAGCGCATCGTGCACGAAATCATGACCGTCGAATTTCGCCCCTCTGAGCGCAACAAAGAGTTCTCCGGTTTTTATCGTCCTTGAATCAATAGACAGACCTGTGAATTCCCTCTGTTTACCACAGAGTATTCTGCCCCCTGTTGCCTTAATTATTTCGTCGAGGGTTAAAATCCCCATTATCTCTTTTATTATCTGACCCCGCGCCTTTCAAGATAACTTCAACTGTTATTAATCAGTTGCCTTATCGCCTCTGCCAACACCTCCCTGTCGCTGAATTTAAACCTTTTCCCTCCGATATCCTGATATGTCTCATGCCCTTTCCCCGCGATAATAACAATATCCCCTTCAGAAGCCATAACAACAGACCTTTTTACAGCGTCTCTTCTGTCAGGCTCCACGAGATAGTTTCTTCTGACTGCCCCGGCCTCTATCTCCTTTATTATCTCCCCCGGTTCCTCTGATCTCGGATTATCCGAAGTGATAATGACAAAATCGCTAAGCCTTGTTGCAACTGCGCCCATTTTCGGTCTTTTCCCCCTGTCCCTGTCGCCGCCGCATCCGAACACCGTGATGATTTTTCCTTTTGTCAATCCTCTCGCAGTGAATATAAGCCTCTCAAGGGCATCCTCTGTGTGGGCATAATCAATAACTGCAAGGAATTTCTGACCCATGTCGACTTTTTCAAATCTTCCCCTTATAGGCTCTGTTTTCTTTATGCCATCCAGAATAATATCCCATGGTACGCCCAGAGAGAAGGCAGCGCCTGCAGCAGACAGAATATTGTAAACATTAGGCAGGCCCATCAACCGCGATATTATATTGTATGTTCTCCCGTGCATTATTATTTTGAACCTTAAACCGTCAAAAGTATTGTCTATTTCTGTAGCCATAATGTCGGAGCCGATCTCAAGTCCGCATGTGAAAACATTTCCTGATACAGCTTCAATCAGCTTACGCCCCCAAATGTCGTCGTAATTGATTATTGAGGTCGCCTTTTTGTCAAGCAGTTCATCAAATAATCTTTTCTTTGCCCTGAAATATTCCTCCATTGTTTTGTGAAAATCCAGATGGTCTCTGGTGAGGTTGGTGAAAACCCCGGCGGAAAAGACGGTCCCGTCGACCCTTTTCTGCGCAAGGGCATGAGATGAGACCTCTGAAACAACATAATTGCATCCTGATGCATGCATATGGTGAAGCAGATCCTGGAACTCCAGCGCCTCAGGCGTTGTATGCACAGCATCATATACCTCATCCTTAATCATGTACTGTATCGTCCCTATAAGACCGACCTTTTTCCCCCAGGTCTCAAGAATGGACTTGAGCAGATATGTAGTTGTTGTTTTGCCATTGGTGCCGGTCACACCCACAACGCTGAGTTTTTCCGACGGTCTCAGGAAAAAATTATTCGATATATATGCAAGGGCCTTCCTGCTGTCTTTTACGAGAATGAAAGATGTGCCGGAAACTGATCCATACCCCTTCCCGGATTTTTCATGAACTACCGCGCCTGCTCCCTTCCTGACTGCGTCGTCAATAAAATCATGGCCATCAACTTTTTCACCGCTCACCGCCACGAAAATGTCGCCCTGGCTCACTTTTCTCGAATCATATGATATTCCCTTTATATCGGCTTCAGCATTCCCGGAAATACTCACATAATCTACATCTTTCAATATTTCATTCAGTATCATTTGGCCACCAGAAGAAGATTATTGCCGGGGTTGTCGTCTCTCGGGACATTAAGATATGAAAGCGACTGATCGGCGATGCTCTTAAATACAGGGCCTGCGACTATCCCGCCGTATATCTGTCCTTTCGGCTCGTAGATCACCACTATCAACGCAATTTTAGGATTATCCGCCGGGACAAAACCGACAAATGAACTGATGAACCTGTCTCTCGAATATCTCCCTGTTTTATGGTCTATGACCTGAGCTGTACCTGTTTTGCCTGCAACACGGTTTCCGTCAACAGCAGCTCCTGCTGCGGTGCCGCCCTCTTCCACAACAGTCTCTAATATCTCCCTGAATATATGAGCCGTTTTTTCGGATATAACCCTTTTACCGACATCCTGCTTAAAGGAATATGCCTGCGCTCCCTCCGGGGTCCTTATCTCTGACACAACATGAGGCCGGACAAGATATCCTCCATTTGCGATGGCGGAATATGCCCTTAATACCTGTAAAGGCGTAACCGCAACTTCCTGTCCTATGGATATGGCGCCGATGGACGTTGCCGACCATTTCCCGGTTTCACGTATCCACCCTGAAACTTCTCCGGGCAGGTCAATGCCTGTAGATTCTCCAAACCCGAAGCGCTTTGCAAATTTATAAACTCTTTCCCTGCCCAGTTTCATCCCTATCATTACAGACCCGACATTAGAGGATTTCTGGATTACCTCCTTGAATGTAAGCACGCCATGCTTGTGGGCATCCCTTATTAACTTGCCCCCTGCCTCTATGCTTCCATTACTGCAATCAAATAGTGAATCGAGACGGAAAAGCTTTTCTTCCAGTGCCGCGGTGCCGACTATTATTTTGAAGGTTGAACCGGGCTCATAAATATCGGTAATTATCCTGTTTCTTATTTCGGATGGTTTTGCCTTCCTGATCTCGTTTGGGTCGTAGGCAGGCCTGTTGGCCAAAGCCAGAATTTCTCCATTGAAAGGGTCCATCATTATCGCGGAAGCAGCGACTGATTTCCACTTGAACATCGCCTTTTCCAGTTCCTTCTCAACTATATACTGCAGGCCTTCATCTATTGTGAGGAGAATATTGTTGCCCTTGGCTTCGATATCCACGCCTGAAGAGAGCATCCTGCCGCTTGCGTCTCTTGAAAAAAATACTTTTCCTCCTGATGCCCTGAGATACCTGTCATATTGCAACTCCAGACCTTCGAGCGCCTGGTTATCAAGTCCCACAGCTCCTATAATATGAGAGGCCAGTTCCCCCTTCGGATAGAACCTTTTAGCCTCAGGTATGAAACCCAAACCTTTTATGTCGAGCTTTTTGACCTCTGAGGCTGCAAGATGTGAAAGCTTTCTGTTAATCCATATGAATCTTTTATCAGGTGAAAATTTTGCCTTGATAACCGACGGCTCCATATCAAGAATCGTCGAAAGCCTGTTTATTTTATTCTTATCAATCGCGATTTCCCCGGGATCGCAATAGAGAGATTCGAGTTCGAGATTCACTGCGAACTCCCTGCCCCGCCTGTCATAAATGTTCCCCCTCCTGACCTGGATATCTTCAGCCTTAATCTGCTGTGACTTTGCCTTTTCAGAAAACATTTTATGGTTGATGACCATCAGGTCTGTAAGGCGAAAAAATACCGCAAAGAATCCAAAGATTATTGCGGTATTCAAAATAACAGCTCTTTTCCTGTTCAAATAACCTCACCTGTATTTAAAATCAGAAATAGGAAAGGGGAAATATGATGTGAAAAAATCCTGTACCCGAAATTTTTAATTCTCATCTATCTTCCCCCGCTTTCCGTTAATTATTTTTTCTGTTCAAATCAAAAGATGCCTTATAAGTTTCTGCGTTCTTACCGCTTTTAATGTGCGCTACCCTGACCCTGTCCGGGAAAACATAACCGCCGCCGGCATAAGAACTGTTTCCGCGATTATTGCCCTGAAACGAAGCGTTGATTTTTTCCAGGGACATGAGTTTTGCTCTTTCAGCAAGAAGCATCTTCATATCCTTGAGTGCATCCATCTTCTTTTCTTCAAGATTGCGGAGTTCGTAAGCGGCGGTCACAACACCGGATCTGAGCCATACGATTCCGAATAAGCTAAAAAGCAGGAATGCTACGCACAGCGGTTTACAGATAAATGATAACATATTATTGCATGTTTTAGTACGCATCATAATCTTTCAGCTCCTCTCAGTTTTGCGCTTCTTGAAGAAGGGTTCAGCCGTAGTTCTTCAATCCCGGGGCTTAAAGGCTTCTTCAGCAGCGGCCTCAACAGACCTTTCTTTGCATTATCCCTTATAAAATTTTTTACCATCCTGTCCTCGAGAGAATGGTAAGAAATAACACAAAGCCTTCCGCCCTTTTTCAGTATTCTCAGTGAGGAATCAAGCCCCTGCCCGAGTTCTTCAAGCTCACCGTTAACCTCTATCCTCAGCGCCTGGAAGGTCTTTGTGGCAGGATGAACCCTGCCCTTCCTCCCTGCGGCACGGGAAACTATCCCCGCCAGCTCCGAACATGTATCTATGCTTTTTCTGTCTCTGTAATAGACGATTGACCTTGCTATTTTTGCCGCCCGGGGTTCCTCTCCATAACTTTTCAGCACGCGTACGAGTTCTTTTTCGGGATAACGGTTCACAATATCCCGGGCTGAAAAAGCCCGGGACCTGTCCATTCTCATGTCGAGCCTTTCGTCAGATGAAAAACTGAACCCTCTTTCCGAATCCTTAAGCTGAAGCATGGATACACCAAGGTCGAACAGAATGCCGTCCGCTTCATGGATGCCATGGGAGGACAGCAGGGATTCCATTTCGGAAAATCTCCCTTTTTCAAGTATTAATCTGCTGTCGCTCAATCTTTCCCGGGCCTTTTCGAGGGCTTCTTCATCCCTGTCTATCCCGATAATCTTCCCGTCATCACCGATCATCTTTAAAATCTCCTCAGCGTGCCCCCCGAGCCCGACAGTTGCATCTACATATATCCCGCCTCTGACAGGGACAAGCGCTTCATTCACCTCCCTGACAAGAACCGGGAGATGTATTATCGTCATTTAAAGACCGTATGCAGCAAGTTTTTCTTCTACTGCTTTCTTGTCTATCCTTGCAGGATCGACAACAGCATTCCATTCATTCCTGTCCCAGAGTTCGAACTTTTCGATCTGCCCGACAATCACGATATCTGAATTCAAACCCGCATCTTCCCTGTGAGCAGCAGGGACTAATATCCTCCCCTGTTTGTCGACTTCAACCTCCTGCGCTGAGGCGATAACCCTCCTCATGAAAAACCTTACCTCTTCCTGCATCTTCGGAAGCTGCCGAACCCTCTCCTCAAGTCTGCCCCACTCTTCCTGGGGATAGATATGCAGACATTTATCAAAAGCAGCATTGACAATATAAAGTTTTGGGCTATAATTTGAAGAAATAATCTCCCTGAAAGGAGCCGGTATGATAATTCTGCCCTTTGGGTCTATTGTGTAATAATATTTTCCTGAGAAAGCAGGCAACTTTCCTCCACTTTCTACCACTTTTTACCACTAAATATAGAGGAGAATACAATTCATGTCAAGAAAAAAATAAGAATTTTTGTTATTTTTCTATATGTTGTGTGATAAACTGACAAAACTACAACATGTTGAACTGCCTTATCGGGGATATACAATGGAATTAATTTCTCTCAGAAGTCTGGGAAGACCACGTGAATTAATTCTACAGTGTTCCGTCTCTCGCCTATGGCACTTTTTTGATGGTGGATTTGGGATTCCCCCCCTTTTTTGAAAATAAGCATTTTTTCTGTTAATATTCCATGTGTTTTTGCAACAACTGATAAACGGCCTTACACTGGGGAGTGTATATGCCCTTATAGCGCTGGGCTATACGATGGTGTACGGCATACTTGAATTGATCAATTTTGCGCATGGAGAGATTTACATGCTCGGCGCTTACCTCGGGATAATACTGTTTGGTTTTTTCACTGCAATCGGGCTGACATCTTACAGCCTCCCTGTTTCTATCATTCTCACTCTCATCCTGACCATCGTTTTCTGTTCCTCATATGGATTTACCATAGAGAAAATTGCCTATAAGCCTCTCAGAAAGGCGCCGAGGTTGAGTCCTTTAATAAGCGCCATAGGCGTTTCAATATTCCTGCAGAATTACGTAATGCTTACGCAAGGGGCTACAGACAAGGTATTCCCTCCGCTTTTCGGAAATGCCGGCTTTGACCTTCTGTCGATGAGGATAACCTATCTGCAGGCGGCGATAATAATAGTCTCCGGGATAATCATGGCTCTCCTGCATGCGTTCATAATAAAGACAAAAACAGGCAAGGCAATAAGAGCAGTTGCACAGGACAAAACAATGGCGTCACTGCTCGGCATAAACATAGATACGATCATATCGGTCACTTTTATAATAGGCTCGGGGCTGGCAGCGGTCGCAGGCATTATGGTCGCAATGTACTACGGCCTGGTGAATTACTTTATAGGATATTCAGCCGGGATAAAGGCTTTTACCGCGGCAGTGCTTGGCGGCATAGGCAGCATCCCCGGAGCCATGTTCGGGGGCATATTCCTCGGACTCGTTGAAAGCCTCGGAGCCAGCTATATTTCGAGCGAATATAAAGACGTTTATGCATTTCTGATACTCATAATAATACTGCTTGTGAAACCCGAGGGATTCCTCGGAAAAACAGCCGAAGATAAGATATGAAGGGGGATGGAACTGCAGAAAAAAAGTGAAAAATATCTTATGCCTGCTGTGATCGCCTTATGGTTCTCTTTTCTTTTACTGCCGTTTAAGGGGATCATTGCCTCGGCATTTCTTTTCATTGCGCTTGCTGTAATGATACCCGTCATTAAAAACATTCTAAGTCTTTTTAAAAAAATACAGCTGCCTTCAATAAATATCAGGCAGTATCTTCCTCCGGACAGCCGTTATTACTTTCTGCTGCTGATACCGCTTTCAGCAGTTCCGTTCCTGGCAAAAGATTACATAATAGATATAGCAATAATTTCCGGCATATATATCATCCTTGCACTCGGCCTGAATGTTGTTATAGGATTCGCAGGACTGCTGAATCTCGGGTTTGTAGCGTTCTATGCTATCGGGGCATACAGCTATGCACTGATAAATACAAACCTCGGCCTTGGTTTCTGGAGCGCCATGCCGATATCTGTTTTTCTTACGACCATCTCAGGATTCCTGCTCGCTGTTCCTGCATTGAGGCTGAAGGGTGATTACCTCGCGATAGTAACGCTCGGATTCGGTGAGATCGTCCGTCTCATTCTGAATAACTGGGACAGTTTCACAAATGGGCCTAACGGGATATCAGGAATAACGCCTCCATACATGCTGGATATCTCCCTCGGCTCGCTCTCATATTACTATTATCTCGTCCTGTTCTTTGTAACGATCTCGATATTTATCATGAGGAGAGTCCACGCCTCGAAGATAGGCAGGGCATGGGTAGCCATACGTGAAGACGAAATAGCCTCTTCTGCCATGGGGATCAACACAACGTTTTACAAATTATATTCCTTTGCATTTGGCGCTCTATGGGCAGGACTTGCCGGCTGCCTGTTTTCCGCAAAGATGCAGTTTGTGTCCCCGGAGAGTTTCACTTTCATGGAATCCGTACTTATAGTCTGCATGGTGATCATCGGAGGTCTCGGCAGCATAGCAGGAGTAGTGGTCGGGGCTATTATTCTGGTCTTCCTTCCGGAGGTTCTTCGGGAGGTGCAGATGTACAGGATGCTCGCTTTGGGGGCAGGGCTCGTTCTTCTGATGATATTCAGGCCGCAGGGACTTTTCGGAGGAAAGAGTGTATCTATTGGAAGTTAAGAACATTTCAAAACATTTCGGCGGCATAAAAGCTGTCGAGGATATTGATTTCAAGTTAAGGAAAGGATTAATACTCAGCGTTATAGGTCCGAACGGGGCGGGCAAAACAACCCTGTTCAATTGTCTGACGGGATTCTTAAGACCGACAAAAGGCAGCATCACATTCATGAACAAAGAAATTTCAGGGCTTTCTCCGGATAAAATCACACGCCTCGGGATATCAAGGACTTTTCAGAACATAAGGCTTTTCAGGAAAATGAAGGTGATCGAAAACGTTATGGTCGCGCAGCATTCCAGGACACGCTCAGGGTTTATTTCTGCAGTCACACATTCTCCGGTCTTTAAAAAAGAAGAGAAAGTTATCCGGGAAAAATCATTTGAGTATCTCGAACTTCTCGGGCTCGGGGCATATGCAGAAAAAATTTCGGGGAGCCTGCCATATGGTGTTCAGAGGAGGCTTGAGATTGCCAGGGCGCTGGCCACAGAGGCCTCGCTTATCCTGCTTGACGAGCCGACGGCAGGCATGAATCCGCACGAAACAGAAGAGATGATGACTATAATCAAAAACCTTATGGAGCTCGATAAAACCATTATACTTATCGAGCATGACATGAAGGTTGTCATGGGGATATCAGACTACATCATAGTGATCGACCACGGCGTAAAGATAGCTGAGGGCATCCCTTACGAAGTCAGGAACAACCCGATGGTGATCGAGGCCTATCTGGGGAAAGAGACGCATTAGTCCTGTATGCTGAGACTCGAGAAAGTCCATACATTCTACGGTCCGATCGAAGCCCTGAGAGGAGTCGATCTGGAGGTTAATCGTGGAGAAATCGTTTCTCTGATAGGCAGCAACGGCGCCGGCAAATCAACATGCCTCATGACAATATCAGGCATATTAAAGCCCGCAGGAGGCAGAATCATCCTTGACGGCTCGGATATAACCGGCAATTCCCCTCACAGTATTGTTGAAATGGGAATAAGCCAGGTGCCCGAGGGAAGAAGGATTTTCCCCAGGTTGACGATCATGGAGAATCTCGAGATGGGCGCTTTTCTCGGTCGCGGGGATTCCTCATTATTGTTCGAAAGGGTCTTTAAACTCTTCCCTTTGTTAAAGGAAAGGCACAGACAATACGGCGGAACGCTGAGCGGCGGAGAACAGCAGATGCTGGCTATTGGAAGGGCATTAATGTCAAACCCTTCGGTATTGCTATTTGACGAACCCTCTCTCGGCCTTTCGCCGATAATGGTCAGCAAAATATTCAGGACGATACAGGAGATCAATAAAGAAGGTGTTACGGTTCTGCTCGTTGAACAAAATGCAAGGGCTGCTCTAAGGCTTTCGAACAGGGGATATGTAATCGAAAACGGAACAATTACCATACATGGCAGGAGCGATGAGCTTCTGAACAACGAAAGGGTTAAGCAGGCTTATCTGGGGGAATAAACCCAAACATTGCATAAAAGGAAGGCATATGCACTGTAAAAGTTCTGCAAACCAACAGGATTCATATTATCGTTGCAAAAAGGACACGGCGGGCATCCCTCTAATCCTTTTAAGGCGATATGATTTGACAGGGCATGCCGTCAAGATATCAGGAGACAACTACAAGTGAAATCCGGTTTTGGGATTGAGGATGTGGCTTCCGATGCCGTTTGGTATCGCTGCAAAAGGCTTTTCGGTATGCCTGCCGTGTCCTAAGAGCGTTTTTTATGCAACTGTAAGGTTCAGTATTATTCACATGAATGCAGACGTAACTAACAGTGCATTTTACAGAGGGCTTGAGGGCTGTAAGGTGCTGATGGCAGCCCTTTTCCATCACATCTGCCTTCCTTATGTCTATATAGTTAATTATTAAGGTTCTCATAATAGAACGCACATAATTTCAATAAAATCCCTCCCAACCTCCCTTTGCCAAAGGGAGGAATATACCCCTCTTTGGCAAAGTCGGAGACTCGACTCTACGAGAGGGGCAAGGGGAGATTTTCTGACAAAATGTCTATCCAATTTTGAGAACATTAGTAAGTGTGTTAAAAATTTACTGCTATGGAATCACCCTGATCCTGTCAACCCCCTCGAATGTTGTTGTTCCGACAGTTCCTGTAGCCATAACTTCTATATTCTCCCCGTTAGGCAGAATGTTAGTAACAGCATCCCTCCGGAATTTCACCA
>JBFMDL010000024.1:0-34643 GCA_040753635.1 Nitrospirota bacterium | reverse complement strand
TCCACCTGTCTTACCGCTCGTATCCGTATAGCCTCCAATACATCATGCTTTAGTTTCCTGCCATCCGTTGTTTTCATGCATGATAGTATACACTATGTCGCCTTACTTATGCACTAATTAGTAAATAACTATTGCTTTGGAAATTAAATATATTTTTATTGCATTGGTGCATTCAAAAAACTCCCAATTTAAAGCTTTATTGAGAGGAATAATGACCAAGAAGGCGTTGATAGGCAGACGAATTCAGGAATTAAGGAAGAAGCAGGGACTTTCTCAGGAACAACTTGCAGAAAAAGCCGACACAAGTCCAAATTATCTAAGCCGTATGGAACGCGGTACAGAAAACCCTACCCTCGACATGCTCATAAAACTCTCCAATGCCCTTGAAGTCGAGATGTGGGAAATATTTGATTTCGGGCATGTCGCAAGTCATAAAGAATTGAAAGAATCAATCCAGTCCTTTGCAAAAACCTCCGATGAACCTACCCTCCGCCTTGCC
Organism: Nitrospirota bacterium; assembly: GCA_040753635.1. Taxonomy (GTDB): domain Bacteria; phylum Nitrospirota; class Thermodesulfovibrionia; order Thermodesulfovibrionales; family UBA6898; genus JBFMDL01. The sequence continues at coordinate 34,144 of JBFMDL010000024.1, read as the reverse complement.
TTGAAAGTCATCAGGGCTGTAAGCAGATAAAACCTTCCAGAAAATCATTCCTTTTGTGTTAAAATATTTTAGTTCTATGTAGGAGGTATGAGATGCCCAAGACCATAACTGCTGTTTATGAAAATGGCGTTTTTAAACCGCTTAAAAAGGTAAAACTCCACGAACATCAGAAGGTTGAATTAGATATCCATACGGAAGATGAAACAGATAATGCAATCAAGACAGCTCTGAGCATTATAGGGATAGGGAAAAGTTCGTTCAAGGATACCGCTCTAAAACATGATGAATATCTCTACGGCAAGAATCGCTCCGCTTTAAAGAAAAGGCGATAATGATTTTTGTTGATGCTGGCGCGTGGATTGCAATTACTGACAGAAATGACCAGCATTACAAGGAAGCGGGACGGTTATATACCAAACTTATACTTGGGAGAGAACAGCTTGTTACATCGGATCTTGTGCTTGTTGAGACATACAATCTACTTCTAAGAACTATCGGGAACGAAGCAACAATCAGCTTTGCCGACAAATTGAAAGTAATTTCTTATTTGAAAGTTGTGCCTATAATTACACAGGATTGGGAAAGGGCGTGGAAGATTCTTGAGAAATATGACGACAAGGATTTCTCATTCACAGACTGCACAAGCTTCGCACTTATGGAAAGACTAAAGATCGGAAATGCCTTTGCTTTTGATTCACACTTCAGGCAGTTTGGTTTTGCATTAATCAACTGATAATTTATATTCGCTAATATCATCCTCCGCCTCGCCCTGAAGGTCATCAGGACTGTTGCCAGATAGTCCTCACCTTCTTTTTTCTCCCTTCAAGGGACCGGCGGCGAAAGAGTGAATCTGCTAAAATAATTATTTTTTGTCCTGCCTTGAAAATCTCCTCCCATTCCCTTTACAATTCGGTATGACCATTTTAGAGAAGATCGTAGCAAAAAAAAAGGAGAGGCTCTCGTCTTCAAAATACAGGACATCATTGTCGGAACTCAAATCGCTCATAAGAGACGTCGAAAGTCCGAGGGATTTTAAAAAGGCTTTAAAACGGGATTCCGGCAATCTCAAGCTTATTGCCGAAATCAAAAAGGCGTCGCCATCTAAAGGAATTATCAGGAATAATTTCAACCATATCGAAATAGCGTCTATTTATGAACATAAGAATGTTGATGCCATATCCGTCATCACAGAAGAAGACTTTTTTCAGGGCAAACTGGATTTCTTGCGTGATGTCAAGAAGATTACCAGCAGACCGGTCTTGAGAAAGGATTTTATTTTCGATGAATACCAGATATACGAAGCAAAAGCCAATATGGCTGACGCTATTCTGCTAATTGCCGCTATCCTCGTCCCCAATCAGGCAAATGAATATCTCCATCTATCACAAGAACTTGGCATCTCGGTGCTCTTTGAAATCCATAATTTCGAAGAACTTGGGATAGCCCTCGATGTAAAAGCTCCGATAATCGGGATTAACAACCGGAACCTGAAAACACTTCATATTGACCTCAACACATCAATAGAATGCAAAAGACAGATCCATGGGGACAGGATTGTTGTAAGCGAAAGCGGAATAAAAACAAAAAATGATGTTTTAATGCTCGCAAATGCAGGGCTGGATGCTATGCTTATAGGAACATCCTTTATGGAATCTCAGGACATAGGCAAAAAGATTGACGAGCTAAGATTTATATAATTTCCCGTATTTTAAATTATGTTAAATGTTAAAATATTGTTCGGAACTATATTGCATCTTCTGCTTGATTTGATTAAATAACTTCTGGAGGAGAGAAATGCAAGAAACCAAGGTAGTACTCCCGGACAGGGAAATTCCGCAGCAGTGGTATAACATCATGGCTGATATGCCGAACCTCCCCAAACCACCCCTGCATCCTGCCACAAAACAGCCTGTAGGACCCCGGGATCTTAGCGCTATTTTCCCTATGGCCCTTATTGAACAGGAGGTAACAACAGAACGCTGGATCGATATCCCTGAAGAGGTATTGAATATTTACAGCCTGTGGAGACCCTCTCCTCTATACAGAGCGCACAGACTGGAAGCCGCTCTCGGGACCCCGGCAAAGATTTATTACAAGTATGAAGGTGTCAGCCCGGCTGGAAGCCATAAGCCTAATACATCAATACCACAGGCTTATTACAACAAAAAAGCCGGTATGAAAAGGATCTCAACCGAAACAGGCGCAGGTCAGTGGGGCTCGGCACTCGCGCTCGCCGGAAGCTTTTTCGGTATTGATATCACTGTTTATATGGTTAAGGTCAGCTATAATCAAAAACCTTACCGAAGGATATCAATGGAAACGTGGGGAGCAACAGTTCATGCAAGTCCCTCAAATCTGACCAATTCCGGGAGGAAGATTCTCGAAGCAGACCCTGACAGTCCCGGAAGCCTTGGGATCGCAATCTCAGAGGCTGTCGAAGATGCCGCAACCCACGACGATACCAACTACTCTCTTGGCTCGGTGCTCAATCATGTTCTGCTCCACCAGACCATAATCGGGCTTGAAGCAAAAAAGCAGTTCGAACTCGTCGGTGACTATCCTGATATTATTATCGGCTGCTGTGGCGGCGGAAGCAATCTTGGCGGGGTAAGCTTTCCCTTCCTTCGAGATAAAATTAATGGCAAACAACTTAGGGTTATTGCTGTTGAACCGATCTCATGTCCTACACTAACAAAGGGTGAGTTCAGATATGACTTCGGAGATACAGCCGGTCTGACACCTTTGCTTATGATGTATACGCTGGGGCACGATTTTGTTCCTCCGGGGATTCATGCAGGCGGGCTTAGATATCATGCAGATGCACCGCTTATATGCCAGCTTTATCATGACAAATTGATCGAGGCTGTATCATATGGACAGACCTCGGTCTTTGAAGCAGCCTTGCAATTCGCCAGGACAGAAGGCATTATCCCCGCCCCTGAAAGCTCTCATGCGATTAAGGGAGCTATTGACGAGGCTTTAAAGGCCGGAGAGGAAGGCAAACAGAAAACCATTTTCTTTAATTTGAGCGGTCACGGGAATCTCGATATGGCAGCGTATGCGGATTATCTCGCCGGCAAACTGGAGGATTACGCATATCCTGAAGAGAAAATTAAAGAAGCGCTCAAAAAATTGCCTGTAGTTTAGATGTTCATTTACATGCTGCCCGTATGAGATGCATGCATTGTTAAATATGGTAAAAGTTAAAATTTGCGGAATAACAAATCTTGATGATGCAATGGCGGCGGTCGATTTTGGCGCTGATGCGCTCGGGTTTGTCTTTTTTAAAGACAGTCCCCGTTATGTCTCGATAAAAACTGCCTCTGAAATTATAAAAAACCTGCCTTCATTTACAACCACAATCGGAGTATTTGCGAACGAGGCCCCTGAAAATATTGGAAATGTTGTCTCTATGACAAGCCTGGACATTGTTCAGCTTCACGGCGATGAATCTCCTGAAATGTGTAATTGTTCCAGACGTATCATAAAGGCAATACGAGTAAAGTCCCTGGAGAGCCTCGAGCCTCTCAAAAAATATAAGAATCTCGTTTCTGCTTTTCTGCTCGATACTTATACTCCGAACATACTCGGGGGTACCGGCCAGATTTTCAATTGGGACATTGCTATAGAGGCAAAACAATTCGGTAAAATCATTCTCGCCGGCGGGCTTACGCCTGATAACATTTCAGATGCGATAATCAGGGTTGATCCTTATGCTGTTGATGTCAGCAGCGGGATTGAACGGGCAAAAGGCAAAAAAGACCATAAGAAAATGAAGCTGTTTATTGAAAGGGCAAAATCTGCATTGTTGTAATAATTGTCCTATTTATCAAGGTGCTTTTAACGATGGAATGCTGGCATATACGTATTTATGTTTATCCAAACGTTGCATAAAAGGAAGGCAGATGCGATGGGAAAGGGCTGCCATCAACACCTTACAGCCCTCAAGCGCGGCCGGCCATCCTTTCTGTAAAATGCACTTTCAGTTAAATCTGCATTCATGTGAATAAGAATTAAATCATGTTGATTTGCAGAACTTTTACAGCGCATCTGCCTTCCATATCAAAAACATGTTTTGCAACTGGTGGGTTTATTGCTTGCGCCGCGTTTTGTCTGTTTCTGGTTCCGAACAGACCCTTATCACTGTTTTTACGTTTCCCCTCGGATTAAAGTCGCCAACAACTTCCAGGCACCTCGGTTTCAGTCTTTTATTAAGCTCTGAATAAATCTTGTTCGTCGCCTCTTCATGTGAAATATATGAATTCCTGAAAGAATTCAGATAGAGCTTTAATGACTTTAGTTCGACAATCTTTGCAGAAGGAACATATTTTATTATGATATTTGCAAAATCCGGGTACCCTGACCTCGGACACAGACAGGTGAATTCCGGGAAATCGATGTTTATCTCATAATTACGCTCGGAATAAGGGTTATCCCATAATACCAGCCGTACACTCTTTATTTTTCTTTCCCCGTATTTCATATTGAAATCTACCATTTGCCTTGAATTTTTGTAAAGCATCTCGCCATTAACCTGTTTTGTGGATTGAATGTTTTTTTGATATTGACAAAGATATTTGACTTTTAGTATGTTATTTTTAATAAGTTCTTCTAAAATATAATAATTAACAAATCCCGCATGGATAGGCAAAAACCTTCCGGGATACTTGTATCCTAAACACAAAACCCAAATAGGAGCAAAGGATGGGAAATATCTCAATTTCCGAATTAAAGGAAAAGACTATTGATGAATTGACTGAAGTCGCAAAGGATCTGAACGTTGAAGGGGCTTCGGGAATGAGGAAACAGGATTTAATATTTGCGATCTTGCAGGCGCAGACGGAAAAAACCGGCAATGTTTTTTCTGCCGGTGTTTTAGAAATCCTGCCGGACGGATTCGGTTTTCTCAGATCGCCTGACTACAGCTATCTTCCAAGCCCTGATGATATCTATGTATCTCCATCTCAGATAAGGAGGTTCAATCTCCGGACAGGTGACCTTGTTTCCGGCCAGATAAGACCCCCGAAAGAATCCGAGAGGTATTTTGCTTTACTGAAAGTTGAAGCTATAAACCACGAATCACCTGAGGAAAACGTAAACAGACCTCTGTTTGACAACCTTATACCATATTATCCGACCGAGAGAATTAAGCTTGAATACGACCAACATGATTATTCAATGAGAGTTATGGAATTGATTACTCCCATAGGCATGGGACAAAGGGGTATGATTGTTGCAGCTCCGCGAACCGGCAAGACAATGCTGCTTCAGTCAATAGCAAAGGCTGTAAAGAAAAATCACCGGGACGTACATCTGATAATCCTTCTCATAGATGAACGCCCTGAAGAAGTTACGGATTGGAAACGCCAGGTTTCCACTGCAGAAATTATAAGTTCGACATTCGATGAACCTCCGCAAAGACACTGCCAGGTATCAGAGATGGTTATTGAAAGGGCAAAACGCCTGGTGGAAAGCAAGAAAAATGTTGTGATTCTTCTCGACAGCATTACACGACTGGCAAGGGCTTATAATGCTATAATGCCCACCAGCGGCAAGGTTCTTTCAGGCGGTCTCGACTCTAACGCTTTGCAGAAACCAAAAAGATTTTTCGGAGCAGCCAGGAACATCGAAACCGGCGGCAGCTTGACTATTATTGCAACAGCGCTGGTGGATACCGGAAGCAGGATGGACGATGTCATATTCGAAGAATTCAAGGGGACCGGGAATATGGAACTTCACCTTGACAGGAAGCTTGTCGACAAGAGGATATTCCCATCTATTGACATTAATGGCTCAGGTACAAGGAAGGAAGAACTCCTTGTTGAAAAAGACGTGCTTAACAGGATGTGGATTCTGAGAAAGGTTTTAAATCCATTAAGCACGGTGGAAAGCATGGAATTTCTCATGGGCAAGCTTACCGGGACCAAGACCAACAAAGACTTTCTGGACATGATGAACAAATAATCTTTGATGGAAGACAGTAGAAAGGCTAAAAAATACCTCTTAACCGGGGCGATCATAGGTGGAATTTTAAGCCTTTCAATAGCCTTGCTGATGGATACCTTTTATGCAGATTCCTTTCAGGGCACATGGCGAGATGCAATTGCAAAAGATTTGAACACTTTCTTCTCCTTAGATGTAACATCAAAAAGCATCCTTGTAAATATAGTCTTTATTTTTGTTCTCGGCATTCTTTCAGCTTTCGGCGCCTTCATGGGCTTCATATTTTCATTTTTTTTGTATAAGTTTTTCAGCTTTTTAAGCGATAAATGAAAAAATTCATTTTAGATGATGATGGATATTGCTTTGTATGCGGCAAAAAAAATAAATTCGGCCTGAACCTTGAATTCAGGACAGAAAATGGCAGGACACATTCGGAATTCATTCCTAAGAAAATTCACCAGGGTTTCAAAGATATTGTTCACGGTGGTATAATCTCTACAATACTTGACGAGGCGATGATGAAGGCTGTCTTATCACTGGGAATAGAGGCAGTTACTGCAGAGATTAACATACGATTGAAAATCCCTCTATTTGTTGGTGAAAAAGCCTTGATCGATGCGGGAATAGAAAAGATCGGCAACAGGCTGATAGAAACATCCGCTAAGATTACTAAAAATAATACTACAATTGTTGCAGAGGCGCATGCCAAACTGATAAGGAATGCCTAAAAAGTCATTATTTTCATTCTGCCTGAGTTTTATTGAAGAAAATAGAAAGGCGATAGTGATCCTCCTTCTTATCCTTTCGATTATGGGAGGAATAGTAGGGTACAGAAATTATAAGCACACCCGTGAAGATCCGGAGTTCTGCACATCATGCCATATGATGCAGGAGGCCTTTAAGAGCTGGCAGATGAGCAAGCACAGAGATTTCCAATGCCAGGTCTGCCATACAATGAGCATTTTGGAACAGAATAAAATGCTAATTGCTTTTGTGGTAAAAGGGGCTCAGTCCACACAGCAAAAACACGGCAGGGTTTCACCATGGAACACCTGCAAGGATTGCCATATTTCTGATGTAGCACAGGGCTCTCTAACACTAAGCAAATCCTATGGACACGCACAGCATGTGTTTATGCAGAATATAAGCTGCAGCAAATGTCATACCGGTGATTCTCATAAATTTCTTCCGAATGAACAGGCGTGTTCCGAATGCCATAAGGACAAACTGATACACGGCATGGGCATGGAAGGCCTTACATGCCTGAAATGCCACAGCTACGGAGAAAAGACCCCTAAAATGATATCGAATGAGCGGTGCCTGATGTGTCACAGGAATCTGCCGACAAAAGGGACCATGTCATCTTTGAAATGTTTTGACTGTCACCATCCGCATGGGGAAATAAAACCATCAAGCCAGGACTGCCTGAAAAACTGTCACGGCAATGAGGCAAGGGTAGGGCAGCACAACCTTCACATGACAAAGGCAAAACTTGAATGTCTTAACTGCCATAAGGCTCATACATGGGTTGTAGGGAAGGCAGAAGCAAGGAACCTCTGCAACCGCTGCCACGAACTCAAAGACCCTGCCACGTTTATTTATTAGGCAACCTTACTCAATAACATAACTGACTTTAACTTCGATGTCCTTTCTCAGTGAATGATATACAGAGCAGTATTTTTCCTGTGAAAGGGATATGGCCCTGTCCAGTTTCTTTGCGGTTATATTCTCTCCGGAAATGTGAATAACCATCTCCATGGATTTATAATACTGCGGAGGTGTAAGCCTCCTTTCACCAGAGTAATCGATTTTAAACTTTGTAACATTAACCCTCATTTTCTGTAAAAAAGAAACTACATCAATTGCAAGACATCCGGCTACGCTCATTAGCAGCGTTTCGGTCGGCGAACATCCCCATTGGAACTGGGCGTCATAATCAACCTCTTCCCCGCGCTGCGTTCTGCCGTGGAAAATCAACTCCCTCTCCCATGTCAAAGAGCCTTTGTTTACAGGCGGGATTTTCTCCTTATAGCCACCTAAAGATTCCTCTAACCCTTTAACTTCTTGCTCCTCCTGCCCGCTCACTTAGAACCTCCTCTATTTTATTAATCTAAATCTGCAGGTTTAGACATTATAACACAGCAGGTAATATGCTGAATCAGAAAAAATGTGGTTTTTAAAAGGTATAAAAGGCTTTCAGACTCATTTATGTAAAATTATTCTTTTGTCTGTTCAAGCCCTCTTCTTGCCTTATCGTTTTTAGGGTCGATCTTCAGCGCTTTCTGGAAATTACCATGTGCCCTTTTTTTCAGCCCGGCCTTTATGTAAATGAGACCCAGATTTGCATAATAATCTGCATTAAACGGTTCCAGTTTTATAGCGGTCAGGAGAGCCTCTTCAGCCTCTTTGAGCCTTCCGGGTATTTTTGAGTATGCCAGCGAAAGATAACTCCAGTAACCGGCATTTTTCGGCATCATCTTCGAGGCCCATTTAAAGTGATCGATCGCCCCCCAGAAATTTCCATTCTTAATCTCTGCAACCCCCCTTCTGAATTGCTCGTCAGCCTTACTTTTTTCATCGCCTTCTTTAATTTTTCCCGGAGATGTAAACGATCTAAAATATTCTTCCCTTAGCTTGTCATCCTTTAATGTATTGTATGCCTTTGTAATAGCATCAAATACAGATGTAAGTTTTGTTTTAATGGAGGGGTCAGCAAAAGTAAAATATCTGTCGGGATGAAATTCTTTGGCCAGTCTGTAATAATTTTTCTTGATTGTTTCACTGTCTGATTTCTCGTCAACCTCAAGCAATTCAGTGAAGCTGATACTGTTAAGCCGTGAATAAACGGATTCCACTCTCTCTGACAAAGACTCTTCCTCCTCTGAAAGCGGCTGTAAAATATCATTTAATGAAACGGTTTCCTCTGCGCGCACCCCGTTATCTCTCAGGGATTCCTCCCCGGCCTGAATGGCCGTTGACTCTTCAACCATACCTATCGACCACAGTACATAAAGTATTTTCAATGCCTCAAAAGAGCCCATCCATGAACTGTCTATGACTTCTTGAATAGTTTTTCTGCCGTCAACAAGTGAGAGAATCTTTTTATCCTGGGGGCTCAGTTCAATATCCTGAAAAAGGCTTAGGGGATCTTCAGTCAATTTAAGCACCGAATCAGTATCAGGCATTTCATTTCTGATCCTTGTCCAGTTTTCTATTTTCTTAACCCCGTCATATATCAGGTTGCCTGTGCTCATCTTTAATGTTATGACTTCATCTGAAGGGATGTCTCCTTCTTTAAATACGTATTCTCCCTCCCCTATCTGAAACATGCTGTGGATTATCTCCTTGACCTGGTATTTGACCCCCCAAAATAGGTCTTTAGGCGTAAGAAAACCCTGTTCGACCAGTATGGCACCCTGTCTTTTTTTAGTGGTTTTTAAAAGCTCAACCGATTTATCGTATTGTTCCACCGTTATTTTGCCTGCCTTGAGAAGCATTTCCCCCAGTCTGTCGTCTTCATAGGATGAGGATGCAAAAATAGCGTCACCCATATTAATAAATATTTTTTTTATAAAGGCAGGTGTCTTTAAAGACAGCGTTCCGCTTTTTCTGTCCCTGTTCAGGTATACAAGTATTTTAACCAGACTTACGTCTTTAATATTACCTTTCAGAGGTATTTCCATGGGTCTTTTCTCCTGCTAATTTTCTGGCTGAAGACAGTTCTTCATGAAGATCGTCTCTTTCATTTTTCAAAGACTGCAGTTGTATCGTAATATTTTCTAATTCTTCTTTCTGCCGGCGCATTCTGTCCCTTAAGACAAAAATATAATACCCTTCGAACAGAACAATAGCCACAAGCAAAATAAAAAATAAAACCCTCAGAACCTTCCGTATTTTACCGGCAATTCCGCTTCTCTTATCCGTTTTTGCGCTGTCATTGGGCATAATCACTTATATCTCTGAACTTTAAACCTGAATATCTCCACTTTATCATCAGGCACAATCCCCGCCTTCTGTTTGGCGATCCTTAGCTGCTCATCAACGGTTTCAACTCCTTCAAGATCAGGCAGAAGCAGACCTTTTTTTTGTCCGCTGGCTACTATAATCCCATATTTCTTAGGATCAAGCTCGCCTATATCTTTAACTTTCTCAGGGGGGGAAAGCACGTCAACAGAATATTCAAGCTCATTTAATTCATACTCTCCCACAGGCGAAAACCTGGGGTCCTGGGTAGCGGCGGCTATTGCATTTCTTACTGTCTCGTTTGCCACATTTTCAGTGCATGGCATAAACGTTCCTATGCATCCCCGGAGGTGTCCGTGTTTCTTGATACATACAAATACACCCGCCTTCTCGGCCATTTCCGGTGATAGAGTTTCAGGAGGAGATATCGTATTCCGTTTCCTTATAAACTCTTCCACAGTCAGTCTGGCAAGCTTCACAAGGTTATGCATTATTTCTCTCTCTTGAGCGCATAATCAGCTATGGTTAGAAGAGCTTCTTTTGCCCGGGAATCGGGGAAAATCGAGAGTTCGGCTTTAGCTTCGTCTACCAGCAATTGAGCCTTTTCAAAAGAGGCCTCTATTGATCTGTATTTTTTCAAGAGCTTCAGAATTCTTGCAGCTCCTTTTTTAGAGAATTCCTCTTTTATTATTTTTTTTATTTCGTTGACTTCGTTCTCTTCCGCAACCGTCAGTATATAAAGCAGAGGCAATGTTATTTTACCTTCTTCCAGGTCTTTGCAGAGCTTTTTCCCGAGTTCCTTTTCATCTGCCATATAATCGAGAATATCGTCCGCCATCTGAAAAACTATGCCGGTTTTCATCCCAAAATTTGCGAGGGCATTCTCCTGTCCTTTTGAAAGCCTGCCGAGAATTGCTCCTATTCTGCACGCTGCAGAGATGAGCGCTCCGGTTTTTGCGGATATTATTTCTATGTACTCCTCTTCCCTGATGTCAGGATCGCCTATTCTGTTGAGCTGGAGGAGTTCGCCTTCGGTCATTCTGGTGGTAGCAGATGAAAGCGCCTCCATTATCTTCTGGTTTTTTTGCAGCACGGCAACCCTTAATGCGTTGGAATATAAAAAATCTCCGACAAGTATGACAATCTGGTTGCCCCATACAGAATTGGCAGCGGGCTTTCCTCTCCTTATCTCTGCCATATCAACAACATCATCGTGAAGAAGGGATGCAGTGTGAATCAATTCGATAATGCCTGCTATCTCAATATCTGCATCCCCCCTGTAGCCCGCGATATCGGCGCTTATAAGGTGAAACAGGGGTCTGAGCCTCTTGCCGCCGCTTGAAATGATATAACTTCCTATAGAAGGTATGAAGGGTATTTTATTTCTGAAAAGTTCGCTGATTTTGTATTCTACAAGTTGAAGCCTGTCTTCATATAAATTAAAAATATTCTGTAAATTCATTTTCTGATGATAGGATAGAGCGCATTTCGATGTCAAGCTGCAACTCCTCTCATTCCTGCTGCTTTATCATAATGCCTTCTAAATCCGCCCCGTCTCTTGTAAGCTCCTTCAGATCTCCGGGACGAAATGCGCCTTTTTCGGTAATTATAGCTGTAATATATTTTGCCGGAGTTACGTCAAATGCGATATTTCGAGCTTTAACACCTTCAGGCGCTATTCTGCATTTTCCGAAGACATTTGTGACTTCTTCAGGGTCTCTCTCTTCGATAGGTATGTAATCACCCGAAGGGATCGAAAAATCTATGCTGCTAAGGGGCGCTGCGACATAAAAAGGGATGCCGTGCTCCCTGCACAGTACAGCTACTGTATAAGTGCCTATTTTATTGGCAACATCGCCGTTTCTTGCGGTCCTGTCTGTTCCGACAATAGCGAGGTCTATTTCTCCTCTTTTCATCAGGGCTCCTGCAGTATTGTCAGTTATTAATGTAACCGGTATCCCTTCCTGCATCAGCTCCCATGTTGTTAGTCTTGCGCCTTGAAGCACAGGTCTCGTCTCGTCTGCAACAACGGTGAATCTCTTGCCCTGTTCCCTTGCAACAAACATCGGGGCTGTCGCCGTCCCGTAACCGCCTGTTGCCAGTGCGCCGGCATTACAATGTGTAAGTATTATATCGCCTTCATTGATAAACTGCGCACCCCATCTCCCGATCGCCCTGTTGATCTGAATATCCTCATCGAGTATCTTTTTAGACTCGTTTATTAATAATTTCTTAAGCCCGGAGACGGTCTCATTCCTGTGTGTGTACAGAAATGCCGTCAGCCTTTCAACTGCCCATTTAATATTTACGGCTGTCGGCCTTGTTGAAAGCATCGTTTCGAAGACAGGCTCCAGTTTGCCGATAAATGCTTCAAAACTTTCCGCTTTAATTCCCTGTGCCGCGAGCGCTATACCCATTGCAGCGGCAATCCCGATAGCAGGGGCGCCCCTTATCCGGAGTCTTTTAATCCCCTCGGCAACTTTATGGTAATCGTCGCATTCAATATAAGCGACTTCGATAGGAAGCCTTGACTGGTCAAGCATTATAACTTTCCCGTCTTTCCACTCTATAGTCCTAACCATTTATCCTCCGGAAATATCTATTATTATAAATCAAAAGCATTTCTTCCGATATTTTTGCATTTTGTGGAACAGTCATAAGCCGGATAAATAAAGAATTTTATACCTAATATTTTCAAGGCAAATTCTTTAGCTGTTAAACGGCGCAAAAGTGGTGACGATCAAAAATGTTGTAAGGCCAATAATTACAATCACCGTCCCCCATGAAATATAATTATAGCCTTTGCTGTTTATGTATTCTCCCATCAGTCTCTTGTTATTTACAAGGGAAATGGCATACATAAGGACAAACGGCAGGAGAATCCCGTTTACAACAGCTGATAACACCATTAGGAATACGAGCGGAGCGCCCGGCAACAGTATGAGCGTCGCCGAAGCAACAATTATCACCGTATAAATCCACATAAACTGCGGGGCTTCCCTGAACGACTTATTCACTCCTCTTTCCCATCCCATCGCCTCGCATATATAATAGGCGGTAGCGAGAGGGACGATTATTGCGCCCAAAAGAGAGGCGTTTGCAAGACTTATGGCGAATATCAAAGACGCATAATTGCCTGCAAGGGGGCTGAGGGCATGTGCTGCCTCTGAAGCTTCATCAATCCTGATGCCATGGGGAAATAATGTTGTTGCGCAGGTGACAATAATAAAAAAGGCTATTATATCCGTAATACTGCATCCGAGAATTACATCAAGCTTTGTAGCTTTATATTCCTCTTTTTTAATGCCCTTTTCGGCAATCGATGACTGGAGATAGAACTGCATCCACGGGGTTATGGTAGTCCCTATTATTGCGATGCTGAGATAAATATATTCTGAGTCAAGTTTTATGTCCGGCACAAAGGTCTTTTTGAATACTTCGGACCAGTCAGGACGGGACATAATCCCGGATATTACATAACCAAAATATATCAGGCAAGCAAAAAGCAGGATTCTCTCGACAAACCTGTAACTGCCTCTCGTCACCAGCATCCAGATGGCAACAGCTCCGATGGGAACCATAATATATTTGCTAAATCCTACAATTTCCATGCTGGCCGCCCATCCTGCAAAGTTCGCAATAGTTGTCCCTAAATTGGCGATAAATAACGCTATCATCATGAAAAATGTGGACTTAACGCCATAGTTTTCTCTTATGAGATCGGACAGGCCTTTCCCTGTCACAGCCCCCATCCTAGCGATCATCTCCTGAATAACAACAAGCGCAATGGTTGTGGGTATCAATGTCCATAGAAGCGCATATCCGAATCTGGCGCCTGCAACAGAATAGGTGGTTATACCGCTTGCATCATTATCAATATTAGCAGTTATTATTCCGGGGCCCATTATCGAAAGAAAGATTAAAATCCTTTTCCAGCGGCTCATACTTTTCTCCGCTTCCTTTTTGCCGCAGGGGGCAGGAGGATGTCGATTATGTCATCAACTGTTACAATCCCGTACATGTATCCATTTTCATCTACTACGGGAATAGCCATCAGGTTGTATTTGGATATGATTGCAGCAACTTCCATTTCATCTGCACCCGGTTCGACTGTCTTGACATTCGTCTCCATTATATCAGCCAGTATGCAGTCCTGTTCGGCCAGCAGCAATTCCCTGAGCGATGTAACACCTGTGAGTTTTTCGTCTTTATCAATAACATATATGTAATATACTGTCTCGACATCTATAGCGTCCCGCTTGAAGCGCCTGGATGCTTCCTGGACAGTCATATCAGGCGGATATGCGATGAATTCATTAGTCATCAGACCGCCTGCGGTGTCTTCCTCATGGCCAAGGAGTTCCTGGATATCTTCGGCATCCTCTTTTTCGATGCTCGAAAGTATTTCCTGAGCCTTTTCAGCAGGGAGGTCGCTGAGTATGTCAGCTGCCTCATCAGGGGGCATCTCTTCTATGATATCAGCTGCCTTTTCGGTATCCATTCCGGTTATTATTGCTGCCTGAGTATCAGGTTCAAGCTCTGAGAGCGCTTCAGCCGCTGTCTCGATATCAAGATCCTTAAAAAATGAAGCCCCTTCTTTATGGGACACCTGGCTTATTATTGCCGCCAGATCAGCAGGATGCAACTCGGAGACCATCTGCCTCGGCACTGTAAGGGCTATTTCAGAGAGTTTTGGATGAAGAGGCTGTATGTAGTTCCAGCTTATCAAGTTATAAGGGAGGTGCCTTTTAAATAACCTCATCAAGTCCTCACCGCCCCTCTCTATCCCCAGCCTCCTCAGTATTCCTCTCATTCCAACGTCAACGGCAATAAGCAAGGCGTCTTCATTATATCCTTCCAATTTTATATCATTTACCCTAACCACTTTTGCGCCGTTAGCATCAACGATCTGCTTGTCGAGTATATCCCTTACTATCAACAGGTCGTCTTCCTTCAATTCATAAGGCTGCAGGCTATCGCCATAAACCTTCGAAGAAATTATTTTCTTGTTGAAAATATTCAGATCCTTCCACTGAAGAATAAAGGGCTGCTTTTTTCTTTCAATAATCAGCGCCGACACCTTGGGAAGTTTATCTCCCTTTATTATAACGAGGTCTTTAACCCTCCCCACCTCTTCGCCCTTCGGGTCTAATACGGGCTTCCTGATTATCTCGCTCGAAAATACTTCACCAAAAAAAGGCATCTGACTCTCTCCGGATTATTTATTAAAAACAATGGCTTAACTTGTTAAGTATAGCTCAGAAGGTTTATTTCGGCAACATTAAAGTGGAGGGAATGCCTTTTTTATGATAAACTTTGAAAAATTCGGGACTGATATATGCAAATTGATTCCAAAATCTCATTAGAACTGGAAAAGGAAAAGAAAAAAAATATAAAACTTGCAATCGGCGTTGCCGCACTCGGGATTTTTGCTTTTTTTGCATTATACATTGTTATGTTTGCATTGATGTTTTTAAAGCCCGGCATATTTTTCGGCATGATGCCGTTTCCCACATTATCGAAAGAAGTCATCGGGATTGGAGATAAGCTTTATATAATCTCCAAAGAGGTTGACTTCAGCGATATTGCATTTGATGACCGGAAACAGCCCGAAGAAAGATTTCTGCTCAGTGTGTTCGACGGTCGAAAGGTCTCAAATACGCAGGAGATAAAACCTTTCCATTCTTTTAAAGAGGCTGGCAATACAGTTTATTTCTTCGACAATGGGCTTTACAGGACATTTGACGGTTTAAACTGGACCGAGACAAGATCAAACGCAATAGGGGAAAATCCATATGGCGCGGTTAGTCGGGAGGGATTATTCGTACTGAGTTACATTAAAAGCAAACCTGTGCTGAATTTGATTAAAGGGGCTGAGCTGATTTACATCCCTTTGCCTGAAGAATATCCTTCAGATAAACAGGCATGTGCGAACCCGCCGCAACTTTTATGGTTTCAAGACAGACTATATATTTTCTGGTTATCCGGTCAACTCCTCCATATGTCGGTATTTAACGGCGAAGATTGGGACACAGCAGAATCTCACGGCTACCATGGATCGATAAAAATTATTTCCGATGACAAGAGGATATATCTGTTTAACGGACAATTTTCAGAAAAGCAGCGCATAAATTTTACAGCATATGAAGATGGCTCATGGCACGAATCGGCCGAACTGAATATTCAGGGATTATTTATTGACTGGTCGCCTGTTATTCATCACGATAAACTCCTCCTTTTGGTCCGGGGCTTCTTCAGCGAACATCTTTATACTCTTGAAAATGGGATCGCCACAAATCCTGTCAGGCTTGAACATCCATTTTTCAAGAATGGTTATTTATGGAAAATACTCCGGTTGATATTAATCGGTAATTTGATATTTTTTATTTTCATCTATCTGATATCCGCCTTTATTCAAAAATTCAAATTAAGAACCTGGAAAATAAATTCAGACACATACGAGTTTGCAACCCTTTTCCGGCGGTTCATGGCAAAAATTATTGACTCTGTTATTCTCATGCTGCCTCCGGCGATTTTTTTTGCGGCCTATTTTTTGAATGCCTCTTCCTCCTCGTTTAATCCCCTTAGAATATTCTTATTTGTATTCTTAACCGCCGGTTACTTTTTAACAGGGGGGTTTTTGTACCATTCCTTGCTCGAAGGGCTCTATGGTAAAACACCCGGCAAAAAAATATGCGGTATAACAGTACTTAAAGACGATTTTTCAAGATGCGGACTGCTGGCAGGATTCCTGCGCAATCTTATGCGGATAGTTGACGGCTTTTTCTATTATCTTGTGGCGGTCGTAACCATGGCCGGGACATTAAAGTGGCAGCGTCTCGGAGATATAGTCGCAGGCACAGTTGTGGTCAAGAAAAGAAAAGCTTGATCTTTAACAGTCAATATTCCTTGATCTGACAGCCTACATAAAAATCATTTGACGGTTTTATCTTTATCATTATTCCTGTAAACCTCTATCGCTATCTCAGGACACATGCTTGCGCATATCGCGCATCCCGTACATTTTTCCATATGCCTTGCGATTGCAGGGAAAAATCCATTTTTATTGAATCGTCTTCTGATAACAATAACCCCTTTGGGACATGTATCGATACAATATGTGCATCCTTTGCACAGCTCTGTGTTTATCTTAATCTTTCCTTTCATCTGAATACCTTTCAAATCCCTCCATTCCCCTTCTCCTAACACACCCTATTCATAAATTTTCAGCTTGTGAATAATAATATGGGCTAAACGGGGGCAAGGGGGATGATTTCCCATCATATATATTTTTGACTGCTGACTCATTTTACCCTTTCCAAAAGTTCTCCAGCGTGTTTAAGGGATATATCCGTTATCTTGCCGCTGAGCATGCGGGCAATTTCATCCTGCCTTTCTTTGCCGCTAAGCTCTTTGACTTCCACATGAACCCTGTTGTTCTCATTCTTTTTCTCAATCTTCAAATGAAAATCTCCAAAACTGGCTATTTGCGGCAGATGAGTTATGCAGAGGAGCTGGCGTTTTTTCGAAATCATGTCAAGTTTCTTCCCTACGCTCTCCGCTGTTTTCCCTCCTATGCCGGCATCAACTTCATCAAAAATCAGAACAGGCACATTATCAACATCCGCAAGAATACTTTTCAGGGCGAGCATAACCCTGGAAAGCTCTCCTCCAGATATTATCCTGGAGAGAGGTTTCGGCGGTTCTCCGGGGTTTGCCGAAAACAGAAATTCTATTCTGTCAATACCATCTGAGCTTAATTTATATTGTCCGTCATCGCCGATGTCATTGTTTATCCTGATCCTCAATTGAGCATCACCAAATGCGAGTTCTTTTAATATATTTCCGGCAAGTTTTTCTATCTTTACGGCTGTCTTTTTTCTTTTTTCAGAGAGGACCTTCGAAGCATCCAAAAGAGCTTTCTCATTCGCCTTGTATTCCGCCTCCAGCGAAGCTAGTCTTTCGTCAGTCATCTCGAGCGACTTAAGTTCTTCTTCCGCATCATCTCTATATTTTAAGATTGTTTCAATGCCCTCGCCGTATTTCTTTTCCATTTTTGTAATTAGGGCAAGCCTGTCCTCTGCAAACTCCAGCCTGCCCGGCTCAAAATCATATCTGTCCTTGTATCCTCTCATGCTTATCGACGCATCTTCGATCAATGGCATGGCTGATTCAAGGATTTTCAGGGTATCTTCAACGCTATTGTCGATATTTTGCATCTCTTTTAAATTTGCCATTACTTTCGAAAGCGTTTCTGTGCAGGCGCCTTCTGCCCCGTATAACAGTGAATATGCTTCTTCGGCCAGTTCATTTAATTTATTTAAATTGGCGAGTATCTTCCTTTCTTCCTCAAGGGCCTCTTTTTCACCCTGTTTAAGAGACGCTGAATTGATTTCGTTTATCTGAAAACTCAGCAAGTCAATCCTGTGAGCCCTTTCTTTCATTTTTTCTTTTAATCCATTATATTCATTTTTAACAGCTTGCGTTTCTCTGAAAAGCGACTCGACCTTTGCCCTCTCCGGCTCAAGTCTGCCATAAGAATCAAGAAGGATTCTTTGCTTTTCTTCGGTAAGAAGGCTCTGGTGTTCATGCTGGCTGTGTATATCAACAAGCGCTTTGCCGATCTCCGACAGCGTCTGCAATGTTACCATGGAATCATTAATATATGCCCTGCTCTTGCCAACGGAGGAAAGGACTCTTCTCATGACCAGGCCCTCTGACATGTCTATGCCCACATCCGGCAAATCTGAATAATTTTCAAGCTCGAAAAACGCCTGCACGGCTGCTTCTTTTTCGCCTGATTTTATCAAATCCGCCTGAGCCCTGTCACCGAGCGCAAGGCCGAGTGCATCAACTATTATCGATTTCCCTGCTCCGGTCTCTCCACTGAGTACATTAAGGCCTTTTTCAAATCTGACCGTCAGGTTGTCAATTATTGCGAGGTTCTTTATCTTTAACTCTTTAAGCATGTTTCAAAATATTTAACGGTATTAACAAATATAGCACAAATAATTACCGCAATATCAAATATTCAATTATTGCAGCCATAAATATGATCCCACAAGCCGGCATCATTTTTTTGTACATCTTCCAGAGGTCTGCCTTGAAATATTCCTTTGTAAGTATGAGACATAGATGAACAGGCGAAAGGAGAACGCCGATAAAACCAGAAGCGAAGGCAAACGATATATCAGAGAGAGAAGCCCCGCCTCCAAGGCTTACTAATAGAGGGAACGTGCTTCCGACAAAACCTACGGTAATGCCTGTCAACATCCCCACCAAAAAGGGCAACAGACACAGTATGGGCAGAACCGGGATGCCCTGTTCAACAAAAAAAATGCTGAGGTTTTCAACGGCGCCGGATGCTTCCATAGCCTCTTTGAAAAGCATCACTCCGAATATCAGCACAATGACTTCACGCGAAAAGCCGTGCCTGGTTATTCTAAGGATTTCTTTTAACGGATATTTGTAAAAAACGAACAAAGGGATTGTTGCTAATAATAGTGAGTAGTGAAGCTCTATGCGAAGCACAACGACCATGAAGAGTACAGCAACAATTGGCAAAAAACTCAATTTCTCTTTTGCGTTCCTCCCTGTTTTTGGGTTGTAAATTCCGGAATCTGTTTTATTATCTTCAACTTCACCAGGGGTGACTGTGCCTCTCATGCTGTATATAAACCCTGTTGCCAGCAAAGCAATCGCATATACCAGGTTTGCAAGGATCAAATTGTAGAGTGGTACGTTCGTTACCGCTGAAGCGAGCAGGATGCCCGGATACAGAGGCAGGATATATTCCCATGGGTGTCTGTACCAGTAGTTAATAAATGCCTTTTCTTCCCGGCTCATCTTAAGCCCGGTGGTTGCCTCTTTTACCATCGGGGCCGAGAAATACGCCCCGCCGAGCGATGGCAGCATGCCTATCAGCATTGGCATAGATATAATTACAGCCCTCCTGCTTCTGAAAAAAGTCTTAACAGATGACATCATTGACGAAAGGACATCGTTTTCCCTGAGTATAATTTCGAACATCCTGATCAGCGAGAGCGCCAGAATCAGTTTTATTGTTATCCCGCTAGTGAGTGTTTTTTGTATTGTAACCGATATTTTTGATATATTCATTCCGTAAAGTATTATGATTGCCGCTGATGCGATAAGCATGACATACCCGATGTTGAGCTTCTTCCTGAGGAGTAACAGGATTATAAGAAACGTAAGGGAAATTTTCGATAATTCAAGCATCATTCATTTTAGCACAGCGGGGTTTTCGAAAGAAAAACTTCAGGAATTACATATTAAAATGTCTTAATCCCCTACCAGGGAGGATAAATGAATCACCCTGCGGCAGAGACCGCAGGGTATCTATAAAATCTCCCCTCCCTTGAGGGGAGGGGACTGAGGGGAGGGTGAAAAAAAGAATTATCACCCCCACCTAACCTCCCCCCTCAAGGGGAAGGGACTATAAGGTAACCCCGTGGCAAGACCACGTGGAATTACAAGTTAAAATATTCTTTGCATTTATATTGTTTATTCATCCCATCTCAGTTCATATGTAATTTCCCATAATTCATCGGTCAAATGGTTCCTGTTTTTCAAGCTCATTGTCAAATTTTCACCCCCTGATATTTCAACTGCTTTTTTGGAGTAACCCAGACAAGCCGGAGGAAGCCAGTCAAGAAAAATTTCAGGCAGGATAAATTTCACCATTGCATGTCCCTTTTCAGATAACGGAACTTCTACTTTTCCTGAATCGAAGAATCTTTCCCATAACTTCGGATAATTTTTTATCACAAATGAGGGATTGGCAAGCCTGAAAAACATCTTGTAAATACGGTTTAAGCTGCGGTCAGCAATATATTCATATAATCTCGCCGTCTCGGAGTCCTTAACTATTTTTAATTCTTTTGCCAGGGCGGAAATCATTTCCTTGAAGGCAGTAAAAGGATAACTGTTGTAAGCTAATGGCGGCTGAGACCATATTCCCGCCGCATCCGGGGACAAAATACCCAGAAGTTTTTCCCATGTTTCATTGCCGTATTCCAGTATAATAAATTCCTTGGTAAAAACAAAATTCGGGCCTCTTGCCATCACCTTTTCCATAATATTACCTCCCGTTTAATATTTTTATTTTTTATATATTTATAAACTCCTAAACTGTTTATGTCAACTTTTTTTTCGGATGAGGGCTTGCTGATTATTGTTTAAATGTTATCCTTACAGTTGCATGAATAACGCTCGAAGAAGAGAGGCGGAAATCACTCATGGTTATGCCGGCGTTCACATAGATCACAATCAAATTCTGCCGCTTTTATGGACTTTTTCAGCATGTCCGCCTCGTTCCTTCTGCAACGTCAGGGTCAATTCCATGGAACCGGGAAATTTCTATCTTTCGGTTGATTTCAAAGGTATGTTTTCACTATCACCATGTGTCTTATTATATCTTCAAACGGGAGCTTAAGATCTTTTACAGAAATCTTTTTTGATAAGATTTTTTGAATTTCTTCCTCAAGTTTTGGTCCTTTATTTAGTATTAAAATGCCTTTCTCATGAAGAATGCCTTCTGCCTTTCTTATAAAATCGCTAATGCTGAAAAGGGCCCTTGTGACGGCTGCATCGACCCTCAGCACATCAATATGCTCTATTCTCTTATTTATAATTTCTATTTTCTTGAGTCCGAGTTTGCTGCAAATATGCCTCAAGAAAATAGCCTTTTTTTGTGACGGCTCAATCAGAAACATTTCCAAAAGAGGATTCACAATTTTCATGGGTATCCCCGGAAATCCTGCGCCGCTTCCAACATCGGCAACCGTCCGGACATTGTCTGGCAAGACCTTAATGAAAAGGAGTGAGTCAAGAAAATGCTTGATAATAATGTCTCTGTCTGTTTTTAAACCGGTAAGATTATGGGCTCTGTTCCACTTTTTAAGTTCTTCGAGATAGGTTAAGAAAGCGCTTATCTCCAGAGATGTATAAGTGATAGAAAGCTCTTTTAGTCCATTTTCCAGAAGTTCTGATGCTTCTTTCATAAAGAAATTCAAAATTTAAATATCTCAATCTCAAAATCATTTCAAAATTCAACTGCTTGAATAATAGCTTATAAATGGGACCTGGAATTTATGATTTATCCGTTCAATCCTTCTCCAGGACCTTTGCAAGACTTACTATTTTGTCTGCGGTATCCATGACTTTTACACCTTGTGTATTCCTGCCGTGAATAGAGATGTTTTCAGCGGTTGTCCTGATAAGCTTTCCCGTGCCTGTAATCATAACAACCTCGTCTTCATCTCTTACCTGCAGAAGGCCGGCTACCTTTCCGCCTTTCGTTATAAGTTTTATTGATATAACTCCTTTCCCGCCCCTGTGCTGGAGAGGATAGTCTTCTATCTTTGTCCTTTTACCAAGTCCGTTTTCAGAAACAGTGAGGAGGGTTGTCTTTTCTTCAGCAACTTCGGCTGCAACGACTTTATCGCCTTTTACAAGCCTGATACCTCTGACTCCCTTTGCTGTTCTTCCCATATCCCTGACATCTTCTTCATTGAATTTTATAGCCAGCCCGTTCAGCGTACATATTATCAGATCGTTTCCACCGGTGGTTCTCCTTACGGCAATAAGCTCATCATTGTCTTCAAGTGATATGGCGATAATGCCTTTCCCTCTTGGATTGCTGTATGCTGTAAGGGCTGTTTTCTTCACGGTTCCATTTTTTGTAAACATAACGAGATACCCTTCTTTAAAATCCTTAACAGGAAGCGCTGTGGAAATGCGTTCGCCCTCGGAAAGCTGCAACAGGTTGACCAGAGCCTTACCTTTTGCCGCCCGTCCCGCTTCAGGGATCTGATAAGTTTTCAACCAGTAAAGTCTGCCAAGATTGGAGAAAAAAAGCATATAGTCGTGCGTTGAACCGATGAAAAGCTGCTCGACAAAATCCTCTTCTTTCGTCTCCATGCCTATCAGCCCTTTCCCGCCTCGCCTCTGGCTTCTATATGCGCTTAGGGGGTTTCTCTTAATATATCCCTGATGTGACACGGTTATAACCATCTCTTCCTCGGTTATCAGGTCTTCAATGGTTATCTCTTTTGTCTCTTCAGTTATCTCGGTCCTTCTTTCATCTGCATATTTTGTTTTTATTTCAAGCAATTCATCTTTGATTATATTTAATACAAGAGCCTCGCTGCCCAGTATCGCCTTTAATCGTTCTATCTCCTTTAATGTATCTTTGTAGTCACCTATTATCTTTTCACGCTCGAGCCCTGTAAGCCTCTGCAGTTTCATGTCCAGAATGGCCTGTGCCTGGACCTCTGAAAGCGGATAATATGTCATTAATCCACGTTTTGCCTCATCAGGGCTCTTGGCCGACCTGATGAGCGCTATTATTTCGTCAAGATTATCAAGGGCTATCTTCAGGCCTTCGAGTATATGGGCCTTTTCTTCCGCCTTTCTGAGTTCATACCTTGTCCTTCTAATAACAACTTCACGCCTATGCTGAATGAAATGTGAAAGGATCTTCTTCAGGCTCAGCACATGAGGCTGTCCTCCGACAAGGGCGAGCATTATTATGCCGAAAGTTGTCTCCATCTGAGTATGTTTATACAGATTATTGAGAATCACCTGCGCCATCTCCCCGCGTTTTAACTCAAGCACCACACGTATACCGTCCCTGTCGGACTCATCTCTTATGTCGGATATACCCTCAATCTTTTTTTCACGCACAAGTTCTGCTATTTTCTCTATAAGTCTTGCCTTGTTAACCTGATACGGGATTTCCGTTATGATAACGTTTTCTCCGCCTCTGTGCTCCTTCTCTATCCTTGCTTTTGCTCTGATTTTAATTAACCCTCTTCCATGCGTATAAGCGGCTTTTATTCCCTCTGTACCGTGTATTATCCCCCCGGTTGGGAAGTCCGGTCCTTTTATGATTCCGATGAGATCATCAACATTCGCAGTCGGTTTCTCCAGGAGCATTATGAGTCCATCGATAATCTCTCCGAGATTATGGGGGGGGATGTTTGTTGCCATACCCACAGCAATGCCGGCTGCGCCATTAATGATTAGATTGGGTATCCTCGACGGAAGAACCTTCGGCTCTTCGGTGGTCTCGTCAAAATTGGGTACAAAATCCACAGTCTCCTTGTCTATATCCGCCAATAATTCCTCTGCTATTTTCGCAAGCCTGGCCTCTGTATATCTGTAGGCAGCAGCAGGGTCGCCATCGATTGAGCCAAAATTGCCCTGACCATCCACAAGCATATATCTCATGTTAAAGTCCTGTGCGAGTCTCACAAGGGCATCGTAGACTGCAGAGTCTCCATGGGGATGATACTTTTTCAATACCTCACCTACGACACCTGCACATTTTGAATATTTCTTTCCGGGAACAAGGCCTTCCCTGAACATGGCATAGAGTATCCTGCGCTGGACCGGCTTAAGGCCGTCTCTGACCTCCGGCAGAGCCCTTCCTATGATTACGCTCATCGCGTAATCAAGGTAGCTGACTTTCATCTCTTCTTCTATATTTACAGGCACTTTAGACATTCACTCTCCCCTAAATATCGATATTTCTTGCCTCGAGGGCATGTCTGACGATAAACTCTTTGCGCGGCTCAACCTGATCTCCCATTAATATGGTAAATATCTGGTCTGCCTGTACGCTGTCCTCAATAGTGACCTGAAGCAATGTCCTTCTTTCCGTATCCATAGTTGTTTCCCATAGCTGCTGAGGATTCATCTCGCCGAGTCCTTTGTATCTCTGTATTGACAACCCCTTCCTGGCTGCATCAAAGACATAATTAAGCAGTTCTGATGTCGATTTCACTTCCTTCCGCTCATCCTTTATTTTTATTTTGTAAGGAGGGTTTCCGAGTTCTTTGATGTAATTGTGCAGGGCTTCCAATTCCCTGAATTCCGGGGTTAAAAAAAGATTGGCATCCAGGACGAGCTTGTAATTCAGTCTCCTGATTTCAACGCCATATCCTCCATGCTCCTCATCTTCATAAACGTCTCCTATCTGGGCATCGGTTATCTGCGCACTTAATTTTTCAAGAAGTTCCTCCAGCTTTTTTTTCTCTTTCAGCAATGTTTTGTTTATCCCTTCGCTCAGTAAAAACCTCAGAACATTCGGAGCCCTTCTCCTTCTCTTAAACCATTCCATCAACCTCTCATAGTTCAGCAAGCGCTTAAGGAATGGCATAAGCGCCTTGCCTTTTATCTCCTGTCCCTTGATAAAAATGCCCATATCCTCTGCAGCAAGCTCAAACAGCATATTCTGCATTTCGGATTCATTCTGAATATATTTTTCGGTCCTGCCTTTCTTAACCCTGAACAACGGCGGCTGCGCAATATAGAGGTATCCATTTTCTATGACCTGCGGCATCTGCCTGTAAAAAAATGTCAACAATAGGGTTCTTATGTGAGCGCCGTCAACATCTGCGTCAGTCATCAAGACAACCTTGTGGTATCTTATCTTTGAAATATCAAAATCTTCTTTGCCTATACCCGTGCCAAGAGCCGTGATCAGTATTCGTATCTCTTCAGAACTCAGCATCTTGTCAAACCGGGCCTTTTCAACGTTAAGTATTTTACCCCTGAGCGGAAGGATTGCCTGTGTCCGCCGGTCTCTGCCCTGCTTTGCAGACCCCCCTGCCGAGTCCCCCTCAACGATAAACAGTTCACTCAGGGCAGGGTCTTTTTCGGAGCAGTCGGCAAGTTTTCCCGGGAGTCCTGTATCTTCAAGCGCTCCCTTTCTTCTCGTCAGCTCCCGGGCTTTTCTGGCCGCTTCTCTGGCCCGGGCAGCCTGTATCGCCTTCTCGATTACCTTTCTTGCAATTGAAGGGTTTTCTTCAAAATATGTAGATAACGTATCATTAACTATAGATTCCACAATCCCCTTGACCTCGCTGTTGCCGAGCTTCATTTTTGTCTGTCCTTCGAACTGGGGATTCGGAAGTTTAACACTAATTACAGCCGTCAATCCCTCTCTTATATCCTCTCCTGAAATGCTGTCTTTGCCGTTCTTAATAATGTTTGAGGATGAAGCATAGCTGTTCGCCGTCCTCGTGAGAGCGGATTTGAATCCTATGAGATGGGTGCCGCCTTCTCTTGTATTTATATTGTTGGCAAACGTATAGATGGTTTCGGAGTAACCATCGTTATACTGAAGTGCAACCTCAGCAAAGATATCGTCCTTTTCCCCTGATATATATATGGGCTTGGGATGGAGGGGTGTTTTGTTCTGATTCATATGCTCAACAAAAGAGACTATGCCGCCTTTATAAATAAAGTCATTTTTTTTGTCTGCCCTTTCATCAAGGATTGTTATCTTGAGTCCCCTGTTGAGAAATGCCAGCTCCCTTAATCTCTGAGAGAGAACGTCGTAACTGAAATCGGTTGTCTCGAATATTTCTGGATCGGGCTTGAACGTAACCTTTGTTCCCCTGCCTTTAGTCTTTCCAACCAGTGTTAAAGGCCCGGCCGGTTTTCCCCTCTCGAACCTCTGCTGAAAGACCTGGCCATTCTGTTTTATCTCAACTTCAAGCCATTCAGAGAGGGCGTTCACAACAGAGACACCAACGCCGTGAAGTCCGCCTGATATTTTGTATGCCTTTGACTCGAATTTACCGCCGGCGTGCAGTTCTGTGAGAACCACTTCGGCAGCGGAGCGGCCTTCGGCGTCGCCGGGGTGAGGACCGGTAGGAATGCCCCTTCCATCATCGATGACGGTGCAACTTCCGTCCAGATGAAGGACTACATCTATGTTATTGCAAAAACCCGCAAGGGATTCATCAACACTGTTGTCCACCACCTCGTATATAAGGTGTTGCAGGCCGTCAGGACCGGTTGACCCTATGTACATAGCCGGTCTTTTTCTTACCGCACTTAGACCTTTGAGGATCTTTATGTCTTCAGCGCCATAAGCACCGTTGATTTCTTCTTTATTTTTTTCATTATCCTCTTCTTCTGAACCTTTATTGCCTTTTGCCATCTTACCTCTCTATAAAAATAATTTTTAACCTGTTTAATAAAGCTATTATCCTAAACGGCATTATATTCTCATCGGCATTATTACACACATGTATCCTTCATCCTTTTCCTCTTTAATCAGAACAGGGCTTAAAGGCGCCTGCAATTCCATAACGATTTTTTCTGAAGTCATCGCCTCAAGAATATCTATAAGATATCTTGCATTAAACCCCACCGACAAATTTTCTCCCTGATATTCAACCGTTGTTTCATCCTGCGCTTCTCCGATGTCCGGGTTGGAAGAAGTGACAGCGATTAAATTCTCCGACAGGTCCATCTTTACGGCATTCGACCTTTCTTTGGACATGATCGCAACCCTTCGCAGTGATTTTGAGAACGATTCCCTTTGCACAAAAATTCGTTTTTCATTGGAAGATGGTATAACCTGTTCATAGTTGGGATAGGTCCCTTCTATAAGTCTTGTGAGGAACTGAATTTCGCCTATTGTAAACAGGACATGGTTTTTGCAAAGCGTTACTTTAATGCTCTCATCTGTTTTATCGATTATTTTCTTGAGTTCGGCAGCCGCTTTCTTGGGTATAATAAGTTTTTTCTCTTCCTTCAAAGAACCTTCTATCTTCTTTTTTATCAATGCAAGCCTGTGACCGTCTGTGCCTACAACCGTAATCTCAACCCCTGGCAATACATGAAAAAGGAGTCCGTTAAGCGTATACCTTGTGTCGCTTTCACCGGCTGCGTATACTGTCTTCTCTATCACTTCCGTCAATATCTTCGCATTAATATGAATTTCCTCCATGTCTTCCATGCCCGGCCATGCGGGGAATTCCTTCGATGATAAACATGCAAGCCTGAAGTTGCTGGCGCCTGCTTTTATCTTCATCCATTGCTCATCAACTGTTTCGCAGGTCAATTCTCCTTCGATCTCTCTTACTATCTCGAACATCTTTCTTGCAGGAACGCATATCTTCCCTTCTTTTTCGACCTTTATCTGGAGGGGTTCTTTAAGGGCTGTCTCAAGGTCCGTCGCAACTATATACGACCCTTTTTTCCCTGCTTCCAAAAGAAAATGGCTTAAAATCGGCATGGTGTTTCTTTTCTCGACGATATTCTGGATATTAGAGAGCTTCGCCTGTATTTCCTCTTTTGAGACAATTATTTTCATATACCCTCCTTATAGGTTGTAGACCTCAATGTTTTATCTTATGCAGAAGATTTTCTATCATTCTGTTGAAAGTTTCGTCTTTATTCCTTCTTTCTTCTATCTGTTTACATGCATAAATGACTGTCGCATGATCTTTGCCGCCGCAATGCTTTCCAATATCACTCAAGGATGCATTTGTGACCTGTTTGCTTAAATACATCGCAACCTGCCTTGGAAGAGCCACATCTTTCGTCCTTCTCCTTGCCTTCAATTCAGAGAGCTTGAGATTATAAAATTCACATACCGTCTTCTGAACCATTTCCACTGAAATAGGCTTTTCCTCATCATGAATTATATCTTTAAGAATTTTTTTTGTTGTTTCAAGGTTAATTTCTTCACCCGTCAGCGATGATTGCGCCGCTATCCTTATCAGCGCTCCTTCCAGCTCCCTTATATTTGATTTTATTTTATTGGCGAGGAAAAGGGCCACTTCCTCCGGAATGTTCTTTATGTCCATCATTTCCGCTTTTTTATATATAATCGCAAGTTTCGTTTCAACGTCAGGCGGCTGTATGTCGGCAATAAGTCCCATATTAAATCTTGACCTCAGTCTGTCGGTAACTTCGCTTATTTCCTTTGGAGGTCTGTCACATGATATAACTATCTGCTTCTGCTTTTCATATAATGTATTGAACGTGTAGAAGAATTCTTCCTGGGTAGCGGTTTTGTTTGCAATAAACTGCACATCATCAAGCAGGAGGAGATCAAGATTTCTGTACTTTTCCTTCAATTCGGACATCTTGTCATGTCTGAGAGATGCTACTACTTCGTTAGTAAACTGTTCAGAAGAAACATAAAGAACGGAAAAATCCTGCCTTTTCTCCAAAACCTTATTGCCTATAGCGTTCATCAGGTGTGTTTTCCCCAGCCCTACTCCGCCGTAAATAAAAAGAGGGTTGTAGGTTCTGCCTGGTGATTCAGCAACCGCAAACGCGGCGGCCTGGGCAAACTGGTTGCTCGCCCCTGTAATAAAATTATCGAATGTATACTTAGGATGTAGATATATGCCTTTGTTTGCGAGCTTTATTCTTTTATTTTCAAGCCGTTCAATAATCTTTTTTTGAGTGGTATGATCTCTTTCCTCAGCTTTATATTTTAATGTGACAGGATAACCAAGTATTGTTTCAAGGGACTCCTTGATAATATTCGGATAAGAGTCTTCTATCCATTCCTTAAAGAATCTGTTCGGGATTTCTATTGTTGCTGTTTGTTCTTTCAAATGGGTTAGTTTAATCGGCTTAAACCATAAATCGAAAGTACTTGCTCCAACTTTTCCCTCTATTTTTGTAAGAATTTTATTCCATATTTCTTCTATAGTCATTCCGCGCCCTTATTAACAAGTTATCAACAATTGTTAATAACTCCAACTTGGAAGGTAGGATATTATAGCTTATCTTAACATTCCAGGCAATCTTTCTATTGGTCATCTGTCAGTATTTTTTTAAGTTTTTTCAATCCTTCTTTTCGGTGATTTTTTTGAATCTTCTCTACAGGTTTCTTATAGAAAATATTCCTTATTATTCAATATGTTTTATATGATCTTCACATACTAACATGACATACTACTACTACTGGTTTTTATATTTAATATTTATTAAGAGTTAGTACTGCAAAAAAATGTCAATTAATTATCTCTCCAAGGAAGGATACCTTTCTATTTTTTCTTAAGAAACTCCCTTATAAATATATCTATATTTCCATCAAGTACTGAATCAACATCCCCGACCTCAACATTTGTTCGGTGATCCTTCACAAGTCTGTATGGCTGAAGAACATATGATCTTATCTGACTGCCCCATGAAATATCCTTCTTATCGCCGAGAAGAGTCTCGAGTTTTCTTTCTTTTGCTTTAAGTTCAAGATCGTAAAGTCTCGCCCTCAGAATCTTCATTGCAAGAGACTTGTTCTTATGCTGAGACCTTTCATTCTGGCAGCTTACAATAATGCCTGTAGGAATGTGTGTCAATCTGACGGCAGATGAAGTTTTGTTAACATGCTGCCCTCCGGCTCCAGATGCCCTGAATGTATCCATTTTTACATCTTCTTCCCGTATTTCGATTTCGATATCATCTTCAATTTCAGGGAATACGATAACAGCGGCAAAAGATGTATGCCTTCTCTTGTTTGCATCAAAAGGAGAAATTCTGACAAGCCTGTGAACTCCTGCCTCAGCGCTGAGATATCCATATGCATATTCTCCGTCGAATGTGATAGTTGCGCTTTTAATTCCCGCTTCATCGCCTGGTTGAAGATCAACAATTTTGGAACTGTATCCATTTCTTTCAGCCCATCTTAGATACATGCGCATCAGCATCTGAGCCCAATCCTGACTCTCGGTTCCGCCGGCGCCGGGATGAATGGTAAGAATAGCGTTGTTCTTATCAAGGTCTCCTGAAAGCATATTCCGCAGTTCAAGGGTTTCAAAATCCTTTTTTAAGGAGGCTATCTCTTTTTTTATGTCTTTAAGGAACAGTTCGCCGCCTTCTTCTTCCAGAATTTCGATTGAGTCTTCTATGTAAGACAGTTTGTTTTCTAAGGCTTCGAACGGCGCAACTACATTTTCCAGTTTCGATTTTTTTTTGAGGAGATCTTTTGTTTTTTCAGGAGATGTCCAGACTTCTT
This sequence comes from Nitrospirota bacterium, assembly GCA_040753635.1. Lineage (GTDB taxonomy): Bacteria > Nitrospirota > Thermodesulfovibrionia > Thermodesulfovibrionales > UBA6898 > JBFMDL01. The sequence continues at coordinate 3,441 of JBFMDL010000024.1, read as the reverse complement.
CTAAAGAAAGCTCTTTTGCTATTTTTACGATTTCTTCTTTTTTGCTGCCAACATCAAAGATAACCTCGTAAGGCTTCAGTTTTAGCCCTTATATCGGAAAGTTCTTCTTTAAGTTCTGATTGAAACAACATATTTATATCCTCCACCACCTTGTATTTATTATTAAAATCACGGACAATACAATACAAATATAAGAAAAAAGATCGCCATATTTTGTGTAGAAAGTCATAGTTCCATCGGACTTTATCTGATCAGATAAAGTAGCTTTACGGAACAAAGATGTCTTTGACCTGATCCGTCCATTGCTGTCAATAAAACCAGATATACCTGTATTTGCAGCCCTTATTACAGGTTTCCTGTTTTCTATCGCCCTGAATACAGCCATGCTGAAATGCTGATATGGACCGGAAGTCATTCCAAACCATGCATCATTTGTTATAGTTAAAATAAAATCACCGCCGTCTGTATAAAATTTCCTTACCATCCCGGGGAATATGATCTCATAGCATATTAATGTCCCAAATCTCCCGAATTCTGTCTCAGCTTTCAGATACTGGGTTCCCGGGATATAGTCTCCTATTCCGATTACAAGTTTGTCTATGAAAAAGAGAATATTTCTGAGAGGGACATACTCTCCAAACGGGACTAAATGTATTTTATCATATTTATAAGATGTTTTTCCTTCTTTATCAAGCAATACAGCGCTGTTTGTCATAAGACTTTTTTCCTTTGTCTGCTCCTTGACCAGTATACTGCCGAAAAGCAGATAAGCCCCGGTATTTTCTTGAAACTCCAACAGTTTTTCGGTATTTTGAACATCGCTGCCAAAGAAAAAAGGCACAGACGTCTCGGGCCAGACAATTAAGTCGGGATTAGAACGAAGAACTTCCGTGGAAAGCTCGAAATATGTATTAATGACCTCCTCCTGGAAAGCGGGTTCCCATTTTTTGTCCTGTTCTATATTGCCCTGAATAACAGAGGCCTGGATAATTTTGCCGGGTCTGTCCTGTCCCGTCCTCCAGATACCATAGCCAAAGGTTAATAAGAACAGCAACAAGAGAGAAGAAAAACCGACAACCGTATAAGAAAGAGGGAATAAGGGCATTTCATTGAGACGTTTTTTCAGAAGAAAAAGGTCTACTACAGCTCCGTTGACCGAGAGCACCAAAAAAGAGATTCCGTATACCCCGGTTATGTCCGATATCTGGATCATTGAAAGGAACTTATACTGGCTGTAGCCGATGCTGGACCACGGGAAACCGCTTAAAGCGTAAGATCTGATAAATTCAAGCACAACCCACAGTAAAGGCGCAATCAGCAGTGCGGGAAGTTTTGTCTTCTTGATCATCGAACTGAAAAGATAAGAAAATACAGCGGGATAAATACTCAAATAAAGGCATAACAATAAAACAATTAAAATGCTGGTAAAAAACGGCACCCCACCGTAATGATTTATTGAGTGGTATATCCAATAGAGCGTTCCGAAAAAATAGGTGATACCCAATACCATACCTGATATAAAAGCCTGTTTTGTATTCTTGTCCCATAGCGACAATAAAAAGGGGATAAAAGCCACCCAGGCAAACAGATAGATATCAAAGTTCGGAAAAGTCAGCACTAACAGTATGCCCGAAACAAAAGAAGGGAAATATGAAACAATTTTTTTTGCCGTTGATCTTTCCATGTGTTGACAATCAAAAAACTAATGGTTATATTTATTATCCGTGGGCAGTTAGCTCAGTCGGTAGAGCAGAGGCCTGAAAAGCCTCGTGTCCGCAGTTCGATTCTGCGACTGCCCACCATGATTTTATTGGTAAGTCCGGTTTGAGTCAAGATTAAAAAGACAGTCCTTTGCCCGACAGGGTAACTTTTCCCGGAAACCCCTTTTGGCCTGTGACCGTAAATCTTATACCCGTGAATTTTTCTATAACCCAGAGGTTGGTTAACAGATGATTTGTTATACACGAAGTAGAAAACGAAGAGATACCTTTAGCAACGGCGAGATATAGTATAATCTGGTCTGCAAGATGATGCTCGATGCAGGCAGAAGATTTATGATAAGTGATTAATTCCCCTGCCGCCTCTTCACCAACAAGCTCTGCTTTTTTACCCCTCTGCCCCAGAGATGAGAATCCGGAGATGCAGATGTCTGTTTCTGATTTGATAAAAATGAAAGTGCCATGACCGAAGGCAGGTACAGAAAGCATCTCGATTTCCGCCTTCAAACCATGAACTGCAAGGGTCTTAATCGCTGCCTCTCTCTGCCGTTGAGCAATACTTTCCGGAAGATTCGCTACACCCGAAATCCCCTGAATGGCTTTTAATCCCCCCCTTTCTTGAAGGGTTAATCCATGGATTTCTTCTGATGGTGTAATTTTGATGATTATCTCGCCTCCTCCCTTTGGATAAAATCCATATCGGTTGATCACAGAAGTCAAAGTTATGCCTAACTTACGAAGCATGGGTATAAATACATCGCGGATGTAATTAAAAGTGGGGCTGAACGGCACGTGAGTGCCGCCTTTTACTGTAACAACGGATTCGTTTTTTGCGAATATCAAGGGAGGAAGAATGCATTGCAGCAGAAGCGAGGTTGAACCTGCGGTTCCAATATCAAAAAAATAATTACCGGCTCTTATTTCTGAAGGAGAAAAAATAAGATCCTGGGAACCTATAAAGTCGCCTTCAACCCTTGCGCGGGATATTTGCATCATGGAACGGACGCATGTTAAATGTTGTGGCATGAGGCCGGGCATTTTCCGGCCTTTTCTTATATTGAACAGATGAAATTGTAAATTTAAAAGACAGGAAAGACTTAATGCAGTTCTGAGTATCTGCCCGCCTCCCTCGCCATAATTACCGTCGATTTCCAGCATAATAGTTTATATCATCAAAACTTCCTGAAGGAACACCATTTGTTAACCATAAAAACGCCCGGCATTTTACACATAATGGATAGTATGACACAATAAAAACACTTTGTCGGTAATTTTATTCGGTAACAGATGTCTTCAGAATATTCAGCCAACGATATCTATGGTATCCGGTCTGTTCCACTTAAAAAAAGGGAAATCTTCTTGATGTTTTATAATGTTATCTGTAATCTTTTTAAAAGAATTAAAAACAGAGCCTTAAAAACAATTTAAAAACTATGACAGTAGTGTCCGGTAAAAAACTCAGAAAGAGCTTACAAAGGGGCTATATTCACGTGCTTTATTAGTCCGGACAGCATGAAAGTACCTCTAAAAAGCCTGCAAAGGCATCACTGGCTTAGTTATGAGGCGGCATCCACACGAGTTGGAAAGCACCTTTTGGATATGAAATATGGACTTTACCGGACAGCAGACTATGGAAAGAGCTAACTTATTGAAAAATAAAGAATCCATTTATGTTAACCCCTCGATGGATGCAAGGCGCGGAAATTTAACCGGACAGTAATGA
>JBFMDL010000023.1:0-35047 GCA_040753635.1 Nitrospirota bacterium | reverse complement strand
GAGAAAGGTAGTTTCACACATGCGTAAGCTTCAAAAAATGCCGGAACGGATCAAGAAATATTTCAAACACCCAAGGATAAAATATGCAGCCTAAGTTGCACTATTCATTTGCCGGGTTAATAATAATAAAGTTATCAAGGTCAAATAAAAATATAAATCATTTCCTCTAAGTTTTCTTTTCATAATAAATCCCTCCCTCTAAGACTTTTTCAAAAATTATCTTGATTTCTCAAAATATACAAAGACAATAAAATCACTGCTGATAATGTTTAAAATATTATGACACCCCCTTCCCAAAAATCTATTGGACATTTATTTATGTAAAATACATTTTCTCAAAATTATTGATAATGTCAATAAAAATTTGAGTTCCGTAAAAATTATAAATTTTTGTATTATTTTTAGAGTTTTATCTTTGCCAAGACTGTAACAAAAAACTATATATGTAATATAGTATATCTATAAATTAGCTATATTGTTACTGTTATTCCCGGGAAGCAGGAAACCAGATACTGTTCCATTAAAACATAAAATTAGAAGACCGGATGCTGCATCAAGTGCTATATGACATAAAAATATAATATATAAAACTATTAGAGATAGTATGCCAGCAACCATTTTCCATATCGCTTAAACCTCACATATTCGAGCAGTTCTGCATTGCCAGAAACGCTGTATTCAGCCCGTTCCCATATCTTTCACCGTCCGGAGATCCCATCGAGTTCTTTTCCCGGCAAATCAAGACATACTTAATAAGATCGCCGCTGATAAAAGTCTCTCTGCCTTCGGCATCAGATAGTTGTCATCCCAGGTATAACCATTAAAAACCCCTATACCGTGCGCTGCGATTACAAAAGCAGATATTAAAAGAAACACAAAGCCGTTTTTTTGTATAATTTCCCTGATTTTTTCAACAAAGACCGAAAATATCTTCATTCTGTACTCAGGCGTTTCTTGAAAATCCGGGCAGCTTCCTCTTTCTTCCCCTGCAGAATGTAAATCCTCCAGAGAGCCTTATATGACTGCATGTCAGGAGCAATTTCGACAACTTTCCTAAAAGATTTTTCTGCATCGGAAAGCCTTCCTGACGCCATATAAGCCTGGCCGAGATTAAAATATATTGCGGGAACAGGCTCTATCGAAAGTTTTACAGCATCTTCAAGGTTTTTTACAGACTCATCCGCTTCCCCGAGATAGTATTCAATGTTTCCGATAAGAAATCTGGCTTTCCATGAATCCCCGGCGTTTTCGATGTTCTTACGCACTTCTTCCGAGGCTGACAGGAGAATTTCTTTGTCCAATCCTTGAAGATCGAATCTCCCGGTATCAGGATTAATGATATGCATTGAATATTTTCTATGAATTTCAGCGAACTCCGGTTTGTTCTTCAGATAAAGAAGGCTGAAGTCATCCCAGTATACAAGCTCCCATTCAGCGCTTCTGAAAAGCCGGTCTCTGAGGTTGAGGTCGCCGGAGGGACTGTAATCCAGAAGGATTATATTTATATTATATCTATCCAGCAGGTCATGCCATTGCATCCCCCCTGACAGGATATTCTCATATTCCTCAAAAAATCTTCTATGGAAAAAACGGTTGTCTATGTATGTCCTGACATCCGGATAAAGCTCCCATACAAGATATCCTCCCCAGCCGTGCAGGTTGAACATATTGCCTGTTATATTGTTCTTTTTTATAAATCCGACCGCGCCTTCCGGATAAGGCACGCTGTCGTATTTCCTTAAATACCGCGGATTTGTCATTATCGAAGCAATAGAAAATAACAAAGAAACAAAGATGATGGATTTTATAAAAATCTGAAACGTATGGGATTTATCCGACAGTCCGCCCTTAGCAATCACATTCTTGAATGCCTGCATTATATGGGACAATCCGGCTGCAACGACCGGGGCCGATGCAAAAACAAAATGGGGTATGCCCCTGTTTGCGGTCCAGGCTGCTACGGCAAAAAAGAGCGAAATAATAATGAAATGAACTTTTATTCGGCTTAAGGAGAAAGGGACGGATATCATGAAAACCCCGAAGTATATCCAGAAAGGCAGATATCTTATTGCTGTTGAAGGCAGCAGTTCCTCGACACCTGCAAACTGTTCGGACATGACGAGCAGGGGCCAGATTACAGTCTTGTATGTGAATGGATTAATTAAAGACGTAGCGATTACCAGAACATAAACAGAGATGAGCTTTTTAAAATTACTAAGAAGTTCATAATTATGATTACCCGTTTTGTCACCCCGGCTTGTCCGGCCTGCCCCGTTGTATTCGGGGAGTCTTTCTGAAGAAGGATTCCCGACAAGCGGGAATGACGTATTGTTAATCGCTTTTTTCCAATAAAAAATTTTTACAGCGTCAATAACAACAAATATTCCCGGGACTGCGATTCCCCAAAGGCTTTCCGCATGTATATTTACCCAGAGAAGCATGACGACGGGCAATATATAAAGATAGCCTGTTCTGCCCTTGCTATATTGATGGAGACAGAAAAGATTAATCAGAAGAAATAAATATGAAAAATGCTGGGGCCTCAGCACAAAACGGTGGGAAGAAGCTAATGTCCCGATAGCAAGGACAAACACAACAAGCGGGATATTGTCGGAATATAACCTGACGGTTCTATAGAGAATGACAAAGGCTGCCGATAAAAGAAAAATCTGCAAGGAAACCAAAATCGCCTCCCCACCCGCATTGAACAGTCCATATGTTATTGCCTGAAAAAGCCATTCATGGTTCAAATAGGGAAATTCCGGCCAGCTGCAGTTAAAATAATGTGTCTTGAGTATTGAGCCTGTCCTGAAAAAGTATTCACCGGCCTTCATATGGCCCCACAAATCATAGTCTGCAAGCCTTCTCAGGGATAAAACAAAAACAAGACCGGATAGGCCCGACAACAGGAGCATATCGAATATTCTGCCTGTTCTGGTTTTATTATTAATCAAAGCCACTGTGTTATTATAATCAACAAGACAGCGTACGACAAAAAATAATTTAACGGGGTTTTATTAACGTTACAAAAGCATTTACCCATTTAGAAGGCAAAAGTCTTCTAAATGGGTTTACTGAAAGACTATATGGATTTAGGCAAAAAGGACTTTTTCTCCGCTGATAAAATCAAACTGTACATTGCCTTTCTCGTTCTGGTCTCACTTCTGCTGTATGCGGTCACATTGAGGAACGGTTTTGTATGGGATTCCGAACTCGTCATTAAAGACCCGACCATTAAAGATCTAAAATATCTTCCGTCATATTTTACAGAAGACACCCTCGCTAATCAGAGGAAAGACAATCCGGGTTCGGTATATGTCCTTAAATACTACCGGCCGCTGTTAAAGGTCTTTTATCTTTTTGAATATAAAGCTTTCGGGATGAATCCGATGGGTTATAATGCAGTAAATATACTGCTTAATGCTGCTGTGGTGGCATTATGCTTTATTTTAGTTCTCGATATTACAGGCAATATCCGGATAGCCTTTTTGTCATCTCTCATCTATGCGGTAAATCCGGCAAGAGTCGAGGCGGTCAGCTGGTTCTATTCCGTCTCGATCATACTCATGGCGCTTTTCTGCCTTCTATCCCTTATTTTTTATCACAGAAGGAAATATATATCTTCACTGATAAGTTTCATTGCGGCATTATTCGTACGTGAAAGCGCCGTCCTGTTTCCGCTCATTCTCATTCTTTATGAATTCCTTATTCACAGGCAGAGGTCTGCAAGAGGTTATCTGAAAATAATTTATTTTTTCTTTTTTACAGGTGTTTATCTTGCAGCAAGACAGGCTGTCGCAGGGCCTCCTCCGTTAACTGATCTGGATTTATTCACACTTTTCAACAGCATTTCAGTAATTATAAAGAGATATGTAAAGATATTCTTTATCACGGATGCGCCTGTGACAGCATATCAGATGAAGCTGTTCAACGCTCTTGATCCTGAAGTTGTGATCTCTTATTTTCTGCTGGCAGGGCTCCTGACGGCAGGGGCTTTAATATGGCTCAAAAAAAGGGAATACCTCTTCTGGTATATCTGGTTTTTTGTGTGGATCGCCATGTCGTTCAATATAGGGAAATTTGCGGATTATATGATGGCGGAAAAGGAATTATATCTCGCATCACTCGGGTTCAGCGTCCTGCTCGCAGAAATTGCGGTGAATCTTCCCGTCAGAAAAATCATCGCCCATCTGCTTCTGGCCGGATTCATAACCGCACATTTCGGGATATCATTTTCGAGAAATTTTTTCTGGAGGGACTCTGTCACATATCTCGAGAAATTACTGCAGTTCGCCCCTGATTTCTACCTCCCTCATTATGCGCTGGCAAACTATTATGCTTCCGGGAAGGAATTTGACAAGGCATTTGACGAATTCAGGAAGACAGTCATACTCTTCCCGAAATATTCCATGGCCTATAACAACATGGGCAATATTTATTACCTGAAAGGGCTTAATAAAGATGCGCTTGCGATGTGGGAAAAGGCTATCGGAACAGACCCTGCAAACCCGCAACCTTATTACAACATCGGTCTTGTTCTGGAGAAAAGGGGGGACTTGGAACAATCATTGAACTACTATCGTAAATATCTCTCTATTGCCTCGGATGTATCACCCGACATCCTCAAACGCATCAATGAGCTTGAAAAAATAGCGTTACCGCCAACCCAAATCCGGCGATAAGCAATGCTGGTTTGAGCGACTTTGATATTTTTCGTAAGCAGTTCTTAGCGAAATGAAGTGGCCGCAGCCTCGGCTGTTCGAGTCCCGAAGGCATTCGGGATAAGATTAGCCCGTATCATTCACAAGCTGAAAATAATTTTCCGGCACAGCCTGTCTGCCGGCTGGCAGGCTCAAAAACTTTTCGTCTGTCTGTTCATTTAAATCCTGATAATGCTAAAATCGATAAGATATGGTCAGAAACAAAAAAGTGGTAGTTGTCCTTCCTGCATACAATGCAGAAAAGACGCTAAAACAAACATATGCCGAAATATCAAATGAGATAGTCGATGAGGTAATACTCGTTGATGACGCAAGCAGCGACAGAACAGCTGAGATTGCAAGGTCTTTAGGGTTAAAGACGATCATTCATGCCGAGAATATCGGCTATGGGGGAAACCAGAAAACATGTTACAGGGAAGCTCTCGGGCATGGCGCTGATATAGTCATCATGCTGCACCCTGATTACCAGTATACGCCGAAATTGATACCGGCCATGGCGTATCTCATAGAATCAGGCGAATTCGATGTTGTGCTGGGATCAAGAATACTTTCCGGTGGTGCATTAAAAGGCGGTATGCCGCTTTATAAATACATCTCAAACAGGATTCTGACCCTGGTACAGAACATCCTGCTCAGGCAGAAGCTGTCGGAATATCACACCGGCTACAGGGCATTCAGGCGCGAGGTACTCGAAAAACTGCCTTTGGGAGAAAATTCCGATGACTTTGTCTTTGATAACCAGATGCTGAGCCAGATAATTTATTTCGGTTATCAGGTCGGGGAGATAAGCTGTCCTGCGAGGTACTTTCCAGATGCTTCATCAATAAATTTCAGAAGAAGCGTTAAATACGGATTAGGGGTCCTCGCCACCTCATTGAGATTCTTTCTGCAGAAACTCGGTGTGATGAGGTCACGGATATTTGACGAACGAGGGAAAAAACTGCAACGGGACTGATCTTTGTTCTTAAAATTACCGGCATATCCGCATGAAAGGCTTCTGCCGCGGGAATATCCCGGTATAGAGTCCGTGAAAGAGATAACAAAGGGTTTTTTATCTGCTCTACCCACCAGTTGCAAAACATGTTCCTGATATGGAAGGCAGATGTGATGGAAAAGGGCTGCCATCAACACCTTACAGTCCTCAAGCGCGGCCGGCCCCTCTGTAAAATGCACTTTTAGTTAAGTCTGCATTCATGTGAATAATAATTAAATCCTGTTGATTTGCAGAACTTTTACAGTGCATCTGCCTTCCATTTATGCAACGTTTGGGTCTACTTACTCAATCTGCACAAGATACTGATCGACTCTATCCTTAAGTGTGTTGTTTCCTTCGGCCAGCTTCTTTGCAGCCAGAAAGTATTTTTTTGACATTTCACCGTCGCCCTTTATGAAATATACCCTCCCGAGATTGAACGCTGCGTATATATAACCGGGGTCAAGCGTGAGAGCTTTCTCATAATATTGGACCGCCTGTTTGTAATCGCGCAGATTCATATAACAGATACCCATGTTATTCAGGGCGTCTTTATTTTGAGGATTTGACTGAAGAGATTTTTCGAATGAGTTTATCGCGTCTGTATACATATCGCGCTTCATAAAAGTAAGGCCGAGATTATACCAGGCCTGCCAGCTTGCCGGACCCACATTTATCGCCCTCTTGTAAAACGTCTCTGCCTCTTCATAAAGACCAAGTCTGTGAAGGGAGATCGCAAGGTCTGCCTGTGCCCTGAAATTCGAAGGCTCTGACAACGCCCGATGTCTTGCATCTTCAAGTCCGGACGAAAGCCTCTCTCTGACCCTGTCAGCCCCCTCTTTCGCAGTCATTCCAACAGACTCAAGAGGATCAGCGCCTTTTGTCTCGGACGCCTTCAGATATTCTTCAAGGGCCTGCGCATAAAAACCTGCCTTCTCATATGTCATGGCGAGCTCAAGATACACCTCCTTCCATGCATCACCGCCCCTGAGCAAGGCCTCATTGTATTGTATAATGGCCTCATTGTAATTCCCTTTCTTTGAAAGGTATCTTCCCATATATTGATAATAACGAAAATCCCTTACATCCGACAGATTCGAAAGAGCCTCTTCGTACCTTCCTTCATTCCATAAAGCATTAGAGAGGTTCAGTCTGTCTGCATCCGGATTTGACGCTATTTCAGACCTCCACAGAGTGACATCAGAACGCCAGTCCATGTTCCTTCTTACATCCATGACCGCCCATATCACTAATACCCCGGCAGCTAATATTAGTATTTGTTTTCCCCTGACGGCTGTTTTACTTATCAGATGCGCTGTTATAAGGCTGAAACCCAAAACAGATAAAAATGCATATCTGTCGGCAACCACAGGATTGGTGGGAAAGATGTTAAGAACAGGGCCAAGCGATAAAAAGAACCATGCAACCCCCATAGTCACAAGTGGATATCTTTTCCTCCAGATCCAGGACAAGTAAATCATTGAGGCGATGACCGCGCCTGCAAGAACTGAACGGAATGCATACAATCCGGAGATAAACGACACATGGTATTCAAGATTGAGAGGATAAGGCACAAAAAACATCCTAAGATAAAAAAAAGGAATCTGGAGGGCCTTTACGGTCCTGAATGTCCAGTTATCTGTCCCGTATTTGATAAAATTCACATCCATAACACCTGTAGCCATTGCATTCCTGAAATGGACAACTGCTGATGCAAGCCCGATAAGTATGAATGCAGTCAGTATGAAAGCCTTCTTCTGTCCGGAGAGCCCTGAGGGAAAGAGGTAAAAAACAACAGCAATGAATAACGGGAAAAATACGGCGCTTGCCTTTGAGAAAAGAGCCGTGAAAAACAAAAGCGCCGAAATGAAGATCCGGGAATTTCTCTGTTTTTGAAGTCCTTCAATGCATGCGTTAAAGGACATGAACAAAAATAATGATGAAAGGACAGCATTCCGCCCGTGGATAAAATTGACCACCTCGGAATGCAGCGGGTGAAGGGCATAAATTAAAGTGGTCCAGAATGCTATCGGCTCCCATTCTTTCTTCCCTGAAAGAACGGCCATATTTTTTACCATCTTGAAAAGGACCAACAGGCTTATAAGATATAAAAGAAGGTTCGAGAGATGGAAACCGAACGGTTTCATTCCCCATATCCGGGAATCAATTGCATAAGTCAGGTCCCGGAAGGGCAGATATTCCAATGAGTTTGCCCTGGTTAAAAATATTTTTCCGATATCCATGGTCTGATACGCTTTGTTGGGGATTAGCAACACATTATCGTCCCAGACAAAACCGTTTAATAAAGAATTGCTATAGACAGCGGCTGTGCAGATAAGGATAAAGAGTATACCTTTGTTGCGCTTCGGGAATTCCGGAAGGCTTCTCACATTATAACCCTGAATATCCCGAATCTTTCAATCGGCTGAACCGAAATTGCAAAAGGCAGATACCCCCAGAGAGATGAATAATATCCTGCCCTGACATGAAGCCCCATAACTCTTACCGGATACCATGTCCGCGTCTCTCTTACGTCTATCAATTTCATGCGGCTGTAAAGTTCCGGAGAAGGTCCCCATAATTTGGGAATATCGGCAATTATTATCAGGTCCCCCTCTCCCGGTTCATTGGCGCCTGCGGTCAGATATCTGAATCCGTTTTTGTCCATATAATAATGCATACCCCATTCGCCTATATACCAGACCCTGTCGCCTGACCTGCCGACTGTTTTCCTGACTTCATCGGAAAAATCCCTGTATGAAGAAGCATAAATATAATCTCCGCAAGCCACTGCAAAACCGAGCAGGGCGGTAAGAACTCCTGACATCATCAGCGCCTTTGTCCTGGGGGTATTCTTCAGAAATATAAATGTCAGAGGTGCAATAACAGGCATTATATACCTGAAAGCCCCGAACGGCATAAAAAGAATATTGTAAAAAAGCACAAGCACAATCCATGTCAGAAAAAAGAAATTTATCGGTCTGTCATCAATATTGTCCCTTACGATCCTTGTGGCAAATATCAGGGAAAATATGCCTGAGGAGGCCAGGATGATAAGCCACAGACTGCTCCACAATGAATATGAAAGCGTCAATACAGGCGGAATTACTACTAAGACGGAAAACAATGCTAAAAAATAATTTTTTTTTGTGGATTTTATCTCCCTGTATTTCATGGGCAGCAAAAAAACTGCGGAAAGGCCTGTATATAAAGGTATGCTCATCCCCTTATTAAAAATCCTGTCCGGCTCCAGTCCCCTCTTTACCTCATTTATAATCCCTGAAACCGGAGAAGGATAATGCGCAGCGATATAAAGCAAAACCAGAGTTATGGCCGCGACAGGGATAGAAAAAAATACCATCATTTTATTATTAACCTTGTTATTGCTTACAACATAGATGAAAAATGCAGGAAGCAAAAAAATTGTCTGATATGACATGAGCGCTGCTATTGTTATGACAAGAAAGGCGGAGACCATCCTGCACCTGATGTCCCTCTTTATCCCGGTGATAAAAAAATATGATGCAAGCATCCACAGAGAGAACATCGGAAGATCTGCCATGAGATTATGACTGACCGGGAGCAAAGCTGCATTCCCGCAGATGAACATTACTGCAGCAGTCTGATCAACACCGAGTTCTTTTGCCAATAAGACGGTCGACAGAAGGAGCAATACAGGGAAGATCAAAAAGCCTGCATGCAGCAGGTAATCTTTATAGCCTCCTGCAGCAGAACTTATCAATTTCAGATAAAACGGTATAAAAGGCGGATGTGTGGAATCGAACGGGGAGTAATTATCAGTCCTGTTACCCATGAAATAATATATATATCCGGGCTTTACCGATAACGGAAAATCCATTGCCTTTGACATTTCGATGAAATTTCCGTCATCAATATGAACCGCCTTGTTTATGAAAGGCAGATAAAACACCAGAAGAAAAGCAAGGATAGTCAGAAATGTCTTCTTCATGAAGTCTTTTCTTTATCTTTTTTGAAAATTGCCAGTTCCTGTGCAAGGGTCTTCACCTGACCGGCAAGGCTTGATATTTTTACAGACATGTGAAGAAGAATAATTAAAAGAAACACCATCCCGAAAAAGAAAAGAACCGAAGAAGGCAAGATGCCTCCTATAAAATCGCTGATTGCAACAAGGAGGTCATACCATATAGAGAGTAAAATTATAATAGCCCCGGTAACCAGCCATAACCATGCATATTCCTCCCTGAGTTTTCTTCTCCTGACAAGTTCTATGATATACAAAAATAAAAAAACACCTATCAAAACAGCTATTGCTTTCAGTTTAGGAGTCATCTTTCACCTCAATAACCCATATTTGTTAACAGTTCATATATCCCTCTTGCTGCGCTGTCAGCGGGATTCCTTTTCAGCCATATACCATAATAATATTTTGCAGTCTTATAATCCTTTTTTTTCAGATAAAGTCTGCCGAGCGTCTTTTCAATTTCTCCTCTTACGCCGATTGCATATAAATACTCGCCTTCGTCTATCATTTCCCCCAGCACCATCGAGTACGGGATTTCACGGAGAAGGCTGTTTTTTTCAAGATCGGCAAAAATAATACTGCTCGAATCAGCATATACAGGCCTCCAGGAACTGTCATTTCCCAATGCGTTTATCAATGGATAAATCATCCCGTCACTGAATCCTATCGAATTTGTAACAATAATTTCCAGCCCATATTTTTCAAGCAGCTCTTTATATCCCGGAGAAGCCGCCAGTATATGGTCATAGTCATTCAAGATGCCTCCTTCAGCATATCTGCCGTCGATAAACACTTTCCCCTCCCCGAGTTTCCATGACAGATATCCTCCCCAGCCAAAATAATTAAACATGCGTTTATCTGATAGATTTTCTCTCCTTAAAAAATCCACTGCACCGGGGGCAAACAGCCGTTTCTCCTCACCGAAACCGAAGGCATACCTGCCGTAGATACCTGAATACATTACAACTGCTGCAATAATTGAAAAAACTGCAGCAGGATACATTTTTTTAAACCGGCCCCTATGTCCTGCAAGACCTTCAACAGACCCGGCTATCAACGGAACAGAAACAAAAAAGAAAAGAGGCAGGGCCCTCACAATCCTGAATGAAGTAAATGCAGATATGCAGAAAAGGGCGATCCAGGCAGAGGGGATCTTTCTGAAATTTAAAAAAATAACAATGACGCCTATGATCAAAACCGTCAGATACACAGTGAAGTATGTAGGATCAAAAGTTACCGGCTGCAGCTCATTAATTGACTGCGTGACCTCAATATTCGTGGCAAGCGATGCGGGAGAAAAAATATTCTTATATGAGTATGGATTAATGAGGTAACCTATAGATATCAAAAATATTAATGACAGATATACGGATATTTTCTTTTTCTTGTCTTTGGGAAGTTCCGCAGACATCAGGAAATATTTTTCGAAAACTATCGCCGCAGTAAATACAACAGCCAGCATTATCCCCAACGAAGCGCTTTGATGGCTGTTTGCCCATAATATCTGGATCAACGGCAGGACATAAATCAGCTTAGTGTCAGAGTAATATGCCTTTGTGAAAACGAACAGGAAAATAACAAAAAAGAGATATGCTAAGATCTCCGGTCTTTCGACAAATCTGAACCTTACAAGCACAGCTGTCAGAAGCGAAAAAATAAAAATATAGATGGGGCTTACACCGAACTCCCTGAGGAGTTTTGCAAAAAACAAAAAAATGATCGAAACAATAAAGGCCTTGAATACTACAATTCCTGCGAGACCTCCGGCCTTGAAGGAAAGATATAAAAGTATCTGAAAAAGCCAGTAAGGATTGGTTACGGGTGCGTTTAGGGCGGGATATACAAAAACTTCATGCGTAATAAACGACCTGCCTTCAACCATATGCCTGCCGGATGAAAGATGTATCCAGGAGTCGAAGTCACTTATATTAAAACAGGCCAGTACAAATACTGAAGGCAGCAGAAGGATGAACAGAAAATTCTTTCTGATATAATTGTATATCAATCCCTCCTCAGCAGGGTCACAAAAATCGAAAGAATCATCTTGAAAAGATAATATATCGGCACTATTCCGCTGTGCATCGTCTTTCTCTTGGTGCTGTGGTTCATTCTGACAGGGATCTCCCTGAACCTTATTCCTTTCCTGTGCAACATGACAAGGACGTCCGCATCAGGAAAGTCTGAAGGGTATGCATCGCTTGCATAAAAATCCATAGCTTTACTGTTCAATGCCTGAAAGCCTGACGTAGGGTCGGTTATTTTTTGTCCGGTTATTGCGGAGGCTATCAACCTGAAAAATACCATGCCCATCTTCTTGACGGTTGTAGGCCTGTAGGTGCCCTCCCCGAGAAAACGTGAACCAATCGCAACGTCTGTTTCACCTGTCTGAACCTCATTCAAGAGCGTCTTAATATATTCAGGGTCATGCTGGCCGTCTGCATCCATCTGAACAGCAAACTTATAACCTTTTCTTATTGCATATTTAAACCCTGTCTGCAGAGCGGCTCCATATCCAAGGTTAAACGGAAGTTCCAATAACAGCACTCCGGTTTTTCTCGCCTCTGCCGACGTTTCATCGGAAGAACCGTCGTTGATTACGATGATATCAGCATCAGTTAACTTTCGTATGCCCGCGATCGTCTCTGCAATCCTTCCTGCTTCGTTAAAGGCAGGGATTATTATGGCAAGGTTATTATCCATAAGCAAGTCATTTTTCCGTTTTCATTATTATTAATTCTCTGTCAACAGCTTTTGGTAAAGCTTAATGTATTCATCAGCTACCCTGTCAATAGAAAAATCTTCGACTGCTCTTTTCCTTGCTTCTGCACCGAGTTTCTGTCTTAATTCTTTATCCTTCAACAATATAATCATAGCGGATGCCAGACCCGATACATCACCCGGCTCAAAAAGTATCCCGGACTTGCCATCTTCTACAACATCGACCACACCCCCTATCTTAGAGGCAATTACCGGCAGACCACATGACATTGCTTCAAGAAGTGAATTAGGCATTCCCTCTCTCAGTGAAGGGAAAACAAAAACATCCGCACTGTTTAGAAATTCATGCACATTGTTTACGTTGCCTTTAAAACAAATATTATCAGAGATGCCCGCCGCTGCTGCTTTATCTTCCAGTTTATTCTTCACCTGTCCTTCTCCAAGCAGTAACAGATATGCTGTTTTATCCTCTTTCAGAACGTCTTTCATAGCTCCTAAAAGTATTTCAAGACCTTTGCCTTCCGCCAATCGCCCGGTATATATAAATACCATTCTGCTTGATAGTTCAAGATATTTTTTTAACTCCCGCCTCTTTTCTTTTTCATAAGAATAAAAGAGATTTATATTAACTCCATTTGGGATAGCAGCAATTTTTTCTTTCGAAATATCTTCTTTCCCAAGTTTATGACGCAACTCGCCGCTCATAACAATAAAAGCATCAACAAAAGAGAAAATTTTTGAAAATAATTTTTTAAATATAATTCCATCGAAACTGCCGGCTTCCATTCCGGGCCTAGCTCCGGATAGTTTTGCAACAATTTTCTTGCCCAGGAATTTAATCAGCAACAGATTCATCAGTAAAGGCAGGCTTGCGCCGTAAAATTGAACTATATCATACTGATTGCGATAAACGATAAGCTTTGCTAAAACACCTAAAGAAAAAATCATTGATATTAGCAAATTCAAAAAAGTAAATTGCAGGAGATTATATCGTCCCGGAGCTGGAGTGGGAATAGGACTTATTGTTACACCTTCAATCTTCGGAATTTCCAAATCAAGTTTCCTTGTAAGAACAATCAAGCAGACGCCCTTTTCTGAAAGTTTAGCAGCCATTGTATACGCCTGTCTCCCTGGCCCCCCCAGATTCGGATGAAAAAGTGGTGAAACAATGCACAACCTTAGAGAGCTCTTAGTTGATAGCTGATAGCCCATATCCACAAGCTTATTTATCAATAAACATCCTGTGCCATAGTTCGAGCATGAGAAGATTCCAGATATGATTATGCCAGTTCCATTTTTTTGAAACATGTTCATCAAGAATTTTTCTTACCGCCCCCTTTTGAAAGTAACCTCTTTGCATAGCCGTATCGCTAAGTAATATATCATATGCCATTTCCTTCAATTCATTTCTAAACCAGTGGTCTATGGGAACCCCAAACCCCATCTTTTCTCTGAATAACACCTCATATGGGAGTATTTCTCTCATGGCTTCTTTGAGAATGTATTTTGTTGTCCTTCCTTTAAGTTTTAACCCTGACGGAATTCTTGCAACAAATTCCATAAATTCGTGGTCCAAAAAAGGAGAGCGTGCCTCAAGGGAATTCGCCATGGAGGCTACATCAACTTTTGTGAGGAGGTCATCAGGCAGATACATCATTACATCTGCATAAAGGGTTTTGTCAAGAAAATTGTCTGCTATCGTTTCTCTGTATTTATCAAGTATCAATTCGAAGGAATCCTGTGATGAGACCTGTGCTGAGAATTCATCTGTATAAAGTCCGGCTTTCATCTCGGATGTGAAGTGGCAGAGCCACTGTGCGTTCCTCATTTCAGGCGGTTTGACATATTCCTGAAGGAACCTTTTCAGCCTCCAGAAAAAATTATTAGGATCAGAACCATGAGGGATTAACATCACAATAGGCAAAAGTGCCTTTGCAATGGGGGTAGGAAAGAATTTATGCAAAATGCCGGAAAACTGATTTGCCGTATATCTCCCGTAACCGGCAAAATTCTCATCTCCTGCGTCTCCATTCAGTATAACTGTCACATGCTCTCTGGCAAGTTTTGAAACATAATATGTCGGGATGGCAGAGGAATCTGCGAAAGGTTCATTATAGTGCCAGACAATCTTGTCGATTACGTCAAGAGCTCTCGGTTCAACGATAAATTCAATATGGTCTGTTTTATATTTTTCTGCTACCATCCTGGCATATTCTAATTCGTTATACGATTCCTCCTCGAAACCTATAGAGAAAGTTTTTACCGGCCCGTTCATCAGACCGGACATTATGGCAACAACAGCGCTTGAATCAATTCCGCCGCTTAAAAATGCACCGAGCGGCACATCGCTTATCAGTCTTATCTTTACGGATTCCCTTAGTCGTTCTATAATCTCTGCTTTAAAATTTTCTACGCTCATCTTGTGCTTCGGGAGATATGAAAGCTTCCAGTAACGTTTAACCTCTGTTTTTCCATTCTTAAGAATGAGGTAATGAGCAGGGGGAAGTTTCTTTATACCCCCGAAAGCTGTCCAAGGAGAAGGTACATATTGATAAGTAAGATAATGATGAATTGCCATATAATCAGGTTTTCTTGCAAGAGAATCATCTTGAAGAATGGATTTTATCTCCGAGGCAAAGACAAAAGTATCAGGAGAATGATGATAATATAAAGGCTTTTTGCCCAATCTATCCCTCGCAATAAATAGCAATTGATTTCTCTCATCCCATATTGCAAATGCAAACATTCCTCTCAGGAATTTCAGACATTCCGTTCCGTATTCTTCATACAGGTGTATGATTGTTTCAGTATCACTTTTAGAGCGGAAAATATGTCCTTTTTTTACAAGTTCTTCCCTTAATTCAAGGAAATTGTATATCTCGCCGTTAAATACTATCCATATTGTTCCGTCTTCATTCGACATCGGTTGATGTGCCAGCTGGGACAGGTCAATAATCGAGAGCCTTCTGTGCCCGAGCCCGACATTGTTTTTAAGATACATACCCTCGTCATCAGGCCCGCGAAGCAAAAGCACGGATGTCATTTCCCTGAGAAGGGCTTCGTCTATAGGCTTGCTGTTAAGATTTATCTTTCCGCAGATCCCGCACATAGATTAGTTCTTTATATTTAGTTATGCTAAAATAAAGCTATGCGATTGCCATCTTTCATCAAGAAATATTTCTGGGACACGGATTTTAATAGTCTTGACATTAGAAAACATTCTTCTTATTTAATAACCCGTCTTTTGGAATACGGAGACGAGAAAGCGCTTTCATGGCTGTTCAAACATATTAGCAGAAAAGAAATCGAGACCACAGTCATGAAATCAAGAGAGATTTCTCCTAAATCCGCCAATTTCTGGGGCTTGTTTTTTAACCTTGATAAAACAAAAATCCAATGTTTGAAAAAGTCCTATCAAAAAATGCAAAGCAGTCACTGGCGATATTAGGCAAAAGCAGGCTTTTAGACTCTGCCTATTTAGCAGGCGGCACTGCTTTGGCTTTGCAGTTAGGGCATCGTTATTCATATGATTTTGATTTTTTTATCCCTGAAAAATTTGATGAAAATATCATAACACAAAGGATTTCAGAATTGCTGTCTGATTTTATCCTCGAACGAAAAGAATGGGGCACAATCCTCGGCTATTCAGGTGACACCCGGTTCAGCCTGTTTTATTTCAACTATCCCCTTCTTTTCGAGACATTGCCGTTTTCAGGAATAAATATAGCCGACATAAAAGATATTGTCCCGATGAAGATAGCCGCCATTGCAGACAGGGGAACAAAAAGAGATTTTATTGATCTATACTTTATCTTTTCAGAGTCAAAGATTATGGACATTAATGAGGCTTTCGACTTATATGATAAAAAATTTAAGGCGCTAAAACAGAACAAAGTTCATATTTTAAAAAGCCTTGTCTACTTTAATGACGCAGAAAAAGACCCCATGCCGCAGATGATTAAAAAAGTTAAATGGTCCGAGGTTAAGAACTTTTTTATCCGAAAACAAAAAAAATTCACAGATAGAATATTAGGCGTATAACAATAAATATTTCTGTGAAGTATTTATTACTCTTTGAACGATTTGGCCAAATATTTTATCTTTCCGCAGATTCCGCACATACGCCTAATGCACCGTGTTCAATAACTTCAAAATCATTTTCTTATCTGCTTCGATTATTTTCTTTATATTATGTTTGCTTTCAGCATACTCATAGGCATTTTGGGAAAGCTTCTGCCATAACTGATTGTCCTTCAATAAATTTTCTAATCCGATCTTTAATTGTTCAAAGCGCCCATTGGCACATCTACCAATATCAAATTTTTCAAGTATGCCGTCTGGATTAACATTCATGGACAAAACAGGTGTTCTGCTTTTAAAAGCCTGAATAAACGTGTTTGGGAAACCTTCATCTCTTGAAGTATTAATGAATATCTTAGCCTTTAGAAAATAATCATCGATTCCATTAAAGGGGACATAATCAATAAATTCCAGATTGGATAATTGTGCAGCCAAACTTTTAATTTCTTCAAAATACATAACATCATTTGAAACAGGACAGACCATAATGAACTTTTCTCCAAAAAATGTTCTTGCTAATTCTATAAACAGCTCAGGCTGTTTCCATTCTTCACATCGTGCAATCCACAAAATAAATTCCTTGCTTGGTGCTTCACGAACCTCCGTAATTCTATGTGCAGACTGTCTGATATAACCCTCCTTTTTGTAATATCTTTTAAGATTCTCTTTTTGTGCCTGATGCTGGACAACAACTAGACCGGCTGTTTTTAGACCCCTCTTAAATCCCCACCATATAAAATTCCCCAAGATTCCACTGGGCATCCAGGCGGGCTTCCTATCTGTTACCACGTCATTATCGTGAGCTGTCATGTAGATAAATTTTTTCTTGTCAAGCCGGCAGAACAAAGCTATCAAACCAGTTATGATGCCTGCGGCCCTTTGTATATATACATCGGCATCGATTTCTTTAAGTAGTAACCATAATCGTATATACTCGAGGATTGTTCTTATATATCTCAATGTTTTGGAGGAACTAAACAACTTATATATCTTGACCCCAGCCCTTATTTCTGAGCCGGGTTGACCAAAATCACCGGTTATAAAAATAATCTCAAATTGAGGATCCTTTGCTAATTCTGTGGCTAAATAATACAACTGTAATTCAGCCCCACCGAATTCTGCGCTAACCTCGGGATTAAAAAGAGGATAAGCAAATAAAGAGATAAAACAGATTTTAATTTGCTTCACTTTTTTATTCTCACGACCAAGGCATATCCTAAAGGCATTAAATAAAATTGATGCTTAATGCTCTTTCTGAACTTTTTAAATAAAAATGTCATCATCGCATCAACAACTATTCCTGTTAAATTGTTGAAGATATAAATCAAATGTTTAATACCTCTAAATATGCTGAACGGAGTTGATTCAATAAACAAATTGAATGATACAATTGCAGTTGATAATGAAGAATTTGATTCCTTGATTAAAACAATATCGTCTTCCTTAAAAACAGTTTGATAAAAATACCTCGTCAATCTCAGAAAATCATAAGGAATGCCATGTTCTGGAAAAACAAGGGGAGCAGAAATAAAAACCAACGCATTATTTTTTGCCACACGGCGCATCTCTTTTATAGCCGCAGTTATATTTTCTGCATGTTCTAACACTTCAGAATAGATTAAAGCATCAAAATCATTATCTGGAAAAGGCAGTTTATCAGCCGATGCAATAAAATCTGCTGACGATTTTTCTTTAACAAAATCAATACCAATATACTCAATTTTATCTTCATCAAATAGTTTAAGCCATGGCTTAAACCCACAGCCGACATCAAGGATCCTGTTTTTCTTTTCCGACACGACCAAGCTCCTGAATGTCGTAAAAACTTTCAAGTTGTTATTCAAGAGAAAATAGGAGTAATCCCATATTCTGGGATGAAGTCTCTGACGAATGATAAGTTTTGCGAAGCTGTCAGTCTTGTTCATTTGTGCGTCCTGTTTTTCTTTTAAAGATGAATTCGTTTGTGCCGGTGTAGTTGCTAAGGTATGAATAAAAAAACCTACCGAGAAACCGGACGGACCTCTTGTATTCTTCTTTCGAAAGGGACAGCCACTTCACGGTTGCCCTCACCAGATCGAACCCCTCATTTTCGACAAATGTCTTTACTTCGTCAAAGGATGCGTACTCATAAGGAAAGCCACCGAGCCAATCGATGATATTGTAGAAAAAACTCATCCCCCGATAGTCATCGTTGCCCTTAAAATCGGTGCGCTTTTCACCCTTGACAACTGCTTTTATAACATGGATAAATCTTTCAAGATAAATCCAGGCAAGCGTGGCGTAAACGTACAATAGTTTCATCGGACGAGAAGATTGGTTATAAGTCTTCTTAACCTTGACCCATAAATCGGAATATGGGGCTTTATTATAAATAGCGATGATCAAATAGCCTTGCGGTCTGACGCATGTCATCGTATTTCTCAGCGCTTCGTACATGCTGCCGGTATGGTGAAGAACGCCCCAACTGTATACAATATCCCCTTTTTTATTCAAACTCTCTACAAGTTTGTTGTCGAGAATGTTGCCTTTGAAAATATTCCAGCGGGCATTTCCAGGAATGAGGGAAGAGAATTTTTCTTTCATCGTCTCTGTAGCACGGATGCTGTATTCGTCGTAATCAAAACTGATGACTTCTTTGCATCCCAGCCGTAACGCGCTCAATGAAAAAATACCGCTTCCGCACCCGATATCAATAAAAACCTTGTCCTTATACTCATCCGCCGGAAGATACTTTAAAAGGGAATTGTAGGCAATCTCCATCTTTTGATCATCGAGCGAATGATTCACAAAATCGAGCCAGTTTCTACCGAATGAAAAGAAAAGTCGCTTGTTGTTCATGGATAGGCTATTTATTCATTTTCTGAGTTTTAAAAAACAGCCACCACTGAGGGGCAAAAATTCTTTTGAACAATCCAAAAAGCATCTTGCCAACGTGGAATTTTAGTTTGTTAATTGTTGTGTCCAAATTCATCAGCGCACCAAAAAACGTGATCCTTTTGATATTTCTGACTCGAAATCCCTGCCCAGAAAAAATGCTTTTAATCTTTTTTACATCAAATGTTTGCTGGTGCCCCCATCGATGAAACGTATTGTGACAGTTGGGACAATATACTGTGTTATCGTGTAGATTTTCATTCGCGGGCACTGTTCCGATAAAATATCCGCCAGTCTTGAGAACGCGATAAATCTCCTTTATTCCCCTCAACAATGTTTCATCATCAACGTGTTCAATAACGTCACTTGCGATGACAAAATCGAACATATTGTCAGGGAACGGAATTCCATCCACACAGCCTTCCTTCAAATGAGCCACGATCTTTTTTTCAGTAAAGATGGCTTGTGTCTTTTGGATATTTAATGCCGAAATATCAATTCCGTAAAGTTCAAAATGGCAACCCAACTTTTCCAGCAAATAACCGTCACCAATCCCGATGTCCAATACCTTGCCGATTTTCTTAAAACAAGCAAACTGCTTCACTATAAAATCCAACCTGGGTCTTGATAATTCAAAAACATGTCTGTCTTCAGTCTCGTAATAATCCCATAATTTTCTGTTGGCGTCTGTCATTTTTTATTTTTATAAGCTAAAAAGTTATCCCTTCATTTTTCCTTTTCCGTGATTTTTTTTACAGCACGTTTGTGCCACCATTCGAAGCTGACAACTTCTATGGGTAAAGACATAAATCTCTTGCTTAAACGAAATCTCGCCGCCATATAAAGAACAATTTTTAGAAAATTTATAAAAGGATTAGGTGATCTCATATGATTTAAAAGTTTGCTGTACCGATCTATTCTTCTGAAGATTTCGCTTTCATTATTCGAAGCCCAAGGTAGCCACGTCATTTTTATATTGCCGGCTAATATATCAAAATCTCCCCATCCCTCCGGGTCTTTTGGCGGGACAAATCCCTCTTTAATGGCTATATCATAAAGTTGCGTGCCGGGATATGGTAGATAAGTACCAATATTGAAATTATTGTTCGGAACAATCTCCGCAATCCTGAGGGCTAAATCAAGCGTTTCTCCAATGTCCTCCATGGTCTCGGTCGGAAATCCAATAATTGCCGATGCATCTATTGCAATTTCAGGATAATCAGCAAGTATGTTGCACTTTTCCAAAATCTTTTTTTTATCAAATCCCTTTGTTACAAGTTTGAGCATTCTATCTGACCCCGATTCCCATCCAATAAATATTCGTTGCACCTTAAGATCTTTCAACTCTCTCATAAGCTCTTTGGTAATAGAGTCAACCCTGATTTCCAAAAATGAACAATAAACTCCGATATCATATAAACGATAAAGAATATCTAAAGCCCTTTTTTTGTTGGCAAAAAAGTTGTCATCATCAAAAAAAACCCAACTAGCCACGGCAGATTCTTTTATTTTTTTGATGTGTTCTATAACATGCTCAACAGAATGTGCTCTCCACCGCCTCTTATTAAATGTATAGTTGTAGCAAAAACCACAGGAAAAAGGGCAACCACGAGAAGTGATGTATGGAAACATTTCTCCAAATCCTTCTATTTTTTGTACATAATTCTTTATTCCGAGCAAAGACCAGTCCATCTCGTAGGCATCAAGATTTTCAATGAGGGGTCTGGTATCAGTTATATATATATTCCCATCGCGTTTAAACCCAATTCCCTTGACATTGTCCAGCGACAAGTTCTCATCAAGCGCCGCTGCGAGTTCTACTATCGTCTCTTCTCCTTCGCCTATGCAAACAAAATCGACATAAGGCTGGCTTAAGCATTGTTCAGGAAGAAGTGATGGATGAACTCCTCCCCATACAATTGGGATATTCGGAGCAAGTCTTTTCAGTTCTTTAGAGAACGTTGCTGAATGCCGGGCCACAAGTCCGGTAAATAGAGAAACTCCCACAAAAAGTGGGCGCATTAATACAATTTCTTCTACTGCTTTTTTGATATCGGCAGCAGAAATATGCATCACTTTGACTAAAAAGCCTGCTCTTTTAAGAGCGCCACCAACATAAAGCAATCCGGAAGGTGGTCTTTTAATGGCTTCGACACCTCTGAATTCTGATGCAATATTAACAAGTATTATCATGGAAGCGTCTTTATTAATTTCTCTGAAAGCCTTTGGCCTACTAAAATTCTAAGTTCATCAAGATTGCCTATCCACGATAATAAAAGGTATGTTATTAATCCTGCAAAAAAGACTATAGAGATTCCATGAATATTTTGAATATTAATCCAAAACGATAAAAAAAACATAATACTTCCAGCTACTAAGGAATAAAATATTATTCGCAAAACAGGAAAGACAATTTCTGCCAATTTAATTTTGCTGATCTTTTTATTAAAGAGGTAAATTAACAGAACTGCGGATAAAAAACCTGTAATAGATGTTGACAAGGCAATTCCAACATGGTGCAGATATCGCATTAGAATAAAATTAAATGCGATATTTATAAAAACACTCATGAACGTTACAAAAGCAAGCGGTTTTGTACGTCTATATGACACAAAAACCCTTGATGTTATAACACAGGTTGCAAATGTAAAAAGTCCTAAAGAAAATGCCTTCCATGCCCCTGATACAGCCAGGGTTGAATTGTGATCGAATTCGCCTCTTTCCAAAAAGATTTTTATAGCAGGAGCGGCTAATATCAGGATAAATACAGTTATAGGGATTAAAATATAGGCAGCCATCCTAATTGCGGTATAAAATGTTCTATCCAAATCTTCGTTTCTTCCTTCAGAAACTAACTGGGAGAGAAACGGCAGTATTGCTGATCCCAGACTAACTATAAATAGTTGAGATAAAATATTGTTTATATTGTTTGCATAATTAAGTGCAGCTATACTTCCTTTCGTCAATAATGAGGCCATAACCTGGTCAACTGTAATATTTGCATGTGACAATGTTAACCCAAGAAACATTGGAATCATAATACCGAAGATCTGCTTTACTCCAGGGCTGTTAAAATTAAAATTTATTCCCAGCTTAAATCCGCTGTTGATTGTTCCAATTATTGCATACAAACACTGCGCTAAACTCCCGAGAAGTAATCCTATTGCAAGCGCATAAACGCCCTGGGACTTAAAGAGTATAAGATATGCCAGAGATACCGCTACATTCACAGTGGCTCCAAACGCTGGGACAACAAATTTTTTGTTTGCATTGAATATAGAGCCTATAAGGTCAGCAGCGCCTCCGAGCAAAACTATTGGAGCCACGATCTTCAATAGGTTCGAGGCAAGTGAAAACCTCTCATCCTTAAATCCCGGTGCAACGATAGATATAATAAAATCCGAAAAGAATATCATTATAAGGGACAACAACAAAAAGATTGCTATTGCCAATGTAAAAAAAGAATTGAATATCCTGTACCCCTCTTCTTCTTTACCTTTGGTTTTATATTCAATAAAAACCGGTATTATGCTGGATTGCATCGCCCCTAAAACAAGTCCGATTAGTACCATTGGCAAAATAATCGACACATAGAATGCGTCAAGCCCGGCGCCTATCCCGAAGTACTTTGCCACCAATACAGATTTAATAACGCCGAAGACGTTGGAACATATTGTTCCGATTACAATTATTATAGTTGCGCTTGCAATAGTAGCCAATTTATTATGATCTCATAATTGATAAAACTATATTCAATTTCATATCCCTTTTTTAGAAGCTTTCTCTCATTAAATTATTTTTTGGACGGGCTACCGCCGTTCAGGTGAACAAACCCGTATCGAAAATTCATGCCGGCTGCAATAATCTGCATCGCCTATTTACAAAATAAACAGAAACTTACTTCTGTTTATCGCTTCATCACTCTCAAATACCGGTAGCCTGATCTGCTGTCAGGCCTTTTGCTGAAATATCATAAATCGAGTTGATTCTGTCTTCAGCCACATTTTTTTCCAGAAGTCTCTGATAAACAAAATCCCTTTTCATAAATGTTGTGATTACAACGCAATCGTATTTCATCCGGTCCAATTCATCAAACCGCTTAATAAGTTGTTTGAAAAATTTCTTTCCGGCATTCTCATCGTCGGCAACGCCGGCAAGTTCTATGTCGATCTCCTGGAGCGAAAGATAGGCTATCTCGGCTACCTCATCAAGTCCTGCGAAGACGACATTTCTGACACCTTTTATATGTAAATCATTAAACAGCTTCTGAAAATCCCTGCGCGCATCCCTGTAAAGGTTTGTAAAGTTTTGTAGATGGTGATAGGTTAATCTCGTTTTCTCGGCAAAGCCCTTTGGCGTTAAATAATATGTGTACCTCTTCGCAGGTATAGCCTTGATCGTGATATATCCCTTCGAGACCAGATTCTTCATGTAAGAGTTGACAAGACCGAGGGCTATGTTGAGCTTTTTGCTCAGGTCCCTCTGGGAAAGAGGCTCTCCTTTTGAAATCTCGTCAAGCAGTTGAAGAGACTTGTAACTATCTTGATTTTCAGGCTTTTCTTTGTTCAATTCATGAACGTTCATGTTTTGAACATACCATATAGTTTATTTCATGTCAACTTTTTTGTATATTTTAATTTTCAACAAGCGGCGCTGTTCTTATTTGAATATTAAAAAGTTATAATATCTGAACCCATTAAGTCTTTATGAAAAAAAATCATATCATAATTTCATTGATCATTATGGTGTCGGTGACATTCATGGTATATTCCGGCGTCATCAACGGCGAGTTCCAGTTCGATGACGAGAAGGGGATCGTCGAAAACATAGCCATAAAAGAGCCCGGCAGATCATCATATAACGGGTTCTTCATGTCCCTTTTGTATTCCGGCAGACCGGTGACTGATATGACCTTTGCCCTGAATTATCGTTTCGGACGGCTTGACCCAATGGGATATCATCTAATCAATATACTGCTTCACATCTGCGTTTCGGTACTGGTTTTTCTATTCATAAAAAAAACCATTGTCCTGTCATGCACCCGGAGCCCCTTCACCCCCGGACCGATCGCGCTGACAGCAAGTTTTATATTCGCCCTGCATCCCCTGAATACCCAGGCAGTGAGCTACATATCTCAAAGGGCTGAGGTCCTGAGCGCTCTTTTTTATCTTTCAGCCCTTCTTTTTTTAATAAAATCCGTAGAGCAGCGCCTTTTCTTAAGAAAGGCATTTCTTTACACAGTGGCTGTTTTATCCTGGATACTCTCAACCGGCGCCAAGATGACTGCTATCAGCCTGCCCTTTGTCATGCTGGTTTACGACTATTATTTCCTTAAAGAGAGAACTTTCATTGACAGGATTAAGCTCTCGGGCCCCCTGATCCTCGGGGGAATCGCATTCAGCGCGGTCTATCTCTTTAGGCTCGGAGCGTCTCAGGAGATCGGGTTTTCGATTAATGATCTCTCTTCTTCGCGGTATCTGCTTACTCAATTCAAGGTGATCATTACGTACATACGATTATTGTTCCTGCCGGTTCTCCAGAACCTGGATTACGAATATCCCGTCAGCAGGGGTCTGTTCGAGATAAGGACCGCTCTCTCTATGCTGGCCGTATCTGCGATCATCGGCCTTGCGGTCATTCTCAGACATCGCTCCGGATTAATATCTTTCGGCGTATTGTGGTTCTTTCTGACGCTTGCTCCGACTTCCAGCATAATTCCTGTCAGAGATGTAATATTCGAGCACAGGGTCTATCTACCTTCGATAGGGTTGATTCTTTCGGCGGCTTTTATTCTCATGAATGTTTCGTATCTGTTGCTCTCCAAATACGGACAAAAGATACGGAATGCTGCAACCGCTGTTGTTATTGTTGCAGTTATTGCCGCTCTTGCCGCAACGACATGGAAGAGGAACGAGGTATGGAAAAGCAGACAGGCATTATGGAGCGACGTTGTTTCGAAATCACCGGGCAAATCGAGGGCGCATTTTAATCTCGGCCATGCGCTGCTTGAAAAGGGTTTATATGCCGGCGCGATACGCGAACTGGAGACTGCGTTGAAATGCAGGGATGACGGGAGCGTGGATAAGGCGGACATCTACAGGGAACTGGGAGCGGTCTTATTCAGGATGGGACGTATTGATGAGGCGATAACAGTCTACAGGGAAGGGTTGAGTTTTTCACCTGCTCACACCGGCCTTCTTAACAATTTCACAATAGCGCTTCTGGAAAAAGGCGGTATAGATGAAGCCTTTGTTTATGCGGACATGGCTTTAAAAACCGCTCCTTTCAATGGTGATATCCATAATTCAATGGGTGAGATATATTTCAGAAAAGGCGAATACTCAAAGGCTGCCGGTCATTTCATTAAGGCGATCGAGTTGAATCCGGATATCCCTCTCCGTTACTGGAATGCCGCAATAAGCATGGAAAAGCTTGGAAATATCCGGGAGGCTTATAAGTACATGAATCTCTATATCTCTATCGAGAAGAATGAGGCAGACAGAAACGAAGCTCTCATATATATGGAAAATCTGAAAAATAATCTCGATAGAAAATAATGGATAGAAAAAAATATGCACCGGTTGCGCTTGTTACAGGCGCATCAAGGGGACTCGGGAAGCAAATTGCATTGACTCTTGCCGGCAGGGGATACAGTGTGGTTGTAAATTATCTCTCTTCACGGCAGGAGGCTGAAGGTCTCGCCAGGGAAATAGGCGGAGGTTCGATCGCCGTACGGACAGACGTCAGTGTTCAGGAGGAAGTCTTTGATATGTCCGGAAAGATTGAGGAAATTTTCGGCAGGCTTGATGTCATTATCAACAATGCAGGCATCGCAAAGGATAATCTTCTTCTGAAACAGACCGAACCGGAATGGGACGAGATAATCGGCACAAATCTGAAGGGATGCTTCAATATTATTAAAATTATGTCTCCGGTTATGATAAAATCAGGCGGGGGTCATATTATAAATATTTCTTCATACTCGGGTTTAAAAGGCAAGGCCGGCCAGACGGCATATAGCGCATCAAAGGCCGCTATTTTGGGGTTGACTTACACTGCAGCTCACGAGCTTTCAGAATATAATATAAGAGTAAATGCCGTTCTCCCAGGCTATATGATGACAGATATGGGAACAAGAGCGCATAAGGCGATGGAAAGAGCAAAGGAGAGCAGTATAACAAGAAAATTGTCAGATCCCGAAGAAGTAGCGGGTTTTATTTTATATTTATTGAAGACCAAAAATATTTCAGGTCAGGTGTTCAGTCTCGACAGCAGAATCATATAGATGCAAGATCCAGGATACATGATTCGGGATAAGGCTGTAGAAACAAAAAATATTCTGCATCATTTATAATGCATCTGGTATCGTGTATTATGCATCATACATCTTCTATAGTGGAGGAGAAATGGCAAAAGGTTTTTTTATAACCGGCACTGATACAGGCGTTGGAAAGACCATAATCGCAGGGGCGATCATTAAGGCGATACAATTCCTGGGGCTGAAGGCCTGCGGCATGAAACCGATCGAGAGCGGATGCGGCCGGGAAGGCGATGTGCTGATACCTTATGACGGCATGTTTTTAAAACAGGCTGCACACATGCAGGAGCCCATAACACTCGTAACACCCTGCTGCTTTGAGAGCCCCCTCGCTCCACTCTCGGCATCGGACATAGAAATGAAGAGCGTCAACATAAACGAGATCAAAAAGGCTTTCAATAAGATTTCCAGACAATATGATGCGGTTGTTATTGAAGGTATAGGAGGGTTGATGGTGCCCGTCAGGAAAAACTATTTCGTGGTCGAACTTGCAAGGGAATTCGGGCTTCCTTTGATAGTTGTCGCAAAGCCCGGGCTCGGGACAATAAACCACATAATGCTCACGGTGAATTATGCCCTGAAAGAGAACCTGGAAGTTGCAGGGGTGATAATAAATTACAGTCAGCCCCCGGAAAACAGCCTGGCGGAAAAGACAAACCCGAAGCTTCTAAACCAGATATGCCCGGTTCCTGTTATCGGGATATTCCCCTATCTCAAAAACCTGGAGGAAGATTCGATAGAAAAGACCGTCCTTAAGAACCTTGATCTTGAAGTGATCGAAAAATATATTAAATCTAAATAAGCCTTAAGTCTTTAAGAACTTTCTTCAGTTTTTCCTTGTTCGCCGGCGCCATTTCGCATAAAGGAAGCCTGAATTCTTCCTTTATCTTTCCCATCATCGAAAGCGCGGTCTTGACAGGGATGGGATTGGTCTCTATGAACATCGCCGCATTCAGAGGTTCGAGCTTATAGTGTATCTCTCTGGCTTCGTCATACCTGCCGTTCTCCCATAAGGCGCACATATTAGAGACAAGCTTGGGCGCAACATTTGCCGAGACTGAAATAACGCCTTTCCCACCCAGAGCCATGAGGGGCA
Organism: Nitrospirota bacterium; assembly: GCA_040753635.1. Lineage (GTDB taxonomy): Bacteria > Nitrospirota > Thermodesulfovibrionia > Thermodesulfovibrionales > UBA6898 > JBFMDL01. The sequence continues at coordinate 7,264 of JBFMDL010000023.1, read as the reverse complement.
GTGTCGTAAAATCATCCCCTGACAAAACAGTAATCCTGTCACCGCACAGCCGCATAACCTCGCTCACCTGTTTCATATCTCCTGTTGCCTCTTTGATCGCAACTATGTTCCTGATCTCGGCAAGCCTGGCGACTGTTGAAGGGAGCATATTGACAGCAGTCCTCCCGGGCACGTTATAGAGGACAACCGGTATTTTAACAGCCTCGGCAACCGCCCTGTAATGCCTGTAAAGCCCCTCCTGAGTCGGTTTATTATAATAAGGCGCAACGAGAAGGGCCCCGTCAGCGCCTGATTTTTTTGCCTCTTTCGTGATCATTACTGTCTCATCAGTCCAATTCGCCCCTGTCCCGGCAATTACAGGGACTCTCTTATTAACCGCCTCAACCGTGAATTTAATAACCCTGTAATGTTCCTTATAGTCCAGAGTTGCCGATTCCCCGGTGGTCCCGCAGGGAACAATTGCGTTAGTACCCTGTTTTATATGCCACTCGATAAGGTGCCCGAGCGCCTTCTCATCAACTTTTCCTTTTTTAAAAGGTGTTACAATTGCTACGATAGAGCCTTTAAACATATTTCCTCCAGGGAAAGAATTATTTATATAAAAGTACTCCTACACGGAACTTTTCTTCAAATTTCCCAACCCATCTCACCATTGCGGTCTGGAAAGAGTCGGCTTCTTTTTTTATCCTGAGAATATGTCCCGGTTCAAGGGGAAAACTTGTCAGGAATCCTATCCCTTCATCGCTGATATCCACTGCAGTGCCGGATGAATTGACTTTCTGCAATTTCTTGAACTCTACAACAGACAGAGAATATTCCAGAGGCATTTCATATCCTCTTCTCTCATGTTTTCTTCTTTCATAGGCTGGAGCCATGTATCCCCCTTGTCCGCCGGACATTCATATATTCTCAGATTTTAATGTATAAATCAAACAAATTTTATTCCACCCCTGAATTTCTTGTCAATCTTCCCGCGCCGTCTTCCGGCACTTCTCTTTCAGGCTGTTAAAATGCTGTTATCCACCAGCGCTGTCCAAAATATTTAAAAAAATGGCTGGATGCCGGATAAACACAATAACGACTCCTTTTAAAATTAATCCACGTCATAATATCCATATAAGGACAATACAGAGTAGTCTTGATTGCATTAAATAACAAAACGAGTTTTATTAAGGTTCTCATAATAGAACGTACATAATTTCAATAAAATCCCTCCCAACCTCCCTTTGCCAAAGGGAGGAATATACCCCTCTTTGGCAAAGTCGGAGACTCGACTCTACGAGAGGGGCAAGGGGAGATTTTCTGACAAAATGTCTATCCAATTTTGAGAACATTAGTAACATCTTGATGTCATGTCGATTTATTGTGTTTATAAGGTATTCGGCCATATCAATATCTTATTTTGGACAGATGTGATTATCCATCAATATAAATTGTCCCATCAAATACTTCGACTGCAGGGCCTGTCATATATACGTGATTATTTTCCATCCATTCGATAAGAAGTTCACCGCCTGACAATATAACCCCGGTCCTCCTGCCTGCAAGACCATTAATGTTTGCTGCAACAACTGCGGCCGATGCCCCTGTCCCGCAAGCCATCGTCTCTCCAGAGCCTCTCTCCCAGACACGCATTTTCACCTTCTCAGGGCTGATTACCTGTATAAACTCGACATTTATCCTCTTGGGGAACAACTCGTGATTTTCTATCAATGGCCCATATTTTATTACATCAAATGCATCAACATCATCAACAAAAATTACCGCATGGGGATTACCCATCGAAACACAGGTGATTTTAAATATTCTGTCATCTATTTTCAAAGGGAAATCCTTCACCGTCCCGTCGAGGCGAACCGGAATTTTTCTGCCTTCGAGTATAGGCTCCCCCATATCCACCATCACCATCTCTCCGGATTTCTCGGGCTTTATTATCCCTGCCTTTGTTTCAATCGAAAGAACAGCCTTTTCCGAGAGCCCCCTATCCCATATATATTTTGCAAAACAGCGGATGCCGTTTCCGCACATCTCGACCTCGCTGCCGTCTGCATTGAATATGCGCATCATAAAGTCCGCTTTTCCGGAATTGTAAAGAAGCAGTATCTGGTCGGCTCCTATTCCAAAACGCCTGTCACAGAGCCGTTTCGAAGTCTCGGCCATATTATCAAGTTCCTGTTGCCTGCAATCTATCAGAACAAAGTCATTGCCGAGACCATGCATTTTTGTGAATGCTGTCTTCATCTGATATATCCCGGAATTCTTTCATCCTTCACAAGTTCTTCATATGTACCGCGTTTTCTTATGAGACTGTGCGAATTGCCATTCACCATCACCTCAGCTACCGTCGGCCGGCTGTTATAATTCGAACTCATAGACATTCCATATGCACCTGCGCTCATAACAGCAATATATTCTCCCCGATTCACCTTCTGAACCTGCCTTTCTTTAGCCAGGAAGTCTCCTGATTCACAAATCGGACCAACAATATCAGCGGTTACTTTTTTCCTCCTGTTCCTGACAACAGGCAGTATATGGTGATATGCTCCATAAAGAGAGGGACGCATCAGATCGTTCATGCCGGCATCTACTATAATAAAGTCCTTCCCGGCCCCTTTTTTAAGGTAAAGTGTCTTAGTAACAAGAATTCCCGCATTGCCCACTATAGACCTTCCGGGCTCCATTACCAATGTAATCTTTCTTCTGTCAATGAGAGGAAGCAGGTTTCTTGCGAGATCAGACGGCATAGGTGTTTTCTCATCAAGATACGGAATGCCCAGCCCCCCTCCGATATCAAGATATCTGATATTCAACTTCTGCCTCAGCAACTCGTCAAGGAGATTCAGTATCTTTTTCATTGCATCAACGAAAGGCGATACCTCCGTAATCTGGGAACCTATATGCTTCTGCAAGCCGACCACCTCTATATTCCTCAGAGCGGAAGCCAGTTTGTAGTTTTCCACCGCATCTTCTATCGGGATGCCGAATTTGTGTCTCTTCATACCTGTAGAGATATAGGGATGCGTCCGGGGGTCGATATCAGGGTTGACCCTCAATGCAATAGGAGCTTTCATCCTCATATTCCCGGCGATTCTGTCGATCTCTCTCAACTCATCTTCGGATTCGACATTGAACATCAGAATTCTTGATTTAAGTGCATATTTTATTTCGGACTCTGTTTTTCCGACTCCGGCATAAACTATTTTCCCGGGCGGTATGCCCGCCTTTAATGCCCTGAACAGTTCTCCGCCCGAAACAATATCCGCACCGCTTCCATTCTTTGCAAAAAGCCTTAATATTGCACTGTTAGTATTTGCCTTAAGCGCATAGCAGATAATATGGGGAAAATTCTTATAAGCATCATCATATGCCTTATAATGCCTTAAAAGTGTCCTGTAACTGTAGATGTAAAGAGGCGTGCCGTACTTCTCGGCAAGTTTTTTTACAGAGACTTCCTCAGCGTATAATTCATTTTCTTTGTATTGGAAAAAATGCATTTTTTCTCTCCGATGTCTTCCGAAAAACAGACATTTCTCACATCTCCTGCACAGATCCCGGGATTTCTGTTTTCTCTTGGAATTTTTCAACTATTTTAACATAATAGAAAAACAAACTCATAAGCAAAAAATAAATCAATGAGGTATATATGGGTAAAAACATAGTCGAAAAGATCTTTGAGTCACATCTGGTTCACGGTGAAATAAAGACCGGCTCTGCCGCAGGATTGAAAATAGACCAGGTCTATACGCAGGACGCAACCGGGACTATGACTTGGCTTCAGTTCGAAGCTATTGGTATGGACAGGGTTAAGGTCCCTCTTGCTGTTTCATATGTTGACCATAATATGCTCCAGACAGATTATATGAATCCTGATGACCACAGGTTTCTTCAGACGGTTGCGGCGAAATACGGCGCTTATTTTTCAAGACCCGGCAACGGGATATGCCACCAGATACATCTTGAGCAATTTGCAGCGCCCGGCAGGATCGCCCTGGGCACAGACAGCCATACGCCGACAAACGGCGGCATGGGGATGATAGCTATCGGCGTAGGAGGACTCGACGCCGCCACTGTCATGGCAGGCGCCCCCTTTGAGCTTACGATGCCGAAGGTGGTCAAGATTAATCTTACAGGGAAACTGAAAAGACCCTATGTGACCGCAATGGACGTTATCCTGGAAATACTCAGAAGATTGACTGTCAAGGGCGGCGTGGGAAAGATCTTGGAATACGGTGGTTCCGGGGTCAGGGACCTGAACGTTACCGAGAGGGCGACTATAACCAATATGGGCGCAGAACTCGGGGCGACAACCTCGATATTCCCGAGCGATGAAAGGACACTTTTCTATCTTACCGCCGTAGGCAGGAAAAAAGAATGGACAGAGCTTAAGGCCGACAAGAATGCTGAATATGCAGAGATAATGAACCTTGATCTCGGCTCGATCGAGCCCATGATAGCACAGCCGCACAGCCCCGATAATGTCGTCACTGTTAAAAGTCTTTCAGGCTCAAAGGTTGACCAGGTGTGCATAGGGAGTTGCACCAATTCCTCATATCAGTCTATGAAGGCTGTTGCATCGGTTCTAAAGGGGAACACCGCTGCAGAGAATGTGAACCTCCTCGTAAATCCCGGTTCCAGGCAGGTATACCAGATGCTCTCCAAGGAGAGCCTTACATCAAAAATGATAGCAGCCGGGGCAAGGATGCTCGAGACATCATGCGGCCCATGCATAGGCATGGGGGGCGCACCGGGATCAGGCCAGGTGTCAGTCCGCTCATATAACAGAAACTTTCCAGGAAGAAGCGGAACTAAAGATGCCCTTGTATATCTTGCAAGCCCTGTCTCTTGCGCTGTATTCGCTGTAAAAGGCGAGATCGTAGACCCGCGCGAAGCGGGAATCAGGATAGAGAAATTCGTTGAGCCTAAAAAATATCTCATAAACAGGAATTTCATAATTCCTCCTCTTAAGGATACTTCGAAGGTAAAGGTTGTCAAGGGACCGAACATAAAAGATATTTCCATAAAAGCGCCCCTGAAAGACAGGATAGATGCAGAGGTATTACTCAAGCTCGGAGACAACATCACAACTGACGATATCATGCCCGCAGGCTCAAAGGTTCTTCCGTTCCGCTCGAACATCCCCGCAATATCGGATTTCGTATTCAGCGGTATTGACTCCACTTTCAGCAAAAGGGCAAAGGAAAAAGGAGGGGGCATAATCATAGGCGGTGAAAATTATGGCCAGGGTTCTTCAAGAGAACATGCAGCGATTGCCCCGATGTTCCTCGGCATACAGGCAGTGATAGCAAAGTCATTTGCCAGGATACACCGTTCAAACCTTATAAATTTTGGGATATTGCCTTTACAGTTCGAAAAAGCAGAAGATTACAACAGGATTGAACCCGGCGCCAGGTTGGTCATAAAAGACCTGCACCAATCAATTTGGGGAAAACAGTCATATGTTGTCGAAAATTCTACAAAGAATTATTCTTTTATAGTCACATCAAATCTTAACAAACGTGAAAAAGAGATAATCAGGAAAGGCGGCCTGCTTCCATACACAAAGGGTCTTTCTCACTCCTGAGGCCATGAGATCCATGATGAAATTTCAAATATCCTCCAATAAGATTGACAAGAAAACCTAATAAAGTGTATTTTAAAAATCTATTATTTTTGGGCCGCTAGCTCAGTTGGTAGAGCAACGCCCTTTTAAGGCGTGGGTCGTTGGTTCGAATCCAACGCGGCTCACCATTTTTTTAGTTACGGGTTTCGAGTTGTGAGTTATGAGTCGAATATACCGGATATTCTGACTGTTTTTTAGTTTTAAGTTTTTTAACTTTTAACTATGAACTCAAAACTCAAAACTGTTTTTTATGTCCCCATCGTCTAGCCCGGCCTAGGACATCGCCCTTTCAAGGCGGTAACGCGGGTTCGAATCCCGCTGGGGACGCCAACAAATTCAAGGGGTTGTCCCGAATGCTTTCGGGACAACCCCTTTTGTTTTTCCCCGGATTGCAGCAGAATTCTATCAGTCCCCTCATACTCGATCGCTTTTATAGTTAACAGGCTGCTGAAAAAGTCTCTTTTTGTCATTTCGAGTGAAACGAGAAATCTTAAGAGCCGTTATGATCCAATAAGTTTTAAGATTCCTCGTCGCCTTCGGCTCCTCGGAATGACACAAAAACTTAGTTTTTCAGCAGCCTGTTAAAATATTTCTCACGTTGTTCACAAACCTATACAGACGAAAAGATTTTTTCGTCATACTGGAAGATTTATGATATGTGGGTTAGGAAAGGCAGCAGCGGTTGAACGGTTTCTTTTATCCCGATGCATATCGGTAAAAAAGCACTCTGAAGGCAGACAGTATGTCTGCCTGAGAATGAGCGAAACCGCTGCCTTCACTGGTTTGAGAAATATCTCAGTTGAAAAACTATTAAAGATAATTCCCAAATTAGGTTATAATTCTTTATGATATAGAATGTCTCCATAATTCAGGAGAAATCGTGGTACGGGTGATACTGATTAAATTGCAAAAAAACAATCAGATGAAGCAGCACAGAATAAAGGCTCCGGGAAATAACAATGAAGATTTTAATGGTTGAAGATGATGAGAGTAACAGACTGCTGACGTACCTGGAACTCAGGGAAGAAAAAAACTGGGATATTATCACCGCCTCCAACGGGCAAGAGGCCATGATTCTTTTTGAAAAGGAGCATCCCGACATAGTTACGCTCGATATTAAATTGCCGGATATTGAAGGCAGCAAATTGTTAAGAGAAATGAAGAAAAAGAGACCCGATATGCCCGTTATTATTCTGACAGGTTATGACAAGCATCCGGATGTATCCGAAGCAGACGCCTATATTGTTAAAACATTGTCATGCGGGGAAGAATTAAAAAAGCATATTAAAAACTTGCTTCCGGCAGGATCCGGTTCCTCACTTTTTGCCGGACAAGCAAGGAGTGCAGATTCCGGGAAATTCTCGAAAAAAAGGAAGGGCTGAAAGTTCACCAATAAACAAACGCTCTAAACATGTATTTCTTCTGAAAATCCTCATCAGTAGTTCTTTCGAAAAACAAGTTGCAGGGGTTGTGGTCAAACAAACGAAAATCAAGGGCTGTCCCCTCTATGCCTTTCTTGTACTATCGATGAGGAGATGTCTCATGGCTAAGGAGCAGAAGGCAGCGGGCTCTTGACGAACACAAGATCTTTTAGGCATTCATAGAGCTTATCCCCTACTCCACGAACTCGCTTCAATTGTTCAA
>JBFMDL010000022.1:0-36314 GCA_040753635.1 Nitrospirota bacterium | reverse complement strand
AACATCTTGCTTGATAAACGGGGTGATCAAAAGACCGGAATGCGCTTTTTAAACCGGCGCAATCTTTAAAAAGCGCATTTTCAGGTCTCAAAGGGAAGTCCGCCAAATTCTATCGCCGGATTTGGGTCGCTGAAAGCTCTTGCATAATTAAGAAAAATAATTTATGTTAAATGGAAATATTTATTAAGGAGACAGGGGGATGTCTAATACAAAGAACCAGAGCCTGCAGGATAATTATCTCAACCAACTGAGAAAGGACAAGATATCGGTTGTGGTTTATCTGACAAACGGGGTCCGCTTGAAAGGGGTTATTAAAGGGTTTGATAATTTTGTAATAGTTTTAAAAGAAGCCGCCCAGCAGCTTATTTATAAGCATGCAGTATCAACCATAGTCCCTGAAAAAGATATTGACATAAGGTTTGAAAACAACCAGTAACCGCAGAAATCCGGTCCCTACAGTAGATATTATTATTCGATATATGGACGGGATCATAATGATAAAAAGAAAGAATCCTCCCGAAGGCTGGGCCCTTCCAGGAGGATTTGTTGATTATGGGGAGACCCTGGAATGCGCCGCTGTCAGGGAGTCCAGGGAGGAGACGGGTTTAATCATAAGATTGATAAGACAGTTTCACAGCTACTCTGACCCGACAAGGGATCCGAGACAGCATACTATTTCGACGGTATTTATTGCCGATGCATCCGGCGAGCCCGAAGCCGGGGATGATGCGGCGGAATTAGGTATATTCAGGGAAGACGAACTGCCCGAAAAAATTGCCTTTGACCACAGGGCGATTCTGGATGATTATTTTGCCGGGAGGTATTGATTAAATGCTGAAAATAATGCGTCAACACGCAAAATATTTTTATGTCCTTTTCTTTATTGTCATACTCACATTTATTTTCTGGGGAGTGGGTACCGTTGACAAAGACAGTGACAGAAATATAATCGCGGAGGTGGGAGAATACAAAATAACATCCGAGGAGTACTGGAGGGCATATGACAGGGTGTTCAGATTATACAGTGATATTTATAAGGAAAAATTTGACAATGAGATGCAGAACAGACTCAAACTGAAAGAAAACGTACTTGATTCTTTGATAGACAACAGGGTTCTGCTGATAGCCTCGAAAGAAAACGGCATGACTGTAACCGATGAAGAGCTGAATGAGGTTATAACAAGCGACCCTGCATTTATGAGAAACGGGGGGTTCGACAATGATATCTACTACAATACTTTGCGGCTTTCGAGGATTACTCCCGAGATATACGAAGCCCAGAAAAAGCAGGAGCTTTCGATCATGAAGATAACACGGCTTATTGAACTTTCTGCGAATATTCCTGAAAACGAATTAAGCGGCATTTCCGCTGATGAGCAGACACTGAAAGCTATTAAAGAGTCCATGATAAATGAAGCAAAAGACAAGGCCGTCAGGGCTTATATCGACGGATTAAAGAAGCAGATTGATATCAAGATCTACAAAGATCGCATTTCATGAAAAAAAATCATAAAAAAGATTTAATCTGGCTTAGACAGGTCTCATCATTTGCGCCTTCAAGAATTATACTCACAGCCAACAACTTCAGGATTTTTGACCACCTCGATGGTAAAGGTAAGACAGCGGATGCAATTTCAAAAACTATCTCCGCCGACAGCAGGGCAACGGAATTGCTGCTTAACAGCCTTGTCGCAATCGGCTTATTGGAAAAAAGCAAGAACCTTTTCAGAAACAGTGCCGTTGCCTCAAGATACCTTGTAAGGGCCAAACCCGGATATCAGGGTAATATTCTCAGCCACTACAATACACTATGGGACAACTGGTCAGGGCTTGACAACGTCTTAAAAACCGGCAGGCCGAATAAAAAATCCCATAATCATGAGTCGTTCATCCTCGGCATGCATGATCTGGCATCACTCAAGGTCAAGAAAATAATAAACAATATTAATCTGACGGGCGTAAAAAGACTGCTTGACCTCGGCGGCGGCCCCGGCACGTATTCAATGGCTTTTGCAAGAAAAAAGATGGACGTTACTCTCTTTGATTTCCCGGATACATTGAAAATTTCCAAAAGACTTATAGAAGAAGCCGGCCTGGGCGACAAAATCCGGCTCCTGCCGGGCGATTTTACAAAGGACAACATCGGCAACAGTTATGACATGGTATTCATTTCCCAGATTTTTCATGCATATACGGCCGACGAATGTCTCTCGATACTCGGAAAAAGTTATGCTTCGCTGAATAATGGCGGTCATGTTGTGGCTCAGGAATTTTATCTCGATGAAAAAAGGACCCTTCCGATGCAGGGGGCTGTTTTTTCCATTAATATGCTTGTTAATACACCCGGGGGCAGGACATACACTCCCGGAGAGATGAGTGCATGGATGAAAAAAACCGGATTTTCGGATATCGGATGCAAGATCATAGATGATACAGTGCTGATTACAGGGACAAAGAAAAAGTCCTGAAGCCCGGCATTTACGGCAGCCTAATCTTTTTCTTTATTCCTATCTATTTTGTCGGACTGGCTATAGCAGTATGTATCTTCAATAACTTCAACAAGATGAAGCACCGGCCTGTCTGTTATAGCGCGGCTCAACTGCAGCATGCATCCAGGGCAGGATGTTATTACTGCATCTGCTTTTGATTTAATATATTTCTTTGTGCGCTCCCCGAGGAGATTATTCGAAATATCTTTGTATGACATGCAGAAAAGCCCTCCGAAACCACAGCAGCCCGGATCCTCAGGCTCTAAAAGCTCGATGCCTGCTTTCCTGATTATTTCCCTGGGTTCCTTCTTGATGCCCAGGCCATAGTAAAGATGGCATGGGTCATGGAAAACAGATGTTTTGTTTCTTGGATGACTGACCCCGAGTTTTTCATTAAAAAAAACCGATATGTCCATAGCCTTTTCGAGTCCCTCTCCGATGATTTTCGGATAATCAGATCTTAACGTCAGTGTGCAGGTAGGGCAAAGGCTTAGTATTGCTTCTACATTGAGTTTTCCGAATACCCGGACATTTTTTCTGGAAAGTTCAATCGCTTCTTCCTCAAGTCCCAGAGTCCTCAAAGGCGTTCCGCAGCAGACTTCACCCTTGGGAAGAACAACTTCATATCCAAATTTCCTAAGAACATTTATCAGCGACTCCCCAAGATGGGGGAAAAGGAAATTTGTGCTGCACCCTGTAAAAAGCGCAACCCTTCCCTTTTTTTGAGGCGCCTTGTAAACCTGGTCTGCGCTTCTGAAAGGTCTTTCGGAGAGTTCAGGACTGAACGGAATAATTCCCCTTCTTGCAAGCGCAGGCAATAAAATATGCCGGCTCATGCGCAGTATTTTAAAGCTTAATTCAGGCCATCTTGCCGAAAATCTGACGAGTGATCTCAGCATTTTCCTCTTTTTGTCTTTTTTGTTGAGAAGCGCCCTTCCATGGTATATAGCCTCAATAATGTCCACGCCCAGAGGACATGCCCTGGTGCAAGCGCCGCACAGGACACAGCTGAAAATGCGGTCATTCAGCAGATTGGATGGCTTTATCAGTCCTGTTGCCAGTCCCCTGAGAAGCATCAGCCTTCCCCTTGCACCCATAGACTCCAGCGCAGAGTCGTCATAAGTAGGACAGAAAGCCTTGCAGCTCCCGCACCTTACGCATTTTGAAATATCTTCCATCATAGCTGTCCAAAATATTTTAAAAAATGGCCTGTCTGCGTGCAACGCACAGGCAGGCTGGATGCCGGATAAACACAATGACGACACCTTATAAAATTAATCCACATCATAATACTCTTATAAGGATAATACAGAGTAGCCTTGATTACATTTAATATCAAAACGAGGTTTAACATCTGATATCATGTCGATTTATTGTGTTTATGAGGCGTTCAGCCATATCAATATTCTTATTCTGGACAACTATGATCTTCCATATATTTTGATTCTTTGATATTCAGCTCCATTGCTGATATATCCTTAATGTTCAAGGCCTTGTATCCTTCTTATTTCTGTTATCAGGACTTAGTGTGAAGTTTAATCAGGATTTGGGATTCCTTACGGCTAATTCTCTGTTCATGCTCCCGCTTATGTAACCTTCCAGGTCAAGAGATACAAACCTGTACCCCAGAGATTTTAGTTTTTCCGCTATAAGCCGCCTTTTTCCAGGGTCGGTAAATATATGCATGTCATGATCGCTCACCTCGATTCGCGCTATATCACCGTGGTTCCTGACCCTGATTTCTTTTATCCCTAAAGTCCTGAGAAATTCTTCAGCCTTTTCAATCCTTATCAGTTCAGGCAGTGTTATCCTCTGTCCATAAGGGAATCTCGAAGAAAGACAGGGGGATGAAGGCCGGTCCCATATATTCAGACCAATCTCCTTAGCCATTATGCGTATATCATCCTTGGTGAAGCCGCATTCGGAAAGCGGGCTAATTACACCATACAGAGCCGCTGCTTTCAGTCCCGGTCTGTAGTCCAGCATGTCATCAGCATTGTTTCCGTCGAAAATGAATTCGAAACCGTTCTCTTCAGCTATTACTTTTATCTTTCCGAAAAGCTCGTTCTTGCAGAAAAAACACCTGTCCGGCGGATTGCTCACAAAAGCCTCATTCAACATCTCCTCTGTTCTTATTATGCGTTGCTCAACATCCAATTCCTTTGCAAAAGATTTTGAACTGAGGATATCTCTTTCGGGCGTTGTCTCCGAAGCTGCAGTAACAGCCAATATCCTCATTCCGGCTGTTTTCATGGCTTTGAGCAGGAAAGAACTGTCGACACCTCCTGAAAATGCGAGGACCGCATTCCCTCTTTCACTCAATAAAGATATCAAATCTGAAAATTTTTTCTTGATTATCTGAATTCCGGCATGCTTCACAGAGAGTTGACCTCATAATTCTCCTGGTGCATTTTGCTGTCAGCGCTTATAATCACCTTAACGCCGTACTTTTTCTCAACGTCTTCGATGCCGAGCATCTCCTCATCAGAAAGAAGCTCCGCAACAAGGGGATGGGTGGTGATTACTATCCTTGTGCTTCCATGACGCGCCATCTTCTTTATCGTCCTTAATATTTCATAGCATATTGTATCAGGAGACCTTACAAATCCCTTGCCCTCACAGTATGGGCAGGAGGTGCATAGTGTCCTGCCGAGACTTTCCCTGACTCTCTTTCTTGTCATCTGGATAAGCCCGAGTTCCGATATGTGGAAAATCGTATTTTTTGCCCTGTCTTTTTTCATCGCATCGGTGAAGGCATTAAAGACTTTTTCCCTGTTTTCCGGCTTGTCCATGTCTATGAAATCCACGATGATGATACCACCGAGGTTTCTCAGTCTTATCTGGTAGGCTATCTCTTTGACCGCCTCAAGGTTTGTCTTCAGTATTGTATCTTCGAGCCCTTCCTTGCCGACAAACTTGCCTGTGTTCACATCAATAACAGTCATCGCCTCTGTCTGGTCAACCACAATGTAACCCCCGGATTTCAGCCATACCCTTTTCCCGAGCGCCCTTGATATGTCAAGCTCTATGCCGAATGCATCAAAAATAGGCTCTGTCTCTTCATAGAACTCGATTTTGTTCAGCAGTTTCGGGAAATAATTTTTTACGAATTCTATTATTCTCTCATATTCTTCATTTGAATCTATTATCAACCTTGAAACATCCTGGCTCATAAGGTCACGCACACTTCTAAAGACCAGGTCAAGGTCGCTGTAAAGAAGTCCGCGGGCCGGGACCTTGTCTTTCTTTTGTTTTATGTTTTCCCAGAGCAGAAGAAGGAACTCGAGATCCTTCTTCATATCCTCTTCCTGAGAATCTTCGCTTGCGGTTCTTATTATTAGGCCATACCCGTCGGGCTTGATTTTCTCAACAATTGCCTTCAGCCTGTTCCTTTCATCTTCATCCGATATCCTCCTTGATATGCCTATATGTTCCACATCAGGCATCAGCACAAGATATCTGCCGGGCAGGGTAATGTAAGAAGTTACCCTTGCCCCCTTGCTGCCGATGGGGTCTTTTGATACCTGTACGAGAATTTCCTGCCCATCCTGAATTATGTCCTCTATCGTCATTCCCGAACGGCCTTTACGCGGCAAAAGCTCTATCGAATTCTCCTTGTCCTCTTCTTCGAATAAAAGGGCATACTCGTCTGTTTCGGTTTGGATGTCGGCTACATACAGAAAAGCCGCCTTTTCCAGCCCTATATCAACAAAGGCCGACTGCATGCCCGGGAGTATCTTTACAACCTTGCCTTTGTATATATTCCCGACAAGGCTTGCGTCCCGCTTACGTTCAACGTAGAATTCGACCACCTGCCCGCCCTCAAGAAGGGCCACCCTTGTTTCACCTCGCGTTACATTTATCAGGATCTCACTGCCCATCTGTTTTCTCTCTCCGGAAGCCTGATCTGTTTAGGGTCCTGACCGGCCATTGATATCCTTGTTATATCCAGATCCATGACCGGGACATCGAAAATTGCAGGAAGTATTTCATCCAATCTGGCCTTTATCTCTCCCTGATCCTTAATAGTCAGACATACTGTTTTGTTATCTGTTTTTATCAGTTCTTCCACCATTTTCTTGATTTCGATAGATTTATTGTCCCTGTTAACAATAACTTCTTTCATTTCAAGAAACCTGTCAACAGCAGCCTCGCTGTTGTGTTTTATTTCATATACATATTTTATTATAAAACTATTTAAAGATTTTTCCCTGTCAAATAACACTTCCAGGCTATCTGCACGGATACCCTCCGGCAATGTTCTGTTTAAATTGTTCAATGCCGTTTCTGCTTCAAATGGCGGAACTATCTCCACGTCAAGATACTCTCTCAGACCGGCAATGCCGACTCTGAGCGCCGGACCGAAAGATATTCTGGGCGCAGGATGAAATCCACCCGAATATTTAAAGGGGAAGTTTGCGCGACGCATTGAGCGTATTATAGCTGTTGTAAGCTCGAGGTGTGAAAGATATCTGGCGGCGCCTGTCTTGGAGTACTGCAATCTTGCCCTGACCGGCGCATCCTGCGCAGAATCGGAACTTTGCCATGAATCCCGCTTTTGTGAAGACATTGTTATTTTGCCATGACTTCCTGATTCATTCTCTTTGCCTCTTTTTTCAGTTTTACACTTCAGACCGCAGTTATGACAGTGATCCCTGCAGTCCGCAGTAAATCTTCCCGAAACCGCATTCTGATATTCCCTCCAGAGATATTCTTTTGTAATACCGACATTTATATTATCCCATGGCAGGGGTGAGTCCTCGCGGTAATCTCTTAAAGCAAAATGCACAGGGTTGACCCCTGAAGCGTCCATCGCTTTTTCCCATTTTTCGAAATCAAAAGCCTCTGTCCATGCATCAAGCCTGCATCCCAATGACCATGCCTTTTCTATCAGGTTCGAAAGGCTTTCATCCCCTCTCGCAAAAACAGCCTCAAGCAAAGACATCTCTTCATCATGACCTTTGAATTTCACCCCCCTCTTTAAAAAAACTCTTTTTAGATAATTGTTTTTTTCTTTCAGGAGAGCTAAATCATTCTGTCCAAACCACTGAAACGGCGTATGGGGCTTCGGAATGAAAGAGGATATGCCTACGCTTAGATTGACATGCCTTCCCGTCAGTTTTTTGGATATTTTGATAGCCTGTAGCACCATCTCGGGTATTGCAGCAACATCATCCCAAGTTTCAGTAGGAAGACCGGTCATGAAATAAAGTTTGAGATTATGCCATCCTGCCCTGAAAAGTGTCTCCAGTGCTCTAACATATGTTTCCTCTGAAAAGTCTTTATTTATTACTGCCCTGAGCCTTTCAGTCCCGGCTTCAGGCGCAATCGTAAAGCCTGTTCTTCTGACCGCTTTTATCTGCTCCAGCATATCGCTGTTAACAGACGCAACCCTTAGAGAAGGGAGCGACATTGATATTCTTTTTTTATTGAACATCCTGTTGAATTCCTTCATCAGGGAAGTAAGGCACGAGTAATCACCTGAGCTTAGAGATGTAAAAGAAATACTGTCATATCCGGTATTTTTCAACGAACTTTCAGCGAGTTTCAGAATTTTTTCAGGAGATCTCTCTCTCACAGGCCTGTAGGTCATCCCGGCCTGGCAGAACCTGCACCCCATTGAACATCCCCTCGATATCTCTATATTAACCCTGTCATGAATTATACTTGTAAATGGCACAACAGGACTGTCAGGGAAGTGGGCATCTTCAAGGGAAGAGAGGATTCTCCGGTTTGCAGCTTTGTCCTTGCCGAAATACGGGACAAATACACCTTCTATTTCAGAGAGACCCCTCAAAAGGGATAATCTGTTATCGGGATCATCATTTTTCCATTGGTGGTATCTGTGCAGTATTTCTTTTATGGAGTCCTCGGCATCTCCGATCGCGAAGGCGTCGACGAATGCAGACATCGGGTGCGGGTTTACAGTGCACGGACCGCCCGCGATCACAAGCGGACAGCATTTCTTTTCAAGCCGCTCATCAGACCTCAAAGGAATGCCGCCAAGATAAAGCATATTCAATACCGTTGTATATGAAAGTTCATATTGAAGGCTGAAACCCACGATATCAAAATACTCAAGAGGCCGGCCTGATTCAAGCGAAGAAAGGGGCATACCGTTTTTTTTCATCCCTTCTTCAAGGTCAAGCCAAGGAGAAAAAACCCTTTCAGCGCATGCAAACGGGATATTGTTTATTATACTGTAAAGTATTTTAAGTCCGAGATGCGACATTCCTACTTCATAGATGTCAGGAAAGGCTAATGCGACCCTTACAGGAGCTTTTTTGTGGACCGCATTGACTTCGTTGTTTATATACCTGCTCGGCTTCTGAAAATGTAAAAGGTTCACAGATTTAAAGATAACACCCATCGAGATGCTTTAGCAAGGAATGAAGTCCCGATTATCAAGGCATTTTAAAGTTGCCGCGAGAATAACAATTATATTATGCTATGAAACATTAAAACAGGGAAGCAAAAGGATTGCTCCCACCTATTGCGGGGAATGAACAGGACATGAGATTATCCAGAAAGTTCGACATCTACACGATATCAATCACAGCGATATTCATTATTGTATTTTTTGTGTCTTTTAATACAATCAGTCACCTGACAAGTGAAACATCAAAGCTTCTCGACATTTCTTATGAATTCGATTATATGACCCGCCTCAAAAACAGCCTTACAGACCTGGAACATTCAATAGAGCATTACCTTCATATACTTCCCGGCAAGGGTTATTCAGATGCTGTCATGAGCGGTCTTTCGGACTTTGAAAAAATCTTAGAGGAATCGGACAACATCAAGCTTGACGATGAAGAATTAGAGAACATTAGATATGCCAAAGAGAATTTCAAAGAGTTTTCTTTAATGCTCCAGAATATCACAAGCAAAGAAGGACGCATAATCCAGGAGGATATCGACACTTATCAGAAATGGAGAATATCATACATAACAAAAATCCTGATTGAGATAGACAAACACTGGTTTGAAGACCTTGAAAAGGTCAACATGTTGTATGCCAGCTCCAATCTTTCAAAGGAAAAGTCATTATGGATACTTCTGACAACTGCGGCAGCTATGTTCCTGATATTGATCTCTTCCAGGATTATGGTATCAAGAATTGTAGTAAAGCCTGTAAAGATTATTGAGGAGGCAAGTGATGCGATTGCGAAGGGAGACACAGGCAAAAAAATAAATATTCATTCGAAAGATGAACTTGGAAGTCTTTCTAAAAGCATAAATATGATGGCTGATGCCATCGAAGACAAGATTAAAAGGCTAAGGGATTCGGTAATTAAAGAACAGTCTGTTGTAAGAGAGCAGACGATCCTTAACGAACTGATGTCATTTATCGCCTCAGGCGTTGATCTGGAGGTTGTAATCCCGACCTTTCTCGGAAGGACAAGGGATTTGCTGAAGGCAGAGCACAGCGCGATTTTCATCCTCGAAAACCCCGATAGGAAAAGTGAACCTGAGCTTAAAAGATTTCTTAACACCTTTGAAGAAGAGACATCAATGGATTGTGCAAGGGCCATGCTCAACGGCATATTTAAAAATACCCTCAAGACATTTACGCCCTTAAGAACAAATAAATTATCCGGAGAGACGCCTTCTACGCATTTTGAAGTCAGAAATATGCTTGCCATACCCCTTTCCTCAGTGGACAAGAAGATTTTCGGACTTATAGTCCTGGTCAATAAAAAGGGGGACTTTACTCAGGAAGATGAAGATACACTGCTTAATTTTTCATTTCAGGCCTTCCAGGCTATCACCCTCCAGCATAAAATCGTCCGTTATGCTACTACTGATGGGCTCACAGGGCTGTACAACTACAGGGTTTTCATCGAGAAATTAAATGACGAATTGGAAAGGGCAAAAAGATATCCCGGGGATGTTTCAGTCTTGATGATCGATATAGATCACTTCAAGTCTTTCAATGACATATACGGCCATCAGTCAGGCGATCAGGTCTTAAGAGATGTCGCTGCCATGATACACAAAAACATAAGGAATACTGATTTTGCCGCGCGTTACGGCGGCGAAGAGTTTGCCGTCATACTCCCTGAAACCACAGCTTCCCAGGCGTACATAGTTGCCGAAAGATTAAGAAGCAGCATCATCAACCATACATTTATTCTTGAAAATAAAGACCATGCACATGTGACTGTAAGCATCGGATTAGCAGCCTATCCAGACGATGCCGACGGGTCTGCGGCTCTGACAAAAAGGGCTGACCAGGGGCTTTATCTAGCCAAGGAAAGCGGAAGGAACAGGGTATGCAGATACCATGAGATATCCGTGAAGGCAGGTGATGAAATACCTGAAGAGATAAGGGCAATAATGCAAGATGTTTCCCTTTCGAGCATAAAGGAGATGGCAAAGGCAATAGATGCAAAGTCCAATTATATGAGAGGTCATTCCTTTGAGGTCGCAGCGTTTTCTGCCATGCTGGCAAAGGAACTCGGCCTGACCGAAGACCAGATAGTTGGCCTCAGAATAGCAAGCCTCTTGCATGATATCGGGAACCTGGGCGTTTCTGATAATATTCTGAACAAACCAGGCGCACTTTCGGAAGAGGAGAAGAAGGTAATACAGGGGCATCCCGGCCTTTCAGAGATGGTATTAAAAAGCTACCCAAGGGCAGATTTTGTTCTGCCTGCAATCCTTTACCACCATGAGAGGTTTGACGGAAAAGGATACCCCACTGGTCTTAAGGAAGATGAAATACCTCTTCCAGCCAGGATCCTGGGCGTGGTCGAGGCATATCAAGCGATGATATCTTCGAGGCCATACAGAAAACGCAAGACCAGGCAGGAGGCGATAGCCGAACTGGAGAGAGAGGCCGGGAAGCAGTTCGACCCAATGGTCGTAAAGATGTTCATAAATTTATTGAAAAAATCAGTAGATCCTTCAGAGAAAAGAAAGGATAAGGATAAAGAAAAGTAATATCCGGTTTTGACACAGAACACTTATATAGCTTTTTGCGATGTTTACGCAATGTCTTGACTTAGACTGTAATTTAAAGTTTAAATAGCATATGAAAAAATTCAGATATTTATCCATCATATTTTTAATGCTACTTTTCTTTTCCTGCTCAGGTAAAACTCCTGTAAAACAGCCGGAGTCATTCGACGCAGAGAAGTCTTTTGCAAAGGCAAACAAACTTATAGACGACAAGAATTATGAAGAGGCAAGAACTCTTCTTCTCGAAATAAAAAACAGGGACCTTACCAAAAACTATGCCCCTCTTGCACAGCTCAGGATTGCCGACTCCTATATCAAGGAAGATGAGCCTGAACTTGCTGTAGCAGAGTACAGGAGGTTCCTCGAAATTTATCCTGATCACAGATATGCCTCATATGCTCAGTATCAGATCGCAATGGTATATTTTAATCAGATCGAGAGCCCTGAGAGAGGATATGGCGGGGCAGAACGCGCCCTTACAGAATTCGAGAAGCTAAAACGGGATTTCCCGAGAAATCCTTATAAGGACTTGATTGAAATCAGGATCGAGAAATGCAGGAATACAATGGCAGATTATGAATTCCTTGTGGGAGAATTCTATCTCGGAAAAGAGTCATACGATGCTGCGATAGGAAGATTCGAAGAACTCCTTAAGAGGTTCCCTGATTACAAGAAAGAGGCCAATGTATTGCTGAATCTCGGCATATCTTATAAAAAAATCGGCCGGAAGGAAAAATCCGAGGAATATCTGAAGCGTCTTCTTGAAAAATATCCTGACAGCCCGCAAATCTCCGAGGCAAAAAAGGAACTTTCCTCTTTGAAGGCTGATAAAAAATAGGCCGGGCACCTTTCTATCTGTGAATTATTATCCTGTTTTCCTTAACCTGAAAAACAAAAGGACGGTTGTCATTGGCGGAGGGAAGGTTGCCGAAAGAAAGATTATCCAGCTTATTAAGTCAGGCGCAGATATTACTGTTGTAAGTCCGGCTCTGACAACCAGACTTCTAAAAGAAAAAGCGGCAAAAAAATTCCGGCACATATCCCGGAGATATGTCCAGGGAGACCTTAAAAACGCCTTTCTTGTAATTGCTGCAACAGATTCCCCGGAAATAAACACAAAGGTCGCAGATGATGCGCCTGCGCTTGTGAATGTCGTGGATGTTCCTTCTGAATGCAATTTTATAGCTCCATCAGTTATCAGAAGGGGGCCTATGCTTATTGCGGTATCAACAAGCGGCACAAGCCCGGCAATCTCAAAGGCGGTCAGGAAAGAACTGGAGAAATCATATGGCTTTGAATTCTCAGAATATTTAAAGTTTACAAAAAAGATGAGGGCAAAGGCATTCGCCGAGATCTCCGGGAAAAATAAAAGGGAAAGATTCCTGAAAAGCCTTGCCTCTGAGGAAATAATCCATTCTCTCAGAACAAAGGGGGTTGAGTCTGTCAAAAATATTGTTTTAAGTAGACTCGATAAATTCAGGATGGAATAATTCTGTACAATGCTTCATCAATCCCAGTATTATTATTAAAATTCAATAAGTCCAAGCATTGTCTTTTATAGCAAGTATTAAGTTTTAGAGTGACATATAGACAGTTCGTTATTATTAATATACTATATTATAGTTTAATGATATTAAATAATTGTTCCAATATTCGTATTTTTGTGATAATATGGGAAAAATTATGGAAGATAATACATTTAAGGCCAGCGGGAAATACAAAGAAACAGTCATCTTCTGGCAAAAGTATCGTTCATCCGTCATTAGCTACGGCATACCTGAGAAAAAGGCTCAGTGGTATGAGCACTGGGCGCGGCAATTTGCACTTTCGATACCCAGAGTCCCGTTAGAAAACCGGATATTAGAACAGGCAAACACCTTTCTGGACAGTCTAAAAAACAATCCAAACATAGAGGACTGGCAATTATATCAGGCAACCGAGGCCCTTAAAATACTATATGAGGACTTTCTCCATATTAAATGGTCACAACAATCATCGCAGATGATAGCCCCTTCCAGTGAGCCTGTAAAAGGCCTAGAAACCTCCCCTCCAAACCAACAACCTCAATCGAACTTAAGAACTCTCCAGGAAACTTATTGCGAGCAGGCTCCTTCTAAATCTAACTATTTGATCCATCAGGATATTTTCACCAGACTTCGATCCGAAATGCATGCTGCCCGATATTCACTTCGCACAGAAAAATCCTATACCCACTGGGTGCGCAGGTTCATAAATTTTTACACTGATAAATCACCATTGGATCTGACCCCGGATTCTGTCAAGGATTATCTTGAGTACCTTGTTAGGGAGCGGAAAATTTCGGCCATTACGCAGAACCAGGCCCTTAATGCCCTTGTATTCTTTTATGAACATGTACTTAATGAGCCTCTTGACTCTATCGGAGACTTCACCAGAGCAAAACAGCCGCAGAGACTTCCGACAATCCTCACCCGCGATGAGGTCAATAAGGTTTTAAATGAAATGACCGGCGTTAATGCACTGATCACAGGACTCCTTTACGGCAGCGGGTTGAGGCTTATGGAATGCCTCCGCCTCAGGGTAAAAGACTTTGATTTTCAAAGAAAACAGATCACTGTAAGGGACGGCAAAGGCCGGCAGGACAGGGTGACCGTTATCCCCGAAAGATATCTGGGGCAGCTTCAGGAACATATTGAAAAGTGCCGCGAACAGCATCATAAGGACCTTTTGCAAGGGTTTGGCGAGGCATATATCTGGCCGGCTGTTGACAGAAAATATCCGGATGCAGCCCGTGCATGGGAATGGCAGTATGTATTCCCTTCGAGTCGGCTGTCTGTGGATCCTCTCAGTAAAAAGGTGCGCCGTCATCACATACACGAAACTGCCGTTCAGAACGCATTGAAGCTCGCAGCGAAAAAAGCCGGCCTTTCCAAACAGGTCAACTGTCAAATGCTCAGACATTCGTTTGCAGCTCATCTCCTTGAAGACGGGTACGATATCCAGACAGTTCAAGGGGGGGGTCTTCGGGCATTCGGGTGTCTCAGCCACAATGTTATATAACCAGATGATGAACAGACCTGATCTCCAGATGAGAAGCCCTGAAGATGCAACCTGATTATATTTGAAATTTTCAACCTGCATTCACAAACCTTAAGATAAAGTGGGGAAATATCTCGCCTCCTGCAGAATAGATCCGTTAACTGCATTTATCCCTCAAAAGAAAAATCAGATCATTACATCAGTCATTCTCAGGTTTCAGCTCTTTTACTCTCTCTCTAAGCAGATTTGCAAAATGCTGATAGTCGTCAAAATCCCCGGTCTTTTTAGAAAAGTCGATACTTGAAGCCAGAAGCGGCTTCCCGAATATGACTGTTATTTTCCTGAATTTTGGCCAGGAGGAGCCGCGAGGCAGCGATTCAAATGCGCCGTCTATATATGCCGGCACTACAGGGATGCCCATTTCCACCGCCAGAATGCCGACCCCTTTCTTGAATTCCATCAGGTCTCCGTCGAATGAACGGCCTCCTTCGGGAAAGACGGATAGGGAGCGGCCGTTTTTCAAGACATATGCCGACATCTGCAAAGCCTTGTTAAGGTATGAAGCTGAATCTATTGGGATTACATGAGCGGTCTTTGCAACCCAGCTTTTCAAAAAACCCGTGAAATAGTCGCTCAGTCCAAGGGAGTATATTTTCTTAAAGTCCGAAAATGGGAGCGAAAGGATGACAGCAAAGCCGTCAAGATAGCTTGTATGATTCGGCGCTATAATGAAATTTCTATCAGAGGGGATATTAGAGGTACCCTCGGCTTTTAACCTGAACAAAACTTTAAATACCCCCTTTAAGATGGAATAGGCCAAAAATGCAGGCACCATACTGCTTTCAGGCCGCTCGAGAGAAACCATTTGGAGGTCGGTTTCAGATGGTTCCTTCTGAAGTATCCCACCCCATGCAGTTTTTTCTGTTGTTTCTGTTGAAATGCCGGTCACTGACTGTTTTTTGACTTTCTCCACGAGATCCCCGACCGTCTGTATGTCCGACAGGAAATCCTCTGTTAGCTTAATGGAAAATGTCTTTTCGAGAGATACTGTTAGCTCTATCTTCAGTAGCGAATCAAGTCCGATATCAAGCTCAAGATTGTCATCCATGTTTATCTTTCTGTCTTCCTTTAAGAATTGACTCAGCACCTCGACCACTTTCCGGGCGGTTCTGTCAGCCGATGGAGCAATTTCAGGTTTAATCTGTTTTTCTTGAGTCTCTATCTTCCGGGTTATCATGTCTTTGACCATGAAACGCCTTAATTTACCCAGACGGGTTCTCGGCAAGGGTTCGGTGCGCAAAGAGTAGCCCTTTATTCTCATATATGTGGGCATCTTACCGGAGATCTCGTTTATCTCCCACTTCATAGCCTCCTGTATATTTGACACCCCTTGCTTTTTCGCATATTCAAAGTCAGGGACGATTACTGCGTGAATGGATTCCGTTACACCCCTCTCCTCCATGCCCAGGATACATATCTCCTTTATAAGCGGTATTTCCAAATACTTTTTTTCAACTTCTTCCGGGTAAATGTTCTTCCCTGAACTCAGCACAATCACCTCTTTTGAACGGCCGGTGATATAGAGATAACCATCTGTATCGATACTGCCCAGATCTCCTGTCATGAACCAGTCTTCCCTGATAACATCAGCCGTAGCAGAAGGATTTTTATAATAACCTTTCATTACCATGGGACCTTTTATCGCTATCTCTCCCTCGCCTGTTTCGGAAGGATTAAGAATCCTTATCTGGACCGATGGGAGAGGTTTCCCCGCCGAGCCGGGTTTTCGTTTTGTTATTGGGTTGAACGTTACAATAGGTGATGTCTCTGTAAGTCCATAACCTTCGAGGACCTGGAAGCCCAGAGCTTCGAGGTCCTTCATTATTGAAGGATCAAGCCTTGCACCGCCGCTTGCAAAAAATCTGAACCTTCCTCCGAGGGCTTTATGTGCTGACCTGAATATTATGCGGCCGATATTGATGTCAAATTTCTCCCGCAGGAAACCTGATAACCTGTTGATTTTCAAAAGTATTTTGGATAAAGGGGCCGGCAGATCAGATATTTTTTTCATCATACCGTTTCTTATGATATCCAGCACCTGAGGTACGCCAATAAGGATGCTCACCCCTCTGTCCTTTATGGCTGACATCAAATCAGGCCCTTTCAGACTTTCAGGATATGTGATAGAGGCGCCCAGAAAAACGGGTACCAGAAAAGTGCACATAAATGCATAAGTATGATGCAAAGGAAGAATTGAGAGGACATTGTCATAATGAGAGACTATGCGCGCATCTATTACAGCCTCTGCATCTGAACAGAAATTTTTGTGAGTAAGCATTACCCCCTTTGGCTTGCCTGTTGTGCCGGATGTATATATTATTGATGCAATATCTTCCGGGTCTGTTTTATGTTCATAAAACAGGGCCTTTTTTCTAATTATCATTTCATATTCAGGCGAGTCAAAATTTATCAGGATTATTGAATTTCCCCCGGTTTTCGGAGTTTTTAACAAAGCCGCTTCAACTTTTTCTGAAGTTTTATTACTATGAAAGACTATTATTGTCTCAGAGTCGCTGATCAGGTTTGATATTTCATCCTGACCAAGCTGCGAGTCTATCGGGACGGCTATCCCCCCTGCCATGACTATGGACAGATATGCAGAGCACCATTCATGCCTGTTTTCGGATATAATCGCGCACCTGTCGCCCTTTTTTAGCCCGATATCTGTCATATATGAGGCTGCCGAAATAATATTTTCTGAAAAATCCCTGTATTTGACGGTTTCCCATCCATCCCGGAAGTAATGGAAGACTATGTTGTCAGGATAATCCCTTGACGCCTTGAGAAAGTATTCTGTTATTGTCAGGGCCATAATTCAAAATATATTATAATATATATAGGTCTGTGAAAAATTTGGCAATTGTTCCTTCACCGCTTTCCATCTTCGTTGCGAGCACGTCCATTTTTTATAACATCGGTCATTATTCTGAGAGATGCTGCACCGGTCTCCATGATAATATCCTTGAATTCAATCCGGGTTATGCCGGATATCATATCTCCCGGATTTGTCGCTCGAACAGAGAGCATGCAGAAATCCCGGATTTCGCTTATCAATTCTTTCAGATTCATGAACTTAAGGTAGTGTAAAATGAATTCTGCAAATATAAAACAGGATATAATTCTCAAAGGTTTAAATCAATCCCGGATTTACCGTCACCCCTGTCTCCTTGCCTGTATTATTGATCCCAGCGCCTTCTTCTATAAATCACTCCAGTTGCAACTTGCATCAGCAGGATATTCGGGATTCTCAAATATAACTCCAGCAGGGGGGGTAAAATTAAAAAGTGTGTAATTATGTGTCTGTGTATAAGGAAGCGGCGTTTATTATTCTTTAGTTATTCTTTCGGATATTTAGCCTCCTCATGGACAAGATCAATAATCGTCACCTCTGGTGGCGACAGAAAACGTATTGGCGGTCCCCATGTCCCTGAACCCCTGCTTACATAAAGGGAAGAGTGATTCGGCAATTTCAAAAGCCCTGCATGCCTGGGATAGTACAGTTTTGTCACCAGACTGAAAGGAAATATCTGTCCTTTATGAACATGACCCGAAAGCTGCAGGTCAAAAAGTCCAAGGGCATTTCTATCGAACACAGGGCGATGCTTCAGCAATATCGTAAATCTCTCTCGCGGAAGTGATGAAAGCAGTTCTTTTTCTGCCATGTCTCCGGAAAGGCCGAAATATTTCCCGGCTGGGTCATCGACACCTGCTATATTCATAATGCCATCCATGATAACTGTCTCCCCCCTCAGGAGCTTAAAGCCGGCATTTTCCGTGAAACAACGCGCCTCTTCAAATCCGGCGTAGAATTCGTGGTTGCCTGTCACTGCAAATTTCCCGTATGCAGGTTTTATCTCTGCAAGAAGGCCTTCAGGTGCTTTCATATTACATATATCACCATCAACAAGATCTCCTGTGGAGACCAGCATATCCGGCTCTGCCTTTTTAACTTCCGTTAGAATCTTGTTTAATCTTTCCTCCCTTACTATAAGTCCAAGATGTACATCAGAAATCTGAACTATCCTGAACCTGTCTAATTCTTTCGGGATTTTTGATGTTTTAATCGATAGCCTTTCTGTTCGGATATTACTTGCTTCAAAATATCCGTAAACTGCAATGGATATCGAAATAACGATTGCCAGTATAAATGAATTCCTGGCGGATATGATTAAATGAGAAAAATCTCTGTGGAGTGCAAATCCACAAATCTTGACGAGTAACCGGTAAAGGTCTGCTGCTAAAGAAACAGAAAAGAATAAAAAGATTATGCCGAGCCATGAATACCCTACATAGGCTGCGATGCGTGCAGATGTTTGATATCCCGCCCGCTCAGATAAACGCACAATAATCGGTGCCAGCACCATCAGCAGCATGAAAACCATAATAAATATGCTTGTCCATGCACGGATGCCGAAGGCCGATCTTGCCTTCAGGAATGCATAAGCATGCATGCAGGAGTAGACAAGAAAAAAGGATATTAAAAAAAGACTCATATGTTATTCCCTCGGCATTAATATGATTTTATTATTCCATATTTGGAGACCTTATAACAGTCTGTACCGACAACTAATTCCCAAGTGACTCCAGATGTTTCCTGGGCAGTTCCCATCCAGGCGCTATCTCGATCGCCCTCCTGAAATCCTTTCTCGCATTTTCTATATCTCCCATCCCTTCATAAAGAACCCCCCTGTTGTAGTAAGCCATATGTGAATATGGGTTGACCTCAAGGGCCTTGGCATATGCCCGAAGGGCTTTTTCTTTCATTCCGATATCATCAAAGATATTCCCTATTGTCACATATGCATCAAAAAATTCAGGAGAAATTTCCAGGGTTTTTTCCAGATATATATGTGCTTCCTCCATATCACCGATTTCATAAAGAGTTGCTCCGAGATTATAATACCCTTCGGCGAAACGCGGGTCTATCCTTATAGATGTCCGGTACTCTTTGATCGCTTCATCATATCTGCCCTGTGCCTTATATACATTACCGAGGTTGTTGTAAAGGCCTGCAAAAGAGGGGCTTATTCCTATGGCTTTTAAATATTCATCCTCTGCTTTATTATATAGGCCCATTTCATGATACAGATTTGCAAGATTAGCATGGGGTCTTGCCTTGTTCGGTGATTTCTTTATGGTATCTTCCCAGATAGCAACCCCGTCCCGCCAGAGAAGGTTCCTCTTTATTGTCAGGATTGAAAATATCAGCGATGCTGAAGCAATAATTGCAATCGCAGGCTTGATGCCTTTTTCTTTAAAAATCTTATTTACTGAGAAATAGATTACTGTTACAAAAGAGGCTATCAATCCCGAGGAAGGCAGATAAAGCCTGTGTTCAAAAATCACATCCTTTATCGGTATTATGCTCGATTCTACCAAAAGGGTTATATAAAACCAGAAAATTCCGAAGGAGATCACAAGGCCGGCACTTTTCCTTGTTTTAAAAAATATCAGAAAAGATGCAGCAATAATAAGAAGATGCAGCAACAGGGACAAAAGCACAGAAAGCTCAAGAAAGTCTGTTGATATCCTGTAATCGTAGTCAAGATTCTGTCCATAGGGCATAAGAACAAGCCTCAGATAAGTCGCTATCACCCTGAACTGGGTAAACAGATAATCTGCCCTGCCTATGTCTTGAGCTTCAAATGATTTGTCACTTATTTCCCCTATCATCTCCCCTATCGGCACATCAGTATTTATAAAGCCTGCCGGAATTATGAAAAATGTGAGCCCAAACGGGATAAAATATGTGAAAGGTTTTTTAGCGATACGCGCGCCCCTGTCAGTCCCGTATAGCAGAAAAATCTCACTCATAAATATGATTACCGGGATCGTCAGTGTTATCTCCTTTGTCTTCATTCCAAGGACAGCTGATATTATGGAGAGAAGATAATAGGGCAGATGCGCTTTTGAAAAAAAACTGTTACGTTCAGAATAAGCCTCTGACGCCTTGATATACATGACTACAGAAAAGAGGAAAAAAAATGTTGCAAGTGAGGTAAACCTCTGGACGATGTAAGATACAGCGCCGGTCTGTAATGGATGGACAAGAAAAACAAGTGCAGCAGATGAAGCGATAAGCAGTCTGTTGTGCATATAGCTGTCAGGAGAGAATTTTCTCAGGAGCTGGAGATATAATGCATAAATTAAAATCGCATTACATATATGAATCAGTATGTTTACAGCGTGATATGCGCTGACATCGAGCATCGAGAACTTATAGTTTAGTGCGAAAGTCAGATATCCGATGCCCCGCGTCCCTGGAGGCGGCAGGAAATTCCTGATTTCACGGATCTGCATGTTATTGACGATATTGGTGTAGTCATCAAACAGAAAAGGTCCGTTGAGGGTATTGAAATACAGCAGAAACCCTCCGACGGCAATAACGATAGCAAATATCAACGAAAATCTTTTCTCTTTTATATTCATACAAAATTTAATTCGTATTATTCATAGCGAACTCTGTTTCCAATGGTTGCTTATGATGCCCGAATACCTCATCAACATAATTAATCGACGGGGCATATTGAGACTGCCCGCCTTTATCTGATGAGATGCTTATCGGGCGCACGTTTCTACGACCTGTTTTCGGGCATTGGAATCCTTTTTTTAAGGTGTCGTAATTATGTTGCTTCGGCATTCGGGCATCCTTCGATATCTTAAATATTTTTTAAGATCTTTGGAAACTTATAATATGAATCCTTTTAACCACAGGTTATTAAAATGATTTTATTTTGTTGATATTCATAAAGTATGCATATCCATAACAAAGGGACAGAGTATTCCGGGGTCGAGGACAGTGGATTAATGAAAATATTATATCCTGTGCATCAAGACATATTTTTTTTTTTTGATTCCCGGTTCAGCTTTTCGACAGCCTGGTATAATATTCGAACTCAAGGAGTCTTCTTTTGATATTCGTCCCTGATGAGTAACCACCCAAAGAACCGTCGGATTCAATTATCCTGTGGCATGGGAATATGACAGGAACAGGGTTTTTGCTGAGAGCCTGTCCTACAGCCCTGGATGCCTGTGGTTTGCCGATCTCGTTTGCCAGCCACTTATATGTTCTTGTCTCGGCGTATGGAACTTGCCTGATGGTATTCCATACCCTTTTTTCAAAATCCGTGCCCTCAATAAAAGCGGTCTTGCACGTGAATTCCGTCCTTAGTCCCCTGAAGTATTCAGCCAGTTCTTTTTTTACACACGAAGTGATTTTTGTCTGTTTAAGCAGTATCCCCCGTGGTTTTTTGAAAGATATGCCTACTAAAGTATCAGAGATGAAGATGAGGTATAAGATCCCCAGATGGCTTTCAAAGATATCATAAAACTCATTATTGTCCAACCTTTTCCGTTTCATCTTGCTCTCTTGAGTAAACCTCGACCCTGTCGCCGCCTTTCTTAATTGCGCTTGACAGGGCTTTCTCTGCACATAATATAAACTCTTCTGTGGTCTGGCCGTCAAGAAAAACAAGACCGACGCTTGCTGTTACCTTGCCCTTGGGCTGAGATTCCTCGTATAGGAAAGGATAGTTTTTTATAATGGCATTAAACCTGTTGCTGAGGGAAAGGCCCGCGGCAATAACAGTATTTGGAAGAATTATTGCAAAGGCATCCCCGCCGTAACGGACTACGACATCAGAGCCGCGTATGTTTTTTCTGAGCAGTTCGGAAACCTTTTTCAGGACGATATTCCCGTAATATTCTCCACGCTCTTTAACATATTGCCCAAAGTAGTCTATATCAAGCAGCACTAAATTAAGCGGCAACTTGTATCTGGTGGCCCTTTCCACTTCCTGTGCAAGTCTTATCTGGAAATATCTGTGGCTGAAGAGCCCTGTGAGTTCATCAATCAAGCCGGCCCGTTTAGGATAGAGGACTTCCAGCTCCTTTATATGCCCAACCAGCTCTTTTGTATCAAATGCATGCTTTCTTACTATGCGTTCAATTTTCCCCACAAGCGTTATCCTGTCCTCGACTGAAATGTCCCTCTCGGTCAATATAAAAATAGGAATGTCCTTTGTTGAGGGATTTTCTTTCAGCTCCTTTATCGCGTCAAAACCGAGCATATCAGGAAGGACAAAATCCATAAGGATCAGGCTGGGTCGCAAGGCTGTTGCAAGCTCTATCCCTCTTTTTGCCTCAGGCGCAGTATATATAAGAAACCCCTGGGGCTCAAAAATTTCCTTGAAATAGCTTGTAACATTTTCTTCAGACTCTATGACAAGTATCGAGGTCGGCAGGGTAAGTTTTCCTTTCGCGATATTTATCTCCTCCAGTTTCAACAGCAGCGCATCTTTATCAAGGGGTTTCAGGAGATAATCAGTTGCACCGAGTGCAAAGGCGAGGTCCTTATTGTCCACAATAGAATGTATTATTACGGGGATTTCCGAGGTCTGAGAATCGCTTTTCAGTGTCTGGAGCACTTCCCACCCGTCTTTTTTGGGCAGCATAACATCAAGCGTAATTGCAAATGGCTTCATATTTTTTGCCTTTTCTATCGCCTCTTCCCCGTTGAAGGCATGAGCAACCTTATACCCAGCCTGGGTCAGATGAAGAGTAAGGAGTTCGGCCGTAGATGTATCGTCTTCCACAACAAGAATTAAAGGGGCCTCTTCTTTCATCCACGGGAAATTAAGCCCTATTGCTTCAGGTTCTTCAGTTTTCACCGCCTCAACAGGAGATGTAACCGGTATTGTGAATGCGAAAGTGCTCCCTTCCCCAAGCCTGCTTTCTACGGTAATATTGCCGCCATGCAGTTCAACAAGTTTTTTGCTTAATGCAAGGCCAAGCCCGGCGCCGCCATATTCCCTTGAAAGGGTCGTATCCACCTGCTCAAATTCGTCAAAGATTCTGTCTTTATCACCGGGACCTATCCCGACGCCTGTATCCCATACAGAAAATTTAAGGAAAGCTATCTTCGATTGATCCCATATTGAGTAGGTCTCTGAATCTCCCTCCTGCTCAACCCTAATGCCTACCTTTCCTCCCTCAGGAGTAAACTTAATAGCATTTGAAATGAGATTATACAGAATCTGCTTTATCTTTACCCTGTCGGCCGTTATTAAATTAACATCTTCTCCGATATTCACTTCGATTTCTATGAATTTATTTTCTGCAAAAGGGGTCATTATATTAAGCACTTCATCTATTAGATCATAGACGCGAAACGTTTCGTAAACCATCTCATATTTGCCGGCTTCGATCTTCGCTATATCGAGCACATTATTAATCAGCTCGAGGAGATGCCTGCCCGCAGAATAAATATTCCTGATATATCTTTCCTGATTTTCGTTCAGCTCGCCGAACGTTTTTTCAATAAGCACATTCGAGAACCCGAGTATTGAGTTAAGGGGTGTTCTCAGCTCGTGGCTTATATTTGATATAAACCTCCCCTTCAATTGGTTCATCCTCTCAAGTTCCTTGTTTGTCCTTTCAAGTTCCTCTGTCCTGTCAAGAACCTTTTTTTCGAGGTTTTTGTTCAGTTCTTCAAGTTCCCTGGTCTTGTTCTCAAGGGCACTCTTGAGATCAATCTCATCCTTCAGGTTGTGAAGGATGTAAATTGTACCGAAATGAGTATGATTTTTGTCTTTAAGAACAGCAGCATTGAGTTTTACATCGAATTCCCTGCCTTCGGAATCAGTGACCGTGATCTCATGTCCTCTCACATAGGACTTTTTGTCAAGCGCTTTCTTAATCGAGCCTGCAGTATCACCATTTTTTATTATAGACGTAATTGTCTTGCCCAGCAGTTCATCTGTCGAATATCCGAGAACAAGACCGGCAGATTCATTGCTTGATATGACAAGTCCATTGGAGTCTGTTATAAGAACAATGTCATTGCATGATTCTATAAGACTTGAGAATTTCAATCTGTATTCATCAAGTCCTCTTAATAACGCAAATCTGTCGATCGCATTTGCAATTATGCCGGTTGCCAGATTCAAAGATGTTTTCTGCCTTTCAGAGAATTGCCTCGGCTTGAAATCATCAATATACAGAATCCCGACAACTTCTCCCCTGAGTAATATAGGACAGGCAAGGATGGCCCGTATCTTTTCGCCTACAAGCGCAGGGTTGTTTATGTAGTCGACCTTCAATGTATCCTGGATTTCGGTGAACTCTTTTTTGCTGAATATTTTTTCTGTAAGCCCCCCGGGTAATACATTCCATGTCCTGTTTTCCAGAAATCTTTTGCTGAGTCCTTTTGAAGCCATCAATTTCATCTGGCCGTTTTCGTAGATCGCTATGCTGCCAGCCGGCGCATCGGCGATATCGAGCGCCTTTGCGAGCATCATTTCATAAAACTCTTTTACTGACTCTGTCGAACACAGCTTCGAAGCAAGATTATACAAAACCTTCTGGTCAGCCTCTGTCTTTATTACCTCTATCTTTGCCCTTTTCTGCTTTTCGATTATCTCCCATAGAAATCTTGCACCAAGTCCCTCTATAACCTCAATCCTGTTTTTAAATGCTGCCCTGATCTCGTTACTGAGATTTATATCTCCGGTTACATTGATTACCATTTCAGGACTTGCCGATACAAGCGACTTTATTTCAGAGAAGACGGGTATATTCCATTTTTTTGCAAGCACAACTCCCGGCGCTTCCTGCTTTTTTTCATAAACACCTACAAGATTGGTGTTGGGATCGCCCCTGAGCAATGAAATAAGGGCGCTTCCCCCGATGCCTCCGCCTGCAACAGCTATCTTAAACATGCTGAAATCCTTTTTGCGAAATAAGATGCATCATCTTAAGAAACATACCTGTTAGTTCAGGATCCCATTGTCCGGAGTGTCTTTCATCTTCCATGGTCTTCAATGCATTTTCGATAGTCCTTTTGTCACGATATGGCCTGATGGATACCATTGCATCGAAAGAATCGAGAATTGAAAGTGTCCTGGCTATGAGCGGTATTTCCGCTCCTGCAAGGTTGTCAGGGAACCCTGTCCCATCCCATCTCTCATGGTGAGATCTGATAGCAGGGAGTATCCCTTGCAATGACAATAAAGGTCTGCATATATCTTCCCCGATCAGGGTATGCTTTTTAATCGCATTTGCTTCATCCTCAGTCAGCCTGCCGGGTTTTCTCAGTATTGATTCACTAAGGCCGATCTTCCCGATATCATGGAGTATTCCCGCCTTTTTCATGAGTTTCTGATCCTTGCCGGCAAATCCGAGGAATGAGGCAAACTCTGTTGAGAGTGTGCCCACTCTGGTGGAATGCCCTTTGGTATAAGGGTCTCTCGCCTCCATTGCGACGACAAGAGTCAGTATTATATTTTCAGAATGGTCGAGTTCCTCATATAGCTCTTTCAGTTTCAGGAGAGATTTTATCTTGGTGATTAATTCCAGGGTATCGAATGGTTTGCTTATAAAATCATCCGCCCCGGATTCAAGGCCTGTTATTCTGCTTTTTGTATCACTCAATGCAGTGAGTAATATGATCGGGAAGAATTGCTTGCTTGTTATACACTTGAGTTTTTTACATAACTCAAACCCGTTTACCCCGGGCATCATAACATCGAGGATAGCAATATCAACCTGGTATTTATGATAAATATCTAATGCTGCGGAGGCTCCTAATGCCTTGTAGACTATATAACCAGCCTGTTGAAAAATAGCCTCCATTAATTCAAGGTTGGACTGCATATCGTCCACAACCAAGATAGAAGGCTTCTCCTCTTTATTTAGTGTTAAAGGAGGAACCATATTGAAATTAAAGCATCAATAAATAAAAAAGTCAATATTATTTATTAAGTTTAATAAGTTATGGGATAAACTTAATTTGATTCTTAAATAAAATCAGATAAGTCTAAGTCCTGAATAGTAACAACAACATTGATGATCAAGATCATTTATAAATGATCTTTCTATGCCATCATCAAAAAGTATTCGAACCAGACAGAAACCACCTGTTAGAGTCGAGTGTTTCTCTTCAATGACCTTACCCTTGCCCCAGACAGAAAAACTCAGGTGCTCAACCCTGTCGCCTACTTTAAGATATAATCTTGGTCCCATTGTTTATATTAAATCCTGTTCTTCTAAATTGCAATGCTCTACATTAACTCAATTCTGCTTTCGGACTGCCCGGATATTCGCCAAAGTAATGGCATTCAATATCTCATGCGTAACATGTGATCTCAACCTGCACGGAGCGGAAGGCCCCACAACATCGATGATCTTTCTGGACATATCCGAGTATGGATTTTGAAAATTTTCAGTTCAGCGTGACCTGCCCCCCGATTCCTGGAATAGCAAAGATACGAAATGTATAATCCAGGAAAGGAGAGCAGGCAATGAAACCGACAAAATATCCGGTAGAAAAGATTATCCAGATCCTGGTGAAGCTAATCTGCCGGGGAAATCCGTAGCGGAAATCTGCCGCAAATATTCTATATGTCGCAGCACCTTTGAAAAATGGGAAAAAAAATTTAAAGGACTCTCATCCAATGAAGCAAAACGCCCTGTCACCTCCTTTGCCTGAGGAACATCCTCGCATAAATAGTAGGCCCGGCATTCGCCATGATGTACACAGCAAAATTCTTATCACTCATACAGGCATTATATCAGAAAGATTCCCGACAAGCGGGAATGACATCCACACAGAAGTCAGAAGAACTATTTTTTATCCACCCCTTCTTCTATAAATCACTCCAGTTGCAACTTGCATCAGCAGGATATTCGGGATTGTCAAAGATAACCGCTGCAGGCCCCCACATGGTTATGCCCCTTAAGGGGTATAAAAGAGGATAATATCTTATGTCACAGGGAGCTTCTGCTCCTATGCTGTCGCATTCCTGCTGGTCTTGAACATAATGCTCTGTCTGGTTCTTTATGGCGTTCCCTCCGAAGGTGTTTAATATGTCAAGATGTGTATATTGGTCTCTTGTATCCGTACCGTACCATTGACTGTAAAAACTATAGCTGAACTTATAGTCAGCCGGGTTGTCCTGATAATCGCTGAGGATATACATCGACCTTTTCAGGCTGTCTGTCCCAAGCGCATCAACTTTATGATCAAAATCAGTTGGCGATGCATTCTGAGGATTCGATATGGATGATATCTTGATGTAGATATTCTGCATATTATGGGGATACACATCCCATTCGTCCGCTATGCCGTTATTGTTGCCGATGGCACTGTCTGTGTCTACTGCTGTTATGGCCCCTGGACTTCCGGCATCATACCATGTCCCTTTAAGACATGTCTTGTCCATGTTGTTGAAGATGTCTATCGGGGTCGGCTCGCTTATGTCCTTGTATCCTGCTGCAACCGCCCCTTCTTCGTTCCCGAGCCTGCCTCTGTAAACAAGCTGAAGATAGACGTCTGTTGCCCAAAGGGAGATGGGATTCTGGCTGAGGTCAAAGGTGAGTTCTACCTGATTGTCTTTTGGTATTGAACGTATGTTGTTTGTCTCAGGGATTACGACATAGGTGAATTCTGTGTCTGTTTCAACAGGATATGGCTGAAAAGGGTCTTCGTGTGCAAGTTTGTATCTCACAACAAGCTCTATGCTCCCATCTGTCATTTCATCGCCATTTGAGGTGGTGTTTTTCGCAAGGAGTTTTAGGTCTGTGAAGCCGGTTTTACTTGAATCAATCAGGGAATATACCCCATTACCCGGAAGGGTTATCTCGATGTTGCCCCGAAAGAAATAATCCAGAAGACCTGCGGAGTAGCCAACGGCACGGGGGATAAGTTTCCGGGCGTAGTCTTCATGACATTTCTCATCACGATAAAATGAACTATAAAAGAGAGCACTTTCACCAGAAGTTTTATAAATTTTGCCTGTCCACCAACTTGTTCGAACAAAATGGTCTATATTTTCACCGTCTTTATCTTTTTTTATCCATATGCCTTTATCTTCAATGCCATCTTCTGCAAGTTGTATTAATAGCGGTTTTATCTCCGATATATAATCCTGAACATCAGTGCTTGTCTTTCTTGGAAAAGGGAAATAATGCCTGTAGTCAGAGGAATATCTCTCTGCTGCAAAGATGGTATCATTACTGAAAAAGTTTGTATTTGTGTATTCCGATAATCCTAAGCCAGCGCTTGAAGATGGATTTGCGCCATTGTATTGGTCGGCGTCAAAGAGCTGACTCACAGGCGAAAGACCGTTGTAAGAGATATTGAATGATACGTTTGGGATGAGGAGAAGATTTGGATCAGATGCTAAGTCTATAATTCGCTGTCTTTCACTTTTCGCCCATGATTCAAAATAAATATTAATATTTAACTTCCCAAATATAGCATCCTCTGGATGCGCATCATTCCGAACATGGTCAGGCACTGCTGTGTCCTGCAAAAGGTGCATCTGATGCCCTAATCCTTGAAACGTCTCTGCAAAAAATGCCTGCCTATTTGCTTCTGTTTGAGAAGTAAGAGCATAGTAGTAAGTCAACCTCGTCTTCTGCCATGACCAATCTCCCTCCGGGAAATTTTGCTGATAACTTCCGTCCTGAGCCCATAGGAGAGAGGATTTCCCTGTCCAGGTGTCGTTTAATCCGGCCTGTTCCCAGGGTTTTAAGGGGTTATGAAAATGGTTGTAAGAACGGGTTGTTCCGTATGCAGGGAAAAGAGGGTCGCTTGCATCTTCGAGTTTGGCACCTCCAGCAAGCCATTTTTTCACAAAGAGCTTTTTCTCGCCCCACTTCAATTCCTGCATCAGTCCTTTATCAAAGCCAAGGTTTTTTAAATAATTGCCTTTATTTTCACTCAATATAGAATCTTCTGCCGCAAATTCCGAAAGGTCCTTGTGCGTAACACCATCGTCCCAGGCTAAGATATCTTTATAGAAAACAAAGCTCAAGAAAGTAAATAAGATCAAAGCAACCAATACCCTTTTCTTCATATCTTCTTACCTCTCCAGATTTCCATAGGTTCGAATCCATGTTGTACTAAATCTTTATTAATCTCTTTCAACATTAATCTTGCTTTCTCTAATGGAGCTTCAGTAGGAGGTATAGGAGGATAAAGTGGATCTTTTTTTCTCTCCTCCATTGTCACCTTCTTCAAGGGTATAATCACCCTGTCGCCTTCCCATTTAATATTTTTTTTCTGAATGAGATATTTTGATTTTTTAAGCGATTCCCAGGGAGTGCCCAAATACTCATAACCTGCCTTGAATATCAAGACATCCATTGGAATAACATTGCTAATAACGAGCAATCCCAGTCCTTTGATCTTAAACTCGCCGTTTTTATCGGTTACCGTCTCTTGAGCATCGTAAAAATTGTGTGTTGCGCCTCCTGGCGTTGGGGTTTCTCTGCTCCATGTGCCGAGCACAACCACTCCCTCAATAGGCTGACCTGTATCTGCGTCGATAACTTTGCCTTCGTATGGGCCGTCAATGCGTGCTGCGTAACAGCTTGACAGATTTAAAATTCCCAGAACGCTTATAAATACTACAAGTATGATTTTTTGCATGTTGTTGCTCCTTTGTCTAATACCGATAGATTTTCCATACGCCATCTTTGTCTATAACAAAATAGAGATAATAGGTAACCGTCTCAGGATTGCCGCCGTACATTTCATTCTCTCTTAATCGATATTTTGCAGTATTGCTTTTACCGTATATGAGTTGAATGTCCTGCATTTCCTGGACATGCTGAGGTAGCTGATCGTAAAATGCGGTATATATATCGGCGTAAAGTTGCTTGGATTCTTCAGAATGATAGTTCAACGCCTGAGCAACATCCTGATTTGCCAGTGCTGTCTTCATTCCCTCCCATTTCCCTTTAAGCAATGCATCAAGCTGGTTTTTATTAAGTACGATTATCGCAATTGTATCCTGATATGTGATGTTATCCGGACCTGTGGCGGTTGCTGTAATGTAGTATATCCCTTCAGTAACAAACTTCAATTGATATTCATCGGCGCTTGAAGAAATAACCTCAGGTTGAACAGGGCCTGTGATGTTAAGATTGGATGATGTAATTGAGAAAGAACCATCCACCCTTATGACTGCCTCAAGAGGGGCTATGCCTGATTCTATGTTCGATGTTATCCTTATATAGTTCCCTGTTGTTACTGCATTAACATTTATTGACGTTGTAGCTGTGTTACCTGCAGTATCTGTTGCGGTTACTGTTATTGTGTTTGAACCTTCAGTTAAAGACACATTGTTCGCAATGAACTGATTGCCGTAAACAGTTGCAGGCATTCCGTTTACTGTCACCCCTGTCTCTTTGCCTGTATTATTGATAACCACTCCTTTTACCATCACATCTGTTCCGTTGATTGTTTGACCATTTGTCGGGGATTGGATTGTGATTGTTATATTCGGGATAACATCCATAATTGTCCCTTTGCCATTGGTCAGTGATGCAAACCTCCCTGCCCATGCATTCCTCATGTTTTCGATATTGTTTATCTCATTTCCTGTGAACGTATCCAGCCTTGTGATGAATATAAAGGCAGTCTTAAATGTCTTTTGCGAATTCGAAGCATTCGGTATCCTTTCACCTTCGGCAGCGATAATATCATCTATTGTAATATATCGGGCTGTGCCCATAATAGTTGCTCCGGCCTCAGGTAGTTTTGTAGGGTCAACAGTGGAATTGTCTATAAGCAGCATCTGAGGAACCTGTGTCCTGTCATAGAATCCCATAAGATACAAATCAAGAGAGCTATAGTATTTGCTTGCGCTTATTGACGCATATGTCCCGTCTCCGTTGTCCTTCCAGTCATTGCCGTACAGAACAGAACCGTCTGTGTCAAGCAGATAGCTCCAGTGAGCGCCGTCTTTGCCGATCAGGGCGGAGCTTATATTATTGTTTAAGTCTCTGAATTTAACCGATGCGCCCCACCTGTGCATCTGCTCATGGCTGAGATTTGTCAGGGTCTCTTCGAATTTCGGGTCAGCAG
This sequence comes from Nitrospirota bacterium, assembly GCA_040753635.1. Classification (GTDB taxonomy): domain Bacteria; phylum Nitrospirota; class Thermodesulfovibrionia; order Thermodesulfovibrionales; family UBA6898; genus JBFMDL01. The sequence goes on along the minus strand of JBFMDL010000022.1, from coordinate 4,910 downwards.
GATTTATACCAAGATTTGAAAGATTTCCCATATCTATAATCCCTTGAAGCACGCTGTTGCTTCCATAGGATGCCGAATCATCAGAAATAGGCTTCCCTATCCCCTGAACGTCATTTCTGACTTCAAGATAGAATGCCTTTGCATCAGGAGCAGGCATCAAAAAATCGAAGTTAGAGAATATAACAAAGAAATCGTATTGGTCCTGATGGTTTTTATAGAACTCCTTTGCTATTTCCTGCCTTGGAAGATAGTTCATCGAGCCGTCAGGATTCTTTGCATCATAGTTTCCTGTAACCTCCATGACTGTGACACTGCCGTAATCACCAATGGTCGTTGCCTTGAATCTCAGGGTTGTGAAGGCGCTATCGCCGGAGGATGAAGAAAGACTGCCGGCATTTCTTGATGTGACTTTGAAGTGATAGGTTGTGTCGGGGCTGAGATTATTCAGAGTAATTGCATGTGCTGTTACTAATCCTGCATCCGCCGCAGTGTTCCCGTATCCTGTTGTTTCACCATATTCAACAAGACTGTCAGAAGGCTGGTCGGTTGTCCATGTTATTGTCGCTGAATCAGCGGTTATGTTATTGACTGAAACATTGCTGATCGTCAAAGGTGGAATTAATGTAACATTTATGCTCTGTGATGCGGTCTGGTTGTATTGGTCTATTGCTGTGGCTGTTATTGTGTTCTGACCTTCATTGAGAGGGACAGTTGCATTAAATGCACCGCTGCTTACAACTGCCTGGATGCCGTTGACTGTTGCTTGAGCATCGTTGCTCACATTGCCTGTTACTGTTACCGGTGATGAATTCAATACAGCGCCGTCCTGCGGAGAGGCTATGTTTAAGGTAAGAGGAGGTATAGGGTTTAATAGGATATCGATGGAAAGGGTCTGAACGGCTGTCAATGTGCCTGTTACTGTTTGAGAAATATATCCTGATTTCTCGAAGGTTGCCGTAAAAATACCTTCGGATAAACCTGAGACATTATATGAACCGTCTGGATTTGTTGTGGTTGTCGTTGTCTTTGCAGAATCTGCTATCACAACAGCAGCGCCTGATATCGGCAATCCGGTTGAGAGGTCCTGGACTGTGCCTGTAATGGCAGCATGCGCCGGGATTGCTGTTCCATTTAAAGATACAATAACATTTATGTCATCTGCATCATCTGAAGGGATTGTCATTATGTCTGTAAATGTACCTTCTGAAACAGGGGCAAACTTCACTGTTACGGAACAAGACGATGAAGCGGAAAGTATGACTCCGGAGCATCCATCTGAGGCGATCTCAAAAGGCATTGCAGGGGCGGCTATTGTCCCGATCAAGAGATCGCCTGGCCCGATATTCGATATAAGTATGTTTTGTGTTGAAAATCCGTCTGTCATCACCTGCCCGAAATCCAGCGACAAAGGGGCGACGGATATCTCACCCTGAATGCTGAATTTGATTGAATCTGTGGCTACATTGTACCATAGCTGCTGTCCGCTGTTTCCGGCTGTGCCGGCATAAACCCTCACTGCGATCCAGCCTGCGGCATCGAAATAATCGGCCGACGAGATTGTCCCGGAAAGATCGATGTCGGACGTTGATCCGTCATAGGGGTTTTCATCCAGCCTGACCCATGCAGCAGTTGCCCTGTTGTATGCCTCAAGGTATATTGTCCTCCGGTCAAGGCCGTATATGTCATACACAGGTGTAGCTCCAGAGACAATGTCGTCACACGAGAGAGAACTGACATCAGAAACGCCCTCTATATAAACCGCAAACAAGCCCATTGTCGCCTCATCATGCCAGGTTCCTGCATAACGAGCAAATCCACTACTTTCGGAACATACCTTATGACTATATATTATTATATTATTGTCTATATCGAGCTTATCTCTCCATATCTCCATATAGTAGGTCCGGCCTGCGGTCACATAGGCAGGAGAGTCGAATGTGAATGTTATCCAACTGCCTAAAGTGTCGATGTGGCTTTCAGCTATGGGCAGACTCTCGGCAAGGACCTCTCCGCCAAGTTCTGACTTCAGCCTGATCCTCAAAGTCCCATCCGGCGATCCCGTTTTATACAGATGAACGCCTGCATGGGTGAGTCTGCCCGAACTGTTCGGTATGAATGAGAATGCATATGCATCATTCACTCCTTGAGAGTAGATTTGGCCGTTCCACTTGATCATGATGCTGCGGCTGGAGGGCTTTTCCTTAAAGAGATGCACCGGATACTCATTCAGCATGTATGAAGCTATTTGCGCGACCCTGTCGTCATCATCTACAGATACTTTTCTGATCTCGGCAGGCGTATAATCGGTCTTTAAATCACCTTCTTCTGTTGGAAGCAATGTGTATGCGCCTCTTGAATAGTTCTTTACATATGGAGATGGGTCTCCATTAATACGAAGGTCATAAACCCTTGCCTCTGCATTGTCTGCGCCTCTTTTTCTGTATCCGTTTATCCTCAGGCGAAGGTCGCCTATGTTATTGAACCCATCCCCCCAGTCTGACATGTGTAATTTCTGTGCAAACCCTTTCTTGACGGTCCCGGCCGTTGGGGGGAGCAATGTATGCTTCAGATTGCCGAACCGGTCTGTGACCTGAAGCTCCACCAGGTCATCCGCACCGCCGGGCACGATCTCTTCGAATGTGACATACAGATAGGCGCTGTTCCAGTATCGGGATTTGTTCTGCCATGCGTTTATCGATTCATTTGATGAGGAGCCTCCAAAGGATATGGATGGCGATGTGCTGACATTGTTTTTGAAGGCGTATGTATTTACGTCCGTGTCAAAACCGCTTGAAGGGTTGGGCCATCCACCGGGATTAAAGGCATCGGTCGGCCTTATTGTTTCGTAGACAGCATTCTCCGGTGTCAGGAGGATATTAAGGATAAGTGTCTGTCCTCCGGAGAGGCCGGTAGCTGTCTGTTCGAGATATCCTTTTGCCCTGAACACGGCTGTAAAACTCCCCTGTGCAACATCATATACCACATAATCTCCTGATTCGGCTGTTGTTGTAGTGAATGTAGTCCCCTGGATATCTACTATTGTTACATTGACATTTCCTATGGGAGTCCCGGTTGATGCATCGGAGACAGTCCCGGAAACTGTACCTGCTGTCCGGTCCAGAACTACTATCTCTACGCTGTTGCATGAACCGTTGTAGACGGTTTTTCTGTTTTCGGAATAGGTGATCTTCACGGGTGTTATGGAGAATGTCCCGGCAGCATTTCCCGAGACATCGAAGGCAGCGGTCAAGGTCTCCCCCTGCGCAATGTTGCTCCATTCGAAGGTAATAATGCCTTTTGAAGCATTTACGGTCGCCTTTGTAGCAGGAGGGGTTGTCTCAATATTGGCAATTTTCAATCCTTTGGTATAAACAAATTCTGCATGGAATGTCTTTATATCAAAGGTCTTGTCGTTCGTTGCGGAGAAAACCAATGTCTGCGCTTCGCCCTCTTTGAGTGTCACGCTTGATGGACTGAGACTTGCGCTGTCTACAGTCGCTCCGAAAGAGATGTTAGAAAAGAAGAATAAAGTGAAAAAGATTATGCTTGTCCTCAAGATATTACCTCCCTATCGAAAAGGATATTATTTCCATCCTCGCTGCAAGCAGCGGGGCTTTCTAACGGGTAAACTATCACCGACAAGGTCGATGATTTAGCTTGTAAAATTAAATTATTTTTATAAGCAAGGGAAATGCCAATTGACTCAATAAAAATAAATCCTTATTTTACAGATAGTTAAAGGCGTGGATACTCTGACCGGAGACTATAAAACTATCAAAAGTTTTGATAAATATTCAAAAGTTTTGATAGTTGCGTTTAGAACTTCTGGCAGGAAAAAGATATAAAATCATAATGCATATATATAGCAGGCATTCCGTTTAACGTCACCCCTGTCTCTTTGCCTGTATTATTTAGGCTCTTCAGGGATTCCTGTGGCACATATCCCTTATCATTCCCGCAAGCCCCGGACAAGCCGGGATGACAGGAAAGAACACTTTTCTGCTGTGAGTATTCACGATCATAACACCATCTATTTGAGAGACACTACACGAGCGGTCGGATATTCAATTATTAAACAATTTAATACATACCCTCTATTGAACATTCAATATTATGGCATATTCACCATTTTTATACCTTTTTTTACCTTTTTTTGCCGTTTTACTGTAAAATTGTTTGGTAAAATATTTTCAGGCAGAGTACACATTATGATTACTTTTCCACAAAAATATCATGAGGCAATAAAGGCCGGCAAAATCACTACGGCATTCAGGGATTGGAACACCCTCACCTTACAGAAGAATAAAATTTATAAATCTTATAGTTTAGGATTATTAAGAGTGCTTGATGTCTGTTTTAAAAAGCTTTCGGATATCACCATTGATGAAGTAAAAAGATGCGGGCACAAGAGCATGCACCAGTTCAGGGTCGAATATGAAGTCAATTCCAGACGGGCAGTAGATTTCAAAACAGATTCGGCAGTTAAAATAGACTTTGAATATATGGGCGAGGATATCGAAAACAAAAAAAGGCTTATGGGCAAGGTGACCCCCCTGGAACTATTTGAAATTAAACAAAAAATGCTAACTTTAGAAGAAAAAAGCGATTCCCCCTGGATACTTAAATCCCTGCAGATATTATCGAAAAACGGGGCATTATCTTCAAAGGAACTCGGGAAGCTGCTTAAAATATCTCCGGAAAAGATAAAACTAACTATGCGAAAGCTTAAAGATCTAAGCCTTATATATAGCGACAGCAAGAAAGGATATTCATTAACGCCTCTTAGCTTTAAGCTATTCAGAATTTTAAATAAAAAATGAATAGGGATAAGAATGTTCCACGTGGAACATTCTTATTTGGCAAACAAACTGATAATTTTAATGCTATAATAATTTTTAAATATTTTATGA
>JBFMDL010000021.1:0-36700 GCA_040753635.1 Nitrospirota bacterium | reverse complement strand
TGATATCCTTCTTTCAAAAGAGAGATGCCGCGATAACGTCGTTCTTGCAACTCCTGTGGGCTTCCATGAGGTCTCATTGTTTACCTCCCACCCACAGTATAGGACATTATTTATGCGTGAGTCAATAGTTATTTGAATGACTCGGGTGTCAGTTAGCAAAGCCTGTCTAAAATTTATTTGTAATGGCAAATCAGGTTTGCTCATTTCTTGCATTGTTTGAGACGTCATTGCCAATTCTTGTTCTCTTGTAGTGATAATTTGATTTTGTTGGGCAAGAGCTTGCACCTTTTCTGCGATTATTTGATTTTGATGAACAATGGTTTGACTGTTTTGGAATAACTCTTGTTTTAATGCAGAGATTTTGTTGTACATTATGATACCAACGATTATCCCTCCAATTATTGAGCCAAATATGACAGAAACAACAATGGTAATTAGCCTGTTTTTCGGTTTTTCCATATTTATCCTCCCTATCTTATTTTAAGATGGGTTCAAGATATGCAGCATTCCCACCTTTAAGATTTACAATATTTAAATAAAATCTCTCACTTTTTCCCCTTAAGCTATCTACATCTTCATGTGATAACTCTTTAATATGTATCAATTCCATTGTTCATCTTATTCACCACAAAGGATAAATTTCTTTTTCCCTTGCGAGCTTAATATCAACAATGCGTAACTCATCCGGATTATTTTGTGTTGCATAATATGCTTTCACGTAAGTTTCATTGCCTGCTTTTACTGCTGCATCAAAAGTATTTTCTAATGTGACAATACTGTCCATAGGGTTACGACCCACCATTGTCGTTTCAATAAATAATGTCTGTTGAGAACCAGTAGCAAGTCTGACACCAACAAATGCATGACCAGGTACAAAAATTATCAATGGCTCAAGTCCAATATTTTCAAATAAAGAGGCAAGCAGCACTGCACCATCAATACAGTTTGCAGCCCTTTGATTAATAGATTCTCTTGGTAATCGAACACGTTGCGTAAAGCCTATTTGTCCAAAATTTACAAGACTATTCACATAAGATACTCCTACATCTCTTACTGCATTAAATATAGCCCTTACCTGGGGAGTGATATCTGCTTCCATATAACCTGATAAACTACGTTTATATAATTTTTCTTTTGCTCTTGTTAAAATTTGTTCAACTACGGGGTCTTTTGGTGTTACCCATGCCGCAATCAAAAATGTAAGATCGTACGGGGTCTTATAAGACCATATCATATCATCTGCGGCTCTGATGCTAATATTTTTGGTTTCTCGAAAGATAATTTTATCCCCGGATTTTGCGTTCAATATTACGGTTGAGGGAATTAAAGAATGATTTCTTAATAATTCCTTTCCAAAAGGTGTCTGACCTATTGTTTTTGTTTCATAAGGACCTATATCTATTGTTTTTATCGCGGGTTGAGTCCATTCTGGAATCTCAGATGTTACAGTTATTTTTTCTGGTTTATCGCTTTCATTGCGTATTGTCCATGTAATAAATCCAGATTTATCAAAGTTTTTGTCTAAAATTAATTTGGCCATCACTGGGAATAATTCACGTTCAACTTCAACTGAAATATTAACTTTTATCGGTCCTTCTTTAACCTCTCGTGTGTTGAGTCCAGATGCGCTGCCAGTTGCTTGTGCAGTGCTTATCGTCTCGCCAGTATTAATAAATGCAATTGTAGCATTAGTAATATCATCAAAATCTTCAATTTTAGCTTCAAATTTATCAATGGCAATATTATCATTCCTATAAAGGATATTGTTATTTTCATCTTTAAGCATGTTTTTCTCAAAAAGTCTTAATCCGTCTTTGCTAAGGATTAGTCCGTAATTATTAATTTTGCCCAATCTTTTAATTTTCCATAATAATTCTTGAGTAGTAGCCGCAGCAAGTTCCTCTTTTTTTGTTTCAATCTCTTTTTGAGCTTTTGATTTTAAATTCTCGAGATCTTTTCTCTGTAGTGTAATAGTAATTGACCCGAATATAATAAAAGAATCATTTTTATTGGGAGTATTTCTTATTTTTTGATCTAAATCTGCAATTTCTTTTTCTTTTTTATCTATTTGAATTTGATATGCTTGTCTGATTTTTTGTAATTCTTGCTCTGATTTTGCCCAAGCTGATGATTTTTCTAAAACCTTTTGAATATCTAAATATCCATATTTTAATGAATCCAAAGGGTTTTCAATTAATGTTTCTTTTAGAGTAATGTCCGAATTTTGCGCCGGCACTAGCGCAGGAGTCTTTTTATCAATAGGATGGATTGTAGGAGCAGGAGCTTGTGTGTCAAGTTGTAAAGGCAACGATTTCAATGGTAAATAAGTAGAAACCTCAACTGCGCCGCATCCACTGAAGCGACCCAAATTCATAAATTTGCCAGAGCCTATATCAACAAAAACATAAGCTATATCTCTTGTTGAATTGTTAATGGATACAAGCCACTCACCAGGATGAAACTTAGATTCAAAAATGTTGATTGTTTGTATTGTTTCAACTTGAATTGTTCCCTTGGCTGGACATGGCTCGCAATATTCAACAATTTTCATGCCTTGACGCAGATATCCAGAAACAATTTTGGCGACTTTCTCATTGATGACAGCGCATTGGTCTGCAAAAGAGGACTTGTCTAATACAAGAAAAAGAAATGACCACATTACAAGCATATAGATGAAATGCCTCATATTTTTATCCTTTCATGATGTGTTGTAAGAGTAAGATTTTTGTTGTCTGATTTGAGTTTAATATTTTCACTCCGCATAAGTTTCATTTTGCAATTCCTAACACTTTCTTGAAAGTGACAAAATAGAGTGGTAATGTCAAGAATAGAGCAGATAACATATTCTGTTGCAAAAAACCTGAAGTGTTTGCCCATAGTATTTTGCCATGTTTTTTCATAAGTCTCTTATCAATTTATGCAGATTCAAATTGAAGGACCTTTAGTTGTTCGGGGCTCATTCTTATGCTCAGGTTGAGTATTTCGATCCCCACTACTTTGCCCTCTGCATTGAAATCCAGAACTACGCCGGGCTGCACCTCCTCTGATTCTACGATAGAGGATTCATCCAATCGAAAATAAAGCGCATCGTTTTCTTTATCAACCTTTAATCTCATTTTTGCCTCCATACCCATTCTTCCGGAATATTCCGTTCTTTTAACATGTCTTGAGCATGTCCAGACAACATATAATTCACGTCTGTATTATATCAATTGTAAGGTATTTCCGCTAACTCGTACACATATAACGATGTCATAATATACCTCTGTATAGTTACAGGTTGAAATCTAACATATTTCGTCTGTTTTTAGAAGTGAGAAATTATTGGAATAAGATAATTTTAACATTGCCTTTGAAGGGCATGCCGCAACCGGCATGCCCTTGGCAATGTTCCGGGTGATTCACCCCGCAACACAGAAATGCGTGATACGGGGTTTACGAGTTGACGTCAAAAATGAACTCAGCCCGCACCCAGCGCCTTTGCTGCCTTGTTCACGTCCTCGGGCTTAACCCAGAGTATTGCAGCATAGCGGTCTGCGCCGGCAGACACAGCGTCAATGGCCGTAACATTGATCTTCTTCTCCGCAAGAATTTTGAGCAGGTCCGCCACAGCGCCCTTCCGGTCTTCGCCCTGGATCAGGAACCCGAACTTCCGGGGACGCATCTTGATCTTTGCCGCCCTGGCAGCTTTTTTAAACACCGCGATATCCTCCGGGATAAAATCAAGCTGGGACCTCCTGCCGCTTGGGAATCCCGAGAATGCCAACAGATTTACGCCTGCATCCGCCAGCGCCCCCAGCGCCCGCGCTGCTTCACCAGGTTTGTTCGGAACATCCATCGCAAAATATGCCACCTTCCTGACAACGTCCGCCATATCCAACACCTCCTTTTAAGATTATTATATCAAGTTTAGAAGATGAGTATTTCAGTAAGCAACGCACATACTCAAGACAACTTTATTTTGTCCTCCAGCGCAGATATTCAAGTATGAACATTGCGGCATTCCACGACTGGCCGGCCATTCCCATCGGTTCGCCGGTCTATATAATTCAAGATATTGAAAATAAATTCTCCCGAAATAGTGTATACTATAAATAGTTTTTTATTATCAGGGGTAGAAAAAAAGATGTCCTCCTTTATAGTGACCGTATTCCTTGCTTTTACATGCCAGATCCATGAATAAATATTCTCAGATGAAAATACTTCTTGTTTATCCGGCATTCCCGGATACATTCTGGAGTTTCAAGCATGCGCTGAAATTCATATTTAAAAAGGCGAGCAGCCCTCCTCTCGGATTGTTGACCGTGGCAGCGATGCTGCCTGAAGAGTGGGAGAAAAAACTTGTGGATATGAATGTGGCAAGCCTGAAAGATGAAGACCTGAAGAGGGCTGATTACGTATTTGTAAGCGCCATGGCTGTCCAGAAAATTTCCGCAAAGGAAGTCATATCAAGATGCAGGTCGCTCGGTGTCGGGATTGTGGCAGGCGGTCCTCTTTTTACGACTGACTATGAAGAATTCGGGGATGTAGACCATCTTGTGCTTAATGAAGCTGAAATCACGCTCCCCCTGTTTCTTGAGGATTTGAAGAATGGGTGCCCGAAGCATATTTACACTTCCGAACAATGGGCGGACTTAAGAAATACACCCATTCCCCTCTGGAGACTCATTAAAATGAAAAATTATGCTACGATCAATATCCAGTATTCCAGGGGCTGTCCTTTCAACTGCGAATTCTGTGATATAACCCTCCTGTGCGGACGCACTCCGAGGACAAAGGATAATGACCAGGTTATAAAAGAACTGGAAAGTCTTTATTCACACGGCTGGAGAGGCGGGGTATTTTTTGTTGATGATAATTTCATCGGCAACAAAAGGAAGCTAAAGAACGAGGTCTTGCCTGCGATAGCTGAATGGCTGGATAAAAGAAAACATCCGTTTTCGTTTATCACACAGGCATCGATAGAACTCTCCGACAATGAAGAACTGATGCATTTAATGGTGAAGGCAGGGTTTGATATAGTATTTGTCGGAATCGAAACCCCTAACGAGCAGAGCCTGGCTGAATGCAGCAAGCTCCAGAACAAAAATCGTGACCTGCTTGCATCTGTTAAAAAAATACAGAGAGCCGGATTGCAGGTTCAGGGAGGATTTATTGTGGGTTTTGACAGCGACCCCCTCACAATTTTTGAGACTCAGATAAAGTTTATACAGAATAGCGGGATCGTAACAGCAATGGTGGGACTGTTGAATGCGCTCCCGCGGACGCGGCTTTACCAGAGGCTCGAGAAAGAAAAGAGGCTGCTGAAGGACACCACCGGCAACAATACGGATTTTTCGATCAATTTCATTCCGAGAATGAACTATGAAGTGCTCATTAACGGGTACAAACAGATCCTTAATACAGTCTATTCGCCCAGGCATTATTATAAAAGGGTAAAGACGTTCCTCATGGAATATAAGCCGCAGCAGAAAAGGTTATTCCGTTTCAAATTTAACTACATGGGAGCTCTGTTCAGTTCAATATTAGTGCTCGGTATCATAGGCAAAGAGAGGTTCCATTACTGGAAACTTTTCTTCTGGACCATATTCAGGCGGCCGAGACTTTTTCCGATGGCCATAACCTTTGCGATTTATGGATTCCATTTCCGCAAGATTTTTCAGAAATATTTGTAAATAATGTGCAGATAATTCTGCTTCTCACTTCTCCGGGAGCAATCTTTGACCTTATAAATCCAAACCTTAATGTTGCATAACCCAAAAGCAGAAACGCTTTGAAAGCCTTGCAATGATAACATTCAGTGCAATTCAGAAAATAGCCGGACGGCCTTTCTACCCCCCTTTCAAATCCCCCCTTATTAAGGGGGGAAAGAGGGGGGTGTTGCAGGGCAAGGCTTTTTCATCGCCCATGCCTTCCGGATGAAGGACTTTTTTGCAACTATAATATTTAGTTTTTTCCGGGCTTGAAAATATTTAGTTTACAAATGAGGCATTTTCTGATAAAAGAATATTAACAGGTGTTGTGATAACCTGTGAGGTGCAGAGCGGTGAAAGGCATTAGTATCGGTGTCGAAAAAAGAGCCGAACCTCGTTATGATTTTCATCATACGATAGAATATGTGCTGAATAGCAGCGCTCCCCATAAAATCTTCAGGGGTGTTACCGTCAATCAGAGCAATTCCGGCCTGTGTCTTTATGTATTCTACTCTTTAAATGAAGGGCAGGAGATAATAATCACGGATGGTCTCAGGGTGTTTAAAACCGGAAGCGTGCGATGGAACATGAAGATAGACGATGATATTTACAAGGTCGGTTTGAGGTTTGTTTAACTGCATTATATAAATTCCCGGAGAGGCAGTGTGAAAAAGCTTAATTGCTGGGAATTCAAAAAATGTGGAAGAGATCTCGGTGGAGAGTACACCCTCGACCTTGGAATATGTCCAGCCACAACCGACATAATATTTGACGGTATCCACGACGGGATAAGCGCCGGCAGGGCATGCTGGGTTATAGCCGGCACAATGTGCAACGGAAATACACAGGGCACATTTGCCGGAAAATACAAGGACTGCGGGAGATGTGATTTCTATAATGCGGTCAGAGACGAAGAAGGCGACAATTTCATTCCTACCGTGGTTCTTCTTAAAAGGCTTAAAGATATTATATAAATTTTATCTGCCGAACCTCGATTCCCAAGCTTTGTCTTGTCCATAATCTTTATATCAACGCAAAAAAATTACCGAAAAAAACTCGCTTTCCTTGACATTGCCTCCACCGGGGATTATATTTTTCAGGAGGGAGGGCGATTAAGGTGAGAATAGGTGCACTTTATTCCGGAGAAGGCAGATGTGAATTTATTGTCTGGGCGCCGCATCTGGACAATGTCGAATTGAGAATAGTTTCTCCCGGGAAAAGAAATATCCCGATGGAAAAAGATGACAGGGGATACTGGAAAACAGTCGCTGACGGGATCCATCCGGGGACCCGCTATTTTTACATGCTCGACAGAAACAAGCTGAGACCCGACCCTGCGTCCTTTTTTCAGCCTGAGGGCGTCCACGGGCCGTCAGAAGTTATAGACCACGGAGTATTCGGCTGGGAAGATGATAAATGGTCCGGCATACCTTTGGGAAAAATGACAATGTATGAACTTCATGTCGGGACTTTTACTCCGGAAGGCGCCTTCGACTCCATTATACCGCGTATTGACGAACTGCTTGATACCGGAATAAATGCCATAGAGATCATGCCGGTAGCACAATTCCCGGGAGAAAGGAACTGGGGATACGACGGCGTTTATCCCTATGCAGTGCAGGACTCCTACGGAGGACACCAACAACTGAAGAGGCTTGTTAATGAATGCCATAAAAAGGGAATGGCGGTAATACTTGATGTGGTTTACAACCACCTCGGACCCGAGGGGAACTACTTATGGGATTTCGGTCCTTATTTTACCGACAAATACAGGACCCCATGGGGCAGCGCCATAAATTTTGACAGCGCATATTCCGATGATGTGAGAAATTTCTTTATAGAGAACGCAATATACTGGTTTAAGAACTATCATATAGACGCACTCCGTCTGGATGCAATCCACGGCATCACCGATATGAGCGCAAAGCATTTTTTAGAGGAGCTTGCCGAAAGATGTGAGGAATTCTCTTCAAAAAATAAAAGAAAATATTATTTGATAGCAGAGAGTGACTTGAATGATTCGAGGGTTATAAGACCGCGAAATGCGGGCGGCTACGGTATAGACGCCCAGTGGAACGACGACTTCCACCACTCTCTGCGCACAATAATTACAGGGGAAAAAACAGGATATTACATGGACTTCGGTGAAGTGGGAGACCTTGCCAGGGCGATAAAGGAAGGATTTGTCTATTCATGGAGATATTCTGCATACCGGAAGAGGCGACACGGGAACTCTTCAGAAGACATACCAGGGTATCAATTTGTTGTATGCTCCCAGAATCATGACCAGGTCGGCAACAGGATGCTTGGAGAGAGGCTGCCGTCCCTGGTGTCTTTTGAATCACTGAAGCTTGCCGCAGGCGCGGTAATATTTTCCCCTTATATCCCTCTGCTTTTCATGGGAGAAGAATATGGAGAGGACTCTCCGTTCCTTTATTTTATAAGCCATTCAGACCTCGATCTGATCGAGGCTGTGCGCAAGGGAAGAAAGGAGGAGTTCAGGGCCTTTGCCTGGCAGGGGGAAGCTCCCGACCCTTACAGCAGAGATACTTTTCTTAAGTCAAGGATAGATTGGAGCAAGAGAGACAGGGGGGGACACAGAATATTGCTCGATTTTTACAGGGCGCTCTTTAAGTCAAGAAGAGAGACGCCCGCTCTTTCGAATCTTGATAAGGAATGTATGGAAGTATATGAATTAACCGGGGAAAAGGTTATAGCAATCATGAGGTGGGACAGATCCGGAAGCAGCAAAGTATTATGTATTTTGAATTTCAACATGAATGATACCGATGTCACGCTTCCCATGCTTAAAGGGAGATGGATAAAAATGATGGACTCTTCAGAGAATGTCTGGAACGGTCCGGGAACTTTGCTCGGTGACACCATTGATAAGAGCGGATTGATGACGCTAAGGGGACAGAGCATCGCATTATACCGGCAAGAGGGGAATTCATAATGGAAAGATATATTTGCATTCATGCACATATGTACCAGCCGCCCAGGGAAAACCCGTGGCTCGAGGCTATCGAGATCCAGGATTCCGCTTACCCCTATCATGACTGGAATGAAAGGATTACTGCCGAGTGTTATGCGCCCAATTCAGCTTCAAGGCTTCTCGATAATGAAGCACGGATATCAGAGATAGTGAGCAACTATGCCAGGATAAGTTTCAATATCGGGCCCACCCTGCTTTCGTGGATGGAGACTTATGCTCCTGTTGTATATGAAGCTATCCTTGAGGCAGACAGGCAGAGCATAGACTGGAGGTCAGGACACGGCAATGCTATAGCACAGGTCTACAACCATATTATAATGCCGCTTGCTGATGCCCGTGATAAACGCACCCAGATAATATGGGGCATCAGGGACTTCCAGTACAGGTTTAACCGCATGCCCGAAGGCATGTGGCTTTCTGAAACAGCCGTAGATATTGAGACGCTGGATATCATGACTGAACACGGCATAAAATTTACCATCCTTGCTCCGCGGCAGGCGTCAAAGATAAGAAAAACAGGCGCCGGCAAATGGAAGGATGTCAGCGGCGAGCGAATTGATCCTGCAAGTGCATATCTCTGCAGACTGCCGTCAGGCAGGAAGATAAGCATATTTTTTTACGATGGCCCGATATCACAGGGCGTTGCGTTTGAGAAATTGCTGAACAGGGGGGAGGATTTTGCAAACCGTCTTCTGACCGGTTTTTCCAACCTCAGGGACTGGCCCCAGATATTGAATATTGCCACAGATGGAGAAACTTACGGACATCATCACAGATTTGGAGATATGGCTCTGGCATATGCCCTTAATTACATTGAATCAAACGGGATGGCAAGATTGACTAACTATGCTGAATATCTTGAGGAGCATCCCCCGACGCACGAGGTCCAGATATTCGAGAATTCATCCTGGAGCTGCGTACACGGCGTTGAGAGGTGGAGAAGCGATTGCGGCTGTAATACCGGCGGATATTCAGGGTGGAACCAGCAATGGAGGGCGCCGCTGCGTGATTCGCTTGATTGGCTGAGGGAACAACTCCGGTTCAGATACGAACACAGGGCCGGGGAATATTTCAGGGATCCGTGGAAGGCAAGAGATGAATATATAGAGTTAATCCTTAACCGTTCTGATGATAATATCGATAAATTTATAGAGAGGCATGCGGCAAGGAACCTTAATGCGAATGATAAGATCAATGTACTGAAACTGCTCGAGATCCAGAGGCACTCGATGCTGATGTATACAAGTTGCGGATGGTTTTTCGACGAGCTTTCAGGGTTAGAGACTGTGCAGATATTGCAGTACGCCGGAAGGACCATCCAGCTATGCGAGGAGCTTTTCGGCAACGGGCTCGAGGAGGCATTTCTGTCGAGGCTCTCCGCCGCCAAGAGCAATATACCGGGATACAAGGACGGGGCAAATATATATGGAAAGTTCGTAAAACCCGCAATGATAGACCTCAAGAGAGTCGCTGCACATTATGCTGTGAGTTCGCTTTTTGAAGATTATGCCGGCCATACAGACATTTTCAGCTACAGGGTTGAAGAAGAGGACTACCAGGTGAAAGAGATTTTGCAGACAAAGATAGCCATGGGAAAGATTTCGGCCACATCCAGGATCACAGGGGAATCCGAAATCATAAGTTTTTGCATCCTTCATTTCGGGAGCCTTAGTTTAAACGGAGGGGTGCGCACCTTCCGGGGTGATAACGAGTACCGGTCGATGAAAAAAGAGATGCTCTCCGCATTTGAGAGCGGGGACTTCGCCGATATTATCAGGCTCATGGATAATCACTTCGGCATGCATAACTACTCGTTAAAGGACCTTTTCAAGGATGAGCAGCGAAAGATATTGAATATACTTATAGGCAAATCAATGGAGGAATTTGCCGACGAATATAAGAAAATGTACGAGAGCAACCGTATAATTATGGGCTTTCTGCAGGATACCGGCGTGCCGATGCCGAAGGCTTTTCTGACAGCCGCTGAATTCTCGCTTAACGTTGATTTGAAAAAGGCATTTGCGGACGGAGAAATAGATTTCAAGAGGATTCAGGACATAATAAGTGATATCAAGAAGTGGGGTGTGGCTGTCGATTCGATAGATATCGAGTTTACAACAAGACAGAGATTAGAATGGATGATGAGAAAACTGCTGATAAACAGATCCGATATCAATCTCCTGCTGATGATACAGAAAATGCTCGATGTGGTCAGACTGTTGCCTCTTGAATTGAATTACTGGCAACTCCAGAATATTTATTACAGGATTGCAAAAACAGCCTTCAATGAATTTTTGGCAAAGGCAAAGGCCGGAGACGGGAATGCCTCCGGATGGCTGGATATTTTTAAAAAAACGGGCGAGATGCTCCTTTTTAATATATCAGCGCTGCTGCCGGAAGATTAAACAGAGGGGGATAAATGGAGACAGAGGGTTTTTCAAAACCAAGGATTCCGGTTTCCACTTACAGACTGCAGTTCAACGGACAATTCAGATTTTCTGATGCCGAAAGGATAATCCCTTATCTCCACGAAATCGGGATAACCGATATCTATTCATCTCCCTACTTCAGGTCAAGAAAAAACAGCATACACGGATATGATATTGTTGACCCTTCTGCGCTGAATCCGGAGGTCGGCACAGAGGATGAATATAACGAATTGATCAAGGAACTGAAAAAACATCAGATGGGGCAGATCCTCGATATTGTGCCGAACCATATGTGTATAGAAAGCAGAGAAAATATCTGGTGGATGGACGTTCTTGAGAACGGCCCGAGTTCTGTATACGCAAAATTCTTTGACATAGACTGGAAACCTGTTAAGAAAGAGTTACAGAATAAGGTGCTTCTTCCTGTACTTGGCGACCAATATGGAAAGGCGCTCGAAAATCAGGAACTTAAACTCAAGCTTGAAGAGGGAAGGTTTTTTGTCTGTTATTATGAACACAGATTTCCGGTAAGCCCAAGGACATATATATATATATTGCAGCACCGCATGGACAGCCTCGAGAATCTTCTGTCAAAGGATACAGAAGACTTTAAGGAGTATCTGGGCATAATCTCCGCACTGAATGACCTGCCGCCTTATACAGAGAAAAATCCGCTGAAAATCAAGGAAAGACATCTAAAACAGAAAGATATCAAGGAACGGCTTCGGGTCCTCTGTAATAACAATGCACAGGTCAGGGGTTTCATCGAAGAGAATATAGGAATATTCAACGGTGTTAAAGGCATACCAAAAAGTTTTGATCTGCTGGATAAACTGCTCAACAGGCAGGCATACAGATTATCTTACTGGAGGGTTGCTATACACGAGATAAATTACAGAAGGTTTTTCGATATAAACAGCCTCGGTTCAATACGAATGGAAGAGCTGTCTGTATTCAATGAAACGCACAGGCTTGTTTTCAGGCTGATAAGAGAAGGCAAGGTCACCGGATTGAGGGTAGATCATCCGGATGGCCTGTATGATCCTTCAAAATATTTCCACCTTTTGCAGAAGGGCTGCTATCTGCAGGCGAGGTCGGCCCTCCTCGAAAAGCTGAAAGAAGGAATTCCTCCGGGAAACAGGTCATCATTTATGGAGCCGGAAATAACAAGGGAATATGATGAGTTATTGTCCTCAGACCCGCAGGGAAAACCTTTCTATATTGTCGGGGAGAAGATACTGACAAAAGGTGAAAGGATGCCCGATGAATGGCCTATTTTCAGCACAACGGGATATGTTTTCATGAACTCCCTCAACGGGATCTTTGTTGAGACCAAAAATGCAAAGGCATTTGAACGCATCTATTCAAAGTTTATCAGAGAGAGTGTGAATTTCCATGACATTGTTTATAATGCCAGGAAACTGATCATGAATATATCGATGTCCAGCGAGATAAACACGCTCGGCCATTACCTGAATGACCTGTCCGAAAAAAACAGGCATACGAGGGATTTCACGCTGAACAGCCTGACAGATGTTATAAAAGAGGTGATAGCATTTTTCCCTGTATACAGGACATATATAAATTCATATGAGGTGGCAGACAGGGACCGGCAGTATATAGAACTTGCAGTGTCAAAGGCAAAGAGAAAGAATCCCGCTATCAACACCTCGGTATTCGATTTCCTGAAGGATGTCCTTCTTCTCAATTTCCCCGATGATTTCAGCGGCAACGACAAAAAGGAATGGCTCGATTTTGTGATGAGGTTCCAGCAGATTACAGGGCCTTTGATGGCAAAGGGAGTTGAGGATACGGCATTTTATATTTATAACCGGCTTGTTTCACTGAATGAGGTTGGAGGAATGCCGGAAAGGTTCGGCACTCCGCTGGAGACATTCCATGGACAGAACATTGAGCGGAACAAGTTCTGGCCGCATGCCCTTATTACCGCTTCCACGCATGATTCAAAACGCAGTGAGGATGTCAGGGCAAGGATAAATGTGCTGTCCGAGATCCCTGAAGAATGGAAAAAACGTCTTCTGCTTTGGGACCGTCTTAACAGAAAAAAGAAACTCATTGTAGATAACAGGAGAGTGCCTGACAGGAACGAGGAGTATCTGTTGTATCAGACACTTATAGGCGCCTGGCCAATAAATATTGAAAATGAATATGAAGATTTTAAAAAGAGGATTAAGGAGTATATGATAAAGGCTTTGAGGGAGGCAAAGATCAACACAAGCTGGATAAACCCCGATGCTATTTATGAAGAGGCATTGCTGATTTTCATTGATTCTGTCTTAAGTGATACCTCCGGAAACCGGTTTCTGAATGACTTCAGGCCATTTCAGAAGATGATATCTGATTACGGCATGTCCAATTCCCTTTCTCAGACACTTCTTAAAATAACATCCCCCGGAGTTCCTGATTTTTACCAGGGGACGGAGATATGGAATTTCAGTCTGGTCGACCCTGACAACCGCAGGCCCGTTGATTACGGGACAAGGAAGAAGATGCTTGAAGAGATAAAAAGACTTGAATCAGAGATTGGAATCCTGAAACTCGCAAAGGAACTTACTGCCAGCAGGAACGACGGCAGGATAAAACTTTATGTTATCTGCAAGGCCCTTAATTACCGGAAGAACAACAGGCAGCTTTTTGAAGGGAGCGAATATATACCCCTCGAAATTCACGGGGAAATGGCAAACAATATTTGCGCCTTTTCGAGGGTATTGCTGAACAGAAGGGTTATTGTGGTCGTCCCGAGATTCCTGACACAGTTCTGTAATCAGACCGGAGATATATCATTTCCCGGAGAAGAATGGGAAGATTCATTTCTTGCTGTCCCTTTTGATGATGCCGGCGCAGGATACATGAATGTATTCACAGGCGAGATATTGACTGTAAGAAACCAGAATGAAGCTGCCGTCCTGAACATTCGGGAAATATTCGGCAATTTCCCTGTGGCTTTGCTGGACAGGGTTAACGGCTGAGAAAAGTTAAAGGCATCTGCTCTCTTTTATTTCGAATAAGCTGTATGGAGTTTTTCATCAGGGATGCGGTTTCCCGCCGGAGGGTGCGGTTTGCATCAAAAGATATTATGATGTAAAATAATGAAAATTACTGAAATCGAAAATCAGCAATACTCGCGCTGCAAATTGCCTTGTTGGCCTCACAGCAAGATAAAATAAATTAGACAGGAGGATCAATGTCACATCCGAAAGTCCTTGCCTTTGTCCTCGCAGGCGGTAAAGGAGAAAGACTTTTCCCTCTGACATCATTCAGGTCCAAACCCTCTGTCCCGTTCGGAGGAAGATACAGAATAGCGGACTTCGTTCTCAGCAATTTTGTTAATTCCCATATTTATTCTATTTACCTTCTGGTGCAGTACAAATCCCAGTCTTTAATCGAACATGTCAGAAACAACTGGGTTTTGTCATCTGTAATAAAGGACCATTTTGTGACTGTTGTCCCCCCACAGATGCGCATGGGGCCTGAATGGTTCCAGGGTACCGCTGATGCGATTTTCCAGAATGTCAACCTTATACGCCAGCACAAACCCGAGCTTGTGATAGTTTTCGGAGCAGACCATATATACAGAATGGATATACGCCAGATGATAGACTTTCATCTCCAGAAAGACGCTTGTGTTACTGTCGCGGCAAGGCCGGCACCCATCGGCCAGGCCTCGGCTTTCGGAGTTATAATCACCGACGGAGAGAAGAGGATCACGGGGTTTCAGGAAAAACCGAAAAAGCCTGCACCGATGCCTGATAACCCTGAGTATGCTTATGCATCGATGGGCAATTATATATTCAACCGGGATGTCCTCCTGGAGTCTCTTGCAAGCGCACAGAGAAAGAAACAGCATGATTTCGGAGCCCACGTCATCCCTGATCTTATAGAGACCGGCAGGCTGTTTGCCTATGACTTTGGCGTGAATAAAATACCGGGCACCATGCCTTATGAGGAAAAAGGCTACTGGCGTGATGTCGGCACAATATCCGCCTTCTTTGACGCCCATATGGACATGCTGGGGGGATCGCCGAATTTTGAGCTTGAAAACAGATCATGGCCCATACATCCGACCAGCTACGAAGGTCCTGCAACAAAAATACTGAAAGGCGACATAAGGAACAGCATAATAGCCGAGGGGACGGTCATACACAATGCGAAGGTGCGCAATTCCGTTATCCGTTCAGGTGTTATTATCGAGAGCGGTGTGACAGTGGAAGACTGCATAATCATGGATAATGTAACGCTGAAAAAAGGGTGCAGGCTGAAGAAAGTGATCGTGGACAAATTAAATGTGATAGGTGAAAAGGAAGAGATCGGGTTTGATACGAACAAGGACAGGTTCCGATGTCATATTGATCCTTCGGGAATTGCAATAGTCCCGAGGGGCGGCAGTTTTGTGAAGGCCTCCAGAAAATAACATTTTCGGAGAAAGGATGAATTTCCCCGCGTGAACAGCATCATCCTCAGAAAAGAGATCCAGGACAAGATACATGAGATAAGCGAGGCTGATATCCTTGTGGGGATCCCCAGTTACAATAATGCAAGGACCATCGGCCACGTAGTAAGGGCGGTGCAGGCAGGTCTCATGAAGTATTTCCCCGACAGGAAGGCGATTGTCGTCAATTCAGACGGCGGTTCGTCCGACGGGACAATGGATGTGGTGCAGAACACCACTATCGAAGATTATCAGTCCATCCATCTTCATCACAGGGTGGGGCCTGTATTTAAGATAGCAACTCCATATCACGGCATCCCGGGCAAGGGAAGCGCTTTCAGAACCATCTTTGAAATAGCCGATGCGCTGAATGTGAAGGCATGCGCTGTGGTTGATTCGGACCTTCGAAGCATTACCCCTGAATGGATCGAACTTCTGATCAAACCTGTTCTGGAAGATGAATTCGACTATGTCCTTCCTCTTTACCACAGGCATAAATATGACGGTACGATAACAAACAGCATAATATATCCCATGACAAGGGCTTTATACGGCAAACGTGTAAGGCAGCCCATAGGAGGGGATTTCGGCTTTTCCGGAAAGCTCGCCAGGTTCTATCTTACAAAAGATGTATGGGAGACCGATGTCGCAAGATATGGCATAGACATCTGGATGACCACTACCGCTATAGCCAATGATTTCAAGGTCTGTCAGGCGTTTCTCGGCGCAAAGATCCACGACGCAAAAGACCCGGGCGCTGATCTGAGCGCAATGCTGTATCAGGTTGTAGGCGCTACATTCGATCTTATGAATGAATACTCGGACATATGGAAGAAAGTAAAAGCCTCGGAGCCGGTCATGAATTTCGGGTTTCAGTATACGGTCGGCCTTGAACCAGTCGCCGTGAATATCGAAAGGATGATAGAGCGTTTCAGGCTTGGAGTCAGAGAGCTGATGAATATATGGGAAGGTTTCATCTCGAAAGATATTATAGATTTTTTGCGCAGGGTTGAAGCGATCGGGAGAGAGAAATTTCATATCCCGGACGATATATGGGTAGAGATTATTTACAGCTTCGCTGTTGCGGCGCATAAAAAAGTCCTGAACAGGGAACATCTTTTGAAATCGCTTACGCCTCTGTATATAGGAAGAACGGCTTCATTTGTGATAGAGACGGGTGAAAGCGACGCCCGTCAGGTTGATGAAAAGATCGAGCAGCTATGCAAAATCTTTGAAGACAACAAATTTTTTCTTATCGTAAACTGGCAATAATGAAAGGGGAGTGATTATGAACATAATTGAAAGAGTCATCATTGAGCCGTCAGAGAGATTTTTCGAAAATGTCCTCCAGTTTTTACCCAACTTTCTTACGTCAGCGCTTATCCTGATTATCGGCATTTTGATCGGGATGGCTTTTAAGAGAATATTTTTAAAGCTTTTCAAGGCTGTCGGGGTCGACATTTTTCTTGAAAGAACCGGTACGATGGAATTGATAAGAAAAGGCGGCATAAAGGATCCGGGATCTGTTCTTCTCTCAAGGCTTATAGGGTGGATCATCGTTTTCGTATTCGCTATTATATCCCTGAGGGCCCTCGATACCCCGGCTGTTGAAAGGCTCCTTGAGAGTTTCCTGCTTTATCTGCCGAATATATTTGTCGCCCTTCTCATACTTTTGTTCGGATATCTGTTAAGCAACTTTCTGGGCAGGGCAGCCCTTATAGCTGCAGTGAATGCAGGCATAAAAATTTCCGGCCTTATCGGGAAATTCATAAAATTCACTATATTCATACTCGCAGCTACAATGGCGCTTGAACAACTCGGGATAGGGAGAGAGACGGTTGTTATAGCCTTTGCAGTGATTTTCGGCGGATTTGTCCTTGCCTTTGCAATAGCATTCGGACTCGGAGGAAGGGATATTGCGAAGGAATACCTTGAAAAGAAACTTAAAGGAGAAGAAAAAAAGGATGAGATCAGTCATCTTTAACGGACCGGAGAGGATATTTTAAAATGATGCCAGGTCCGGCAATTATCAGATATTCCGCATGAAAAAGAAAGTCCTTGAAGGCTCGGTCCTTTTTATCAGCATTATCAAATGGTTGTTTCTCGCATCCTGCGTCGGAGTAGTTGTGGGCTTGTCTACAACGGTATTTCTTAAAACGCTTGAATTCGGCATCAGCCTCGCAACAGGCTACAGATATTATTTTCTTCTTCTGCCGGCTGCGCTGTTCGTAAGCAGCCTCATGGTAAAATATCTTGCGCCTGAAGCAGAAGGACATGGCACAGAGAAGGTAATAGAGGCTGTCCACAAGCGTTCAGGAAAGATAAACCCGCTCGTAGTTCCGGTAAAACTGGTAGCAACAATAATAACCATTGCAATAGGAGGCTCTGCAGGCAAGGAAGGCCCATGCGCACAGATAGGCGCAGGGCTTTCATCGACAATATCAGACCTCCTTAAGTTTGACGACAGGGACAGGAAAAAACTGGTCATATGCGGCATCAGCGCCGGCTTTGCTACTGTCTTCGGCACCCCTATCGCAGGCGCCATCTTCGGTGTTGAGGTGCTGTTTGTGGGCGGGCTGCTCTATGAAGTGCTTCTTCCCTCCTTTGTCGCCGGCATAGTAGGCTATCAGGTTTCATCGGCATTCGGAATAACCTATTTCCATCAGCCGCTGAATTTTGTGCCTGTCTTCAGCAGCTTCTTTTTCATCAAGATTTGTTTAAGCGGTATATTCTTCGGCTTCTGCTCCTTCCTTTTAATAGAGATATTAAGGTATGTTGAAGGCGTAAGCAACAGGATAAACATATGGACCCCGTACAAGGGGATATCAGGCGGTGTAACACTTATTATTCTGTCATTCCTGTTTTCTACACAGTATCTCGGTCTTGGTCTTGATACTATAAAAAATGCGCTTGAGGGCGGCAATATCCCTACCCTGGCGTTTTTTTTCAAGATGGTCTTTACAGCCATCACCCTTAACTTCGGAGGAAGCGGCGGCATAGTGACGCCGATCTTTTTTGTCGGTGCGACTTCAGGGAACGTGTTCGGAAGGATGTTTGGATTCGACCCGACCATCTTTTCGGCAGTAGGCATGGTCAGCCTTCTTGCCGGGGCTGCAAACACCCCTATATCCGCAAGCATAATGGCTGTAGAGCTATTTGGCCCTGGTGTTGCGCCATATGCTGCTGTTGCTTGTGTGGTAAGCTTTTTAATGACCGGCCACAGAAGCGTCTACCCCAGTCAGGTGCTTTCTATCTCAAAATCGTCTTCCATATCAGTCGAAAAAGGAAAAGAGATGGAGGATATAGGAGATATTGATGTCAAATTAAGATCGAAAAGCATAACCGGCGGCATAGTAAAGGGAATAAAAAAGATCAGAAAAAAGTAGGTATTTATATCATTTCCTGATCTTTGTGTCTGCCTCGGATTATCCGTAAATTGCGATTAATGACCTTCGCAAGGGGCGGCGCATAATTGACTTATATAATTCATAATTGCAAGGCGGTAAATCCTTAACTATACTTAAATACTGAATTATGGAAATCGAGTTTTTAAAACCACTTGTTGTTATATTCGGCGCATCTGCACTGGTGGTCTTCCTGCTTCACAGGCTGAAGATACCTTCCATTGTCGGTTTTCTTATTGCAGGGACTATTATCGGCCCGTACGGGATAGGGATATTAAGGGACATCCATTCAATCGAGGTATTCGCCGAGATAGGGGTCATACTCCTGCTTTTCACTATAGGCATCGAGTTTTCCCTGAGAAGGCTTGTCAGGATGAAGAAGGCGGTTATCGCCGGAGGCGGGATTCAGGTGGCCCTTACAATAGCCTTGTCGGCTGCAGCTTCATATCTTGCCACAGGCGTTGCAAACAGATCAGTATTTTTTGGATTCCTGATCGCATTAAGCAGCACCGCAATTGTCCTGAAGATGCTCGCAGACAAGGGAGAGACCGATTCACCGCACGGCAGGATAATGGTGGGAATACTTATCTTCCAGGATCTTTGCGTTGTGCCGCTCATGCTCCTTACTCCAGCCTTGTCAGGCGATGCTATAAATATAACAGATGTTGCTTTAAGAATGGGCAAGGCGGTTTTAATCATAGCGATTGTGCTTCTCAGCGCACGCTGGATTGTGCCGGTTCTCCTCCATCAGGTTGTGCATACAAGAAGCCGGGAACTGTTCATATCCACGATCATACTCCTCTGTTTCGGCATTGCTCTTCTTACATCAAAATTCGGCCTTTCACTTGCGCTCGGGGCATTTCTGGCGGGGCTTGTCATATCAGAATCGGAATATGCGCATCAGGCCACCTCGGATATATTGCCATTTAAGGAAAGCTTTATCGGCCTGTTTTTTGTTTCTGTCGGCATGCTGATGGATATAAACTATATGTCTGAGAACTGTCTGAAGATAGCGTTTGCCGTGACATCGATATTCGGACTGAAGATAATAACAGGCATTACATCAGCCATTATAATAGGCACTCCTCTCAGGACTTCGATCCACTCCGGTCTCGGGCTTGCGCAGATCGGTGAATTCTCTTTCGTGCTTGCGATTGCCGGAAAAACAGCGGGAATAATAACCGAGGACTTCTACCAGATTTTTCTGTCAGCCTCGGTTGTAACCATGATAATGACACCGTTTGTCATGAATGCCGCCCCGTCCGTGTCCGGCTGGCTGGCCTCACGGCATCTGCTGAAAAAGGTGAGCAGGCTCAAGAAAATAGCGGAAGGAGAGGGATTCCCGCGAAAAAGACACGGTCATGTAATAATCATCGGTTTCGGTCTGAACGGCAGGAATCTGGCCAGGGTATTGAAAGATGCCGAGATACCCTATGTTGTGCTCGAGATGAACAGCGATACAGTCAGAGAGATGAAGAAGAAGGGAGAGCCGATATATTATGGCGACGGTACAAGCAAGGAAATACTCCATAGGCTGAGCATCGAAAACGCAAGGCTTCTTGTTATTGCGATATCCGATCCTGCCTCGACAAGAAACATGGTCTCGATTGCAAGGCATGAAAATCCCGGCATCTACATTATCGTAAGGACAAGGTATCTTGCCGAGGTTGATGACCTGAGGGCGCTCGGCGCAAATGAAGTTATACCGGAAGAGTTTGAGACGTCAATAGAGATATTCTCAAGGGTCCTGTATAAATACAACTTTCCTAATAATGTCATACTGGACATGGTAGAGAAGATAAGAAGCGACAGTTATACGGCCTTAAGAAGCATGGAATTTCCCAAAAGACATCTCTTTGAAAAATGCGAGTGGCTGCCCGAGATAGAGATGGACGGATACAAGTTGCAGGAAGGGGCGCACTTTGTTGATAAAAGCATAAAGGAACTGCAGGTGAGGAAAAAGACAGGTGTTACAATCATTGCTGTAAGAAGAGGATCTGATGTATTTACAAACCCTGAACCCGATTTCAGGTTTAAGCCCGGCGACATAATACTCTTTACCGGTGGGAGGGAGAATATGGTGAACGCCTTAAAATATTTCAGGGAGGAAAAATAATGCTCGTCTGGATCGGATTTTTCATCTGCACGTCCGTGATCGTATATTCCGGTTCAAAGCTTTCACGCTATGGCGATATCATAGCTGAAAAGACCGGCATGGGAAGGACATGGATAGGCCTGGTGCTGATGGCGTCTGTCACATCCCTTCCGGAACTTGTTACAGGGCTAAGTTCTGTTGCTTTTGCCGGGGTCCCGGATATCGCAGTGGGCGACGTGCTCGGGAGTTGTGTTTTTAATATGCTCATTCTGACATTACTTGATGCATTTTACCGTCAGACGCCCGTATCCACAAAAGCCCATCATGGGAATATACTTTCCGGAGGGATAGGGATACTCCTTATCAGTATGGTTGCGCTCAGCCTTTTTGCAGGTGAAAAAACCCCTCCTCTGGGGTGGATAGGTCCATATTCACTGGTATTCGGGGTTATTTATTTTATAGCCATGAGGCTGGTCTACTATTATGAAAAGCGCCATATAGCAGCGTATATGAAAGAGGTGGCTGTTGAACTGAAATACAAAGAGATATCGACAAAAACTGCCGTTGTCAATTACAGCATCAATGCACTGGTTGTTATTGTCGCAGCCGTTTTTTTGCCGAAAATAGGCGAGGGTATCGCAGAGATGACCGGCCTGGGGCAGACCTTTGTCGGCAATATCTTCATTGCCCTGTCCACATCGCTTCCTGAAGTGGTGGTTTCGATTTCTGCCGTTAAGATGGATGCGATAGACCTCGCTATTGGAAATCTGTTCGGAAGCAACATCTTCAATATCTTTATTCTTGCCGTTGATGACGTTTTTTTCATCAAAGGGCCGCTTCTTTCCTTTGCGAACCCGGGTCATATAATATCAGCGCTTTCTGCGATTGCAATGACAACCACTGCAATTATCGGTCTGACCTATCGTGCGGAGAGAAAAACATTGTTCCTTGCATGGGATGCCATCGGTATATTGCTTGTATATATAATTAATCTGATGCTGCTTTATATGATGAAATAGAACTGTCTTCCTGAATTGAATGCTTCACTGTGTTAATCCCGAAAATGCATTTGGTTTTATAAAACAGGGGAGCAGCCGCGTTCAAGGTCTTTTGATTTCAATCCCGACTTTTGTCGGGAGAAAAGATTTTCATACGGCTGAGCCCTTTATAAATGTATTTCGGGTTGACTGATACTTAAGAGGAATATCGCGGAAGTTATAGACTGTTCTCGCTGAAGGCTGAGTTCATGGTTGTTCGCATGCGCTTATAATTTTTCTCTTTTCAAGAGCCTCAATGTGTCTTCGTATATAGTCTTTCGAGGTCCGATGGCTACAACTTCAATAATCCTTTTGTCCCTTGCAGTCTTATAAACCACCCTGAATTTCCCGACTTTAAAACTTCTAAATCCCTCAAGTTCATTCTTTAAAGTCTTGCCTGACCGAGGATCGTTTAAAACAGTCTGTAATGCGGCTTTAATCTTTCGTTTTAGATCCGGGTGCAGGGTGCGAACCAATTCCGCTGTCTCATCAGGCATTCTCAGTCTGCGATTGCTCATTTACTTGAAAAGTTCATCGAGAGTATAGATCTTTGCCTTGCCTTTCTTTAAAGCCTCCGCGCCTTTTTTAATCTCGTCCATAAGGGCGGAGTCAGAGCGTATGGCGACAGTCTCCTTCCAGCTCTCAAACTCATCAGGGCTTATCAGGACTGCGGCAGGAGAGCCGTTCTTTGTAATAATGACCTCTTCATCAGTTTTGTAAACCGAATCCACCAGGCTGCTGAGTTTCATCTTTGCCTCAGACAGCGATAATGTTTTCATTTTAGATAACCTCCTTTCTGGTTGACCAGAATCAAGACTAATATAACAGAAATCTGCAGTTATATCAACAGCCTCATTGTAATTCGTTAAACAGCAATATCCAATTTCTTTACATCAATCCCCCTATTGATTAATTTCGACAAGAGGAGGTCGCGGTTTTTGCGGAGATTGGGGCTCCTGTTGGTTAAGATTTCAAGTTCACCAAAGACATGCCTGATAATCTCTTCAAATCATGTGAGAACTCATTGCAGTCCAAAATAATTTCAAATATACATAAGAAGGCGGGATGTTGAGGAAACAGAATAACGACACCCTGAAAATCAATCCACAAACAATTACAAAATAACACAAATACAGAGTTATTAAGGTTCTCATAATAGAACGCACATAATTTCAATAAAATCCCTCCCAACCTCCCTTTGCCAAAGGGAGGAATATACCCTTCTTTGGCAAAGTCGGAGACTCGACTCTACGAGAGGGGCAAGGGGAGATTTTCTGACAAAATGTCTATCCAATTTTGAGAACATTAGTATCGTTAATACGTTTATTTAACAAAGTCGAGGTCTGACATTTAATAATCATGTCGATTTACCCCGTTAGAAAGCAAAGCCTTCCTTCTAACAGGGGGGAATTCTGTTTTTCGAGGCATTCCGCCTTCTGTAAAGTCTTATTCTGGACAAGTATGAGGATAATTATTCATAGAGATCAGCGGTTTCAGCTATTGCTTGCCGACGGGGCTCTTTGCGGACCTGAGACCTTCGATCATGAGGATGGTAAAGACAACAGTAAAGCCTGCCATTAAACCAAGGATATTTACCAGTCTAAGATATAGAAGGATTATGATTATCACAAAGAGCAGGAACAGGCGGAACAGTGTGAATAAAACCATTGGCCCTCTCAGGTTTGTCGCACCGAATATCCCCTCAATGCCCCAGACAAGCCCCCTGATATTGACAAGCCCGAGCGTCCCCCCGATGAGTATGCTGACAGGAAGTTTTTTCCATTCGATAAGCGCCGAGAGCAGGGCGAGCGGAATTAATACAAAGATCGAGCTCTTATATATCTTTTTTATCAGATTCATTGTCCTGTTTTCTTGCCATCTTGAAGAGTTCCCTGAATCCGGCGATTATTCCGAGGAAAAGAAATATCAAGGTAAGCCATGGCGATGTGTCAAAAATACTGTCGAGCCAGTAACCTATGCCCAGCCCGACAAAGGTCGCCAGCACCATATTGAGGCCTACGGTCCATGCCTGTAGAAAATCTTTGGAGAATATTTTCCCTGCCAAAATCTTATCCCCTTCTATTTATGCCGATAGAGAACCATGTCCTCTAAGGGGTTTTATGAAAACTTTCATATTCACCTTCGATGAAATTTTGTGTTATCTCACCGACTTCGCGATAAAAAACAGTCTTTGCCTGCTTTATTACCTCCTTACAGTAATAAGGTACCCAATTCATTATATGTTCTTCAAGAAATATTTTTTGCAGTCCGGGCATATTGTTATCCACCAGATAGCTCATGAACAGGAATTCAAGAGATATATGGTCCGGCATGATGCGGAATCCTTCATCTATCGATAATCCGGCTTTGACGTAAAATTCAGTTACAGGGTTTAAATGTCCGGTTGCCGCCGGAGAGATAAAAAGGGATTCCAGCGGCGGGAGTTTGCCCCCGGGATACGGGAACAGGTAAAAAAAATCGGATATTATCTCGGAGTATGTCTCTTTTGACGAGAGTCCGAAATCTTCCGTGATCGCCTTCAGTATCTCATGTTCAGGAGGCCTGAAATAAAGATCTGCAAGAATCCTGTATGCTTCTGACCTTTCATCGTTGAATCTTTCAAGAACCATATACTAATACTATTATATACTGCCGGGATTTACAAAGAAGGGTAAAGTGCTTGAGGATTCAGTGGCTCAGGTGAGAAAGTCCGAAACCCTTGAATTTCCGATGATCACTGAACCATTCATAACCGATTCATACCGTCCCGCAGAGAGCCATGTATGTCGGTGTACGGCTCTCTGCGGCGCGGGTTTTTTCTTTAACCGTACTAATGTGATTCCTTGTAGCTGAAGACCGGGAATATTTTATTGAATATCCAGAAAAGCGCAAACGGCATCAGCCCGATGGAGAGAGCTCCTCCGAGCCCCTCTTTAAACGTCTCCCAGTCATGGGGAATTATCGGCATGTGGTAGTGCATATAGCCAGAAAATGTGAGTGAGAATGCCTGGCCGCCGATAACAACATTATACCTCATCATGAAGACTCCGAAGAGAACGAGGATTACCCCGGTTACCGCCCTTTTTATGGTCAGCCCCGGCATTAGAAAGAGGATAAAGGGCAGGAGGTTCCCGATGCCGTACTGCAGGATGAAGATATCGACAAAGTCTCTCCCGTATATAACACTTCTTAAGACATCCCACGATTTAACCGCTGTGTATCCCCTGAACACAAGGTCCAGAAGCTCAAGGCTTATTGCAGATATCAGGAAAAAGAGGAGGTATCTTGCCGTCATCTGTATGACATGTATCTCGACCCCTCCGATCTCTTCCCTTGACTGGAACCTCTCATGAGGACTTCTCCTTCGGGATGCGAGCAATTTTCTTATCTCCATCGTGACTATATATGTCAGCATGCAGAGGGCTATTCCGGAAACGATTGCCGACATTATGAATATGACCGGCATAAGAGGCGTCATCCATAATGCGTTTGCCTTGACAGAGCCGAAGATGAATCCTGCATAACCGTGAAGGAAAAGCGCAACAGGTATGCCGACACCGGAGAGGATTTTAATGGCTTTCTCATCCTTCTTGAGAGCTTCTTCGCTTATATCATAAACACCGAGTGTCAGCGAACAGAAGATGAAGAATTTTATCCATTCGAAAAGGTTTTTATCCGGTTTTTCCTTGAGAGGCAGAGAAACCTCCACAAAATGTTTTCTGTATAGAAACCAGAGTTCAGATGCAACTATCGCGCCGTATGCGGAAAATACGATGCCAAAGGCAGCGATCGCTGATGTGAAGTGAGGCGTCATGAATACATGCATTCCCCTGAAAGGCTGAAGCAGGTGAAAGAGCAGGGGCATCGGCGCAGCGAACAGGAGGGCGAAGGAGAATACGAGAGCGAAACGGGCCATGTCCTTTAACTGCTTTATGCCGAATACATGGTAGAGCGATGAAAGGACAAATGCTCCGGCAACAAGTCCTGTCATGAACGGGTACATTACTATCTGAATACTCCAGTATATGTATTCATTCGGATATACGAAAAGCTCTTTTAATGTCCATACTTCTCCGTGAACCATGGCTATTTTACCTCCTTGTCAAGACCGACATAGTAGACCTGCGGCTTGGTCCCGTACTCTTCTTTCAGCACTCCGACCCTCTGGGTTTTTATAATGTTCGTGACAGGGTCATCGGGGTCTTTAATATTGCCTATCTGCCTTGCACCGAAGGGGCATGCCTGAACACACGCTGTCTTCATGCCTTTGGTTATCCTGTGATAGCAGAAATTGCATTTTTCCGCTGTATTGTATTTCGGATGAAAGAATCTGACGCCGTAAGGACAGGCCATTATGCAATATCCGCATCCGATGCACCAGGTCCTGTCAACGAGCACAACGCCGTCAGGCGCCTGGTATGTTGCTCCGACTGGGCATACCTGGACACAGGGCGGGTTCTCGCACTGATTGCAGAGTTTCG
Organism: Nitrospirota bacterium; assembly: GCA_040753635.1. Classification (GTDB taxonomy): domain Bacteria; phylum Nitrospirota; class Thermodesulfovibrionia; order Thermodesulfovibrionales; family UBA6898; genus JBFMDL01. The sequence continues at coordinate 10,116 of JBFMDL010000021.1, read as the reverse complement.
GCACAAAGAAAGCTTTGTCTATATTCTCCTTATCTACATCCTGGTATTTATTGAGTCCGAGATCGATCCTGCCTGTAGTAAAACCGTCCCTTGCGCCCTTTGGAGTATCGGCAAAGATCCTTCCGTCTTTTGTAACTACATATCTTTCAACCCAGGTCCTTGTAATATTGGCATCGTAAGGAATCTCGTTCTCGTTCTTGCAGGCCTTAACGCACAGACCGCAGCCGACGCATTTGTATGTGTCGACAAGGAATACCCACCTTACCTTTGACTTGTCGGATTTTTCAGCGAGCAGTTTACCCGGGGTTATAATTTCTATTGCCGAAAGCGACAGCGTTATTCCCGCTATCCCCATGGCAGAATTTTTCAGGAAATTTCTTCTTGTTATCATTTCAGTCCCTCCAGAGTGGGTTTATGAGGATTGTGACACATGGAGCATTCGATATCAGGGTTATGGTTGTCAGGGTCTATGCCCTTGATATTCCCTCTCCCGCTTGTGGGATAAGGCAGATATGTATGACATCTCAGGCATTGTCCCCTGCTTTTGTCGATCGTCAGTTTGGGCGGATTCGAAGGATGTTCGATCGCGGGGCCATGGCAGTTTTCACACTGGATAATCGCATGAGGCGTCATCATTATGCTCTCATACTTATCGGGATGACAGTTTTTGCAGTAATCCGAACCCTGGTATTTAACCTCGAAATCTTCCCAGTCCTTTAAGTTGCCCTCTCTGTACCATCCATACATATACCCTCTTTCATGTATGCCGAAATCCTTCGGCACATAGAAGAATCTTGCAATGATAACTATGGCAATAAGACATAAAACTACTATCAGCGGCCTGAAGACATGATTTTTCATGAGATACACCTCATCATTAAGCTCCTCCCCAAATTATACAGTATTTCCCGGGACCCGGATATTATTTAATCGTTTGTCCGGTCCCGGAATATATCAAAACCTAAGCCCCCAAAAAGCTCTTTGGGTCTTTATAATCATGACACGTTACGCAGTCTTTCTTCGCCTGCTCCCTGGTCACCTTCCAGACATGCGGTTTATGGCACTGCTGGCACTTCATTGCCATAACCTGCACATGGGTTTTATGTTTCCCGACATTGATTATATTTTCATGACATGACAAACAGTTGCCCCAGTCGGGTCTGGCTGATTTGTGAGGTTTATGACACTCATAACAGTAAAACTGCATTGGAGCGTTCGCCGGTCTGTTGATCTTGATCGCCCTTTTGATGGTCTTTTCATCAGGCTGATAATGTGTTACATCAAGCGTCCCATCCGCGAGCAGTTCCTGTCTGACCTTATCGCCGCCGTGGCAGAAGAGACATTTGTTCGGACCGGGTCTCAGGTCGGGTGTCCTGTCAGTGTGGCAGTTGAGACAGGCCAGTTTTTCCATGCCTGTGCCGTGCACCTCTTTGCCCTGATGGCATTTTAAGCAGAACCTTTCCTCGGCAGTGAATTTGTGGGTGATGTATCCATGGCATTTTACGCACTCTATCTGCTCCATAAATACATGTTTTGCATGCATCCTCGACTGATTTATAAGTTTTGCAGTCTTGAAATTATCATTCTTTTCCCAGTGGCACTGTATGCAATATTTCCACGGCACGATCACCTTGCCGTGCCTGTCTGGAACGGTTGAAGGCCTGTGAAGCACAAAGCTTATCAGGAGTTTGTTCTGCTCCGGTATTGACAGGTGATGGCAGTCATGACAGTTCAGTTCCTTATGTTCACTGGCTGCCCATGCGTCGTAAGCCGGCTGCATAAGATGGCAGCTCACGCAGAATTTCGGATTGTTCTGGGTAAAATCATAAAATTTGAAAGCGACTATCCCTCCGCCGACAATTATCCCGAGCAGAAGCACCGCAATAAGGATCTTTCCTTTTAAAGGCATTCCTTCCTTCAACCACTTCAAAGGATTAAACATCTATATTCCTCCCCTGAGAAAATTAAATTTCTTTAAGCGTTTCGTATGCTGCTTTTATCGTATTTTCGATGTCTTTGTTTGTATGGGCAAGGGACATAAAGCCTGCTTCAAACTGAGATGGCGCAAGGTTTACGCCTTTCTTTAACATTCCAGAGAAAAATTTTGCAAATTTCCTTGTATCGGAACTCTTCGCTGAATTGTAATCAAAGACTTCTTTGCCGGTAAAATAAGCGCAGAACATGCTGCCTGCCCTGTAAAAACGTGCGCTTGCTCCGGCCCGTCTCGCGGCATCAACAAGTCCTTTGCCGAGATCTGAAGATTTTTCCTCAATCTTTCTGTAAGCGCCGGCCTTCGAAAGTTCCTTGATTGTTTCTATGCCGGCTGTCATAGCAAGGGGATTGCCTGAGAGCGTCCCTGCCTGGTATACAGGGCCTTCCGGCGAGACCATAGCCATTATCTCCTTTTTCCCGCCATATGCCCCGACAGGGAGGCCGCCGCCTATTACTTTCCCCAGACATGTCATATCAGGTTTAATGCCGTAATATGCCTGCGCTCCGCCGAACGAGACCCTGAAGCCTGTCATGACTTCATCGAATATCAGTATAATGCCGTTCTTTTTTGTTAATTTTCTCAATGTCTCAAGAAATCCGGGTCTGGGCAGCACACAGCCGATATTCCCCACGACCGGTTCAAGTATTACACACGCTATAGAGCGCCATTCTTTTTCGATCACTTTTTTAAAGGCAGAAGAGTCGTTGAAAGGCAATGTGATAGTATTTTTTGCACAGGACCTTGGAACGCCGGGACTGTCAGGCACTCCAAATGTGGTAGCCCCTGACCCTGCCTTGACGAGAAGTCCGTCTGCGTGACCGTGGTAGCAACCCTCAAACTTGATCATCCTGTCCCTTCCGGTGAATCCTCTTGCAACCCTGATGGCGCTCATGGTCGCTTCAGTGCCGGAGTTCACCATCCTTACTTTGTCCATGGAAGGGTATGCCTTCAGTACGAGTTCAGCGAGTTCGATCTCAAGCGCTGTAGGCGCGCCGAAGCTCGTGCCTTTTTCCGCGGCTTTTTTGAGCGCTTTAATGACTCCGGGGTGGGCATGTCCCAGTATCATCGGCCCCCATGACAGGACATAATCTATATATGAATTCCCGTCCGCATCATATATCTTTGAACCCCGCGCTTTTTCGATGAAAAGGGGATTTCCGCCTACTGCCCTGAAAGCGCGGACAGGGCTGTTTACTCCACCCGGGATAATTTTGAAGGCCTTCTTGAAGAGATTCTCTGATTTGTTGGTTTTTTTCATAAAACAAATTAATTTATCATAAAGAAACTTTTCTTGTCAAAAACCTTACAAATATTCAACAATATATGATATAAAATAATATATTTTAAAAATGGGGGGTTATTTAATGAAAAAGTTTGCAGTCGTATTACTTTTTATTGCGGTTATCGTTTCATGTTCGAAAAAAGATATGGAGCAGAAGGGGCCTTATCTTGCCAAGGCAGGTGATACTAAAATAACGCAGTCTGATTATGACAGGGAATTCCAGACATTGCCTGAATATGCACAGAAAATGTTCGAAGGCGAGGGCGGAAAGGAAAGGTTTCTCGAAGAGATAATCAAAAAGGAGCTTCTTTATCAGGAGGCTCTGAAGAAGGGGATCGACAAGACCCCTGAATTCAAAAAAAAGATGGAAGAATTCAAAAAAATAAACCTTATTTCCGAACTGTTCGAAAAGGATATAATGTCAAAGGCCAAGATCTCGGACCAGGAAGTCAGAAATTTCTATGAAGAACACAAGGGTGAATTCACAACAACCAGCCAGATAAAAGCAAGCCATATTCTTGTCAAGACAGTAGATGAAGCAAATAAAGTGCTCGAAAGATTGAAAAAAGGCGAAAAGTTTGGAGATGTCGCAAAGGCGGTGTCGATCGACAAATCTTCTGCAGCAAACGGCGGTGACATCGGCTACTTCTCGCGGGGACAGATGGTCCCTGAATTTGAACAGGCTGCTTCAGGTCTGAAAAAAGGTGAGATCAGCAATCCTGTAAAAACGGCGTTCGGGTACCATATTATCAAGGTGACAGACAGGAAGGAGGGCCCTGTTGTCGAATTTGACAAAATCAAGGATATGATAATGCAGAAACTCTCGGCTGACAAGCAGAAAGAGGCCTTTGATAATTACATGGTCGAACTGAAGAAAAAGTATACTGTTGAGATCAACAAACAGGCATTATCAACGCCTTCAAAGACCGGCGAGGAAAAGGATAAACCCGGGACTCCCGGGAAAGAGCAGGAACAACCCGGAGAAGAGACAAAGAAAAATACAAAATAAAAAGTCTGCCCTGTTAGAGTGACCACCCCTCTAACAGGGCAGAACGGTTATTCCACAGCAGGTGAAATCTGTTTCATGAATTCTATCCAGATAGGCAGGGCTGCCCTTGCGCCTGTCTCCTTGTTCCCGATAGGCGTGTGGTCATCTCTTCCAACCCATACTCCCAAAGAAATTCTCTCATCAAATCCTATAAACCATGCATCAGTATAATCATTGGTGGTGCCGGTTTTGCCGTAGACAGGCCTGCCGATTTCCTTCGCCTTTATGCCTGTGCCTTCATTTACAACCGCTCCAAGAAGTGTTCTTAATTCCTTTACCGTATTGTCATCGAGGATGTCGGCATATTCAGGATATACCTCATCTATTATTATCCCGTCCCTGTTCTCGATCCTCTCATATGCGACCAGGTTCAACTTTTTGCCTGTCGCAAAAACAGAATAAGCGCTTGCCATTTCCAATAGATTCACGTCCGATGCACCCAGGGCCAGAGGCAGATAAGGCTGAAGTTCACTCCTGATCCCGAGGCTTTTCGAAATATCGATTACATTCTCAATCCCTACCCTGCTTGCGAGCCTGACCGTAGCCGTGTTCAGTGATTTTGCAAGGGCTGTTTTTAGAGAAACATTGCCGTAGTATTTCCCGTCATAATTTCCGGGAGACCATAATCGGCCAGGCCGCGCTCCCTTGAATGAAATGGGCGCGTCGGTAATTATATCATCGCTCGTCATTCCCTGAACGAGCGCTGCTGTATAAACAAATGGTTTGAAAGCGGATCCCGGCTGTCTGAGCGCCTGGGTTGCCCTGTTGAACTGGTTTTTCCAGAAGTCCAAACCGCCGACCATTGCTTTAATGTGGCCGGTGCGTATATCAATCGCAAGAAGCGCCGCCTGAACGCCTTTTTTGACTCTTTTTTCGATAACCCTGATTCCGTTTGAGACGGCATTTTCTGCAATACGCTGCATGTTTGAGTCGATAGTGGAATAAATCTTGTATCCTGATTTATAGATGTCCGGCCCGTATTTCTGTTCAAGCTGCTGGCGTAAGAATTCTATAAAATAAGGCGCTTCATATTTTCTGAAATGAGGAGAGGACGGCACAGGTTCCAGCATTGCTTTATTGTATTGGTCTGTATTTATATATTTGTGTTTGAGCATGGATTTCAATACCGAGGCGCGCCTGTCTTTTGACTTTTCAGGGTTCTTGAAAGGGGAATACAGAGAGGGCGCTTTCGGGAGTGAAGCAAGCAGCGCAGCTTCTCCGACAGTCAGATCATGGACTGATTTCCCGAAATATGTTTCCGCAGCAGCTTCAATGCCGAATGCCCTTGTGCCGAAAAATGTCTGGTTAAGATAAAGGCCGAGTATCTCGTCTTTTGTATATCGCTTCTCTATCTGTATCGAAATAACGGCCTCTTTTATTTTTCTGATGAGAGATTTTTCCGGTTTCAGAAAAAGCATTTTCGCCAGCTGCTGTGTAATAGTGCTGCCTCCCTGGACAATGCTCCCTGCCTTAATATCCTGCCAGAGAGCGCGCAGTATTCCTATGACGTCGACCCCGGGATGTGTATAGAAGCGGACATCTTCGATGGCAATGAACGCCTTTTTGACATGATCGGGTATGTTGTAATGGGGCACAAAAGTACGTCTTTCATAATAAAGTTCGGCAAGGAGTTTCCCGTCGCCTGAATAGACCTTTGATGATTCCATAGGGACATATTCTTCAATTGCGTTAACCCTCGGAAGGTCGGAGAGGGTCCAATATGCAAAACCGCCTATTATGCCGCATAAGGCGGAAAAAAAGACAAAGATGGATATTAATTTTTTTGTTTTTGATTTTTTTGCGGCTGCTTCGAGTTCCTGTTCAAGTCTGGACATATTTAATATTTATTATACAGAAGTTTAAAGGAATGAGAGATTATTTCAGGAAGATTTTCTCGATGGCGATTACTTTTTTCAGTCTCCTTTTGTGGCGGGGCGCCTTCGAGAACCTTGCACTGATGAATGATTTTATAACCTCCAGGGCAAGCCTTGTGCCTATAATCCTTGCTCCCAGGCAAAGGACATTCATATCGTCATCTTCCACCCCCTGGCGGGCTGAAAAAGTATCATGACAAACAGATGCGCGGATTCCCGGGATCTTGTTCGCAGCGATGCATGCCCCGACGCCGCTTCCGCATATCAATATGCCCCTGACCGCTTTCCCGCTGATTATTTGTTCTGCAACCGCTAACGCAAAATCAGGGTAGTCCGAAGGTTTGTCATTGTATGCGCCGACATCAGCAACTCTGTGTTTGAGTTTTTTCAGATATGCGGCCATCTCCTGCTTGAGATGAAATCCGCCGTGGTCTGAGCCTATTGCTATTTTCATTTTTTCAGCAGCTTTTTTGCGCGGTATACAATATTGTCCGCTGTAAAGCCGAACTTTTCGAAAATAACTTTTGCAGGAGCCGATGCCCCGAATCTGTCTATCCCGATAACATCACCCTTTAATCCGGTATATTTGTGCCACCCGAGAGTTGCTCCGGCTTCTATCGCAAGCCTTTTCTCGGCCTTGGGCGGAAGAACTCTGTTTTTGTATGCGACCGGCTGGCTTTCAAAAAGTTCAAAGCAGGCCATATTAACGACCCTTGTTTTAATCCCGGATTTCCGCAGTATCCCGGCTGCTTCCAGGGCGAGATGTATTTCCGAGCCTGACGAGATAAGAATAATGTCAGGGACTCCCCTTGAATCCGAGATAACATATCCGCCCTTTGAGAGGCCTTCAGCAGATGCGCATTTCTTCCTGTCAATGACCGGCAGCTTCTGTCTTGTGAGTATGAGGGCATGCGGTTTTGTATTGTCCTTTATCGCAACCTTCCACGCAACAGCGGTCTCGTTGGCGTCTGCAGGCCTGATAACATTCAGATTGGGCATCGCCCTGAGGCTTGCCAGATGTTCAACGGGCTGATGAGTGGGGCCGTCCTCTCCAAGTCCTATCGAGTCATGGGTGAAAACATAGATCACATGCTGGCCCATCAGCGCTGCAAGCCGCACCGACGGCCTCATATAGTCCGAAAATACGAGAAAGGTTCCGCCGTATGGAATAAGCATTTTACTCAATGCCATGCCGTTTAAAACAGCTCCCATCGCATGCTCCCTGACGCCGAAATGGATGTTTCTTCCTTCCCTCTTCTTCCCGAACTCAGGATATTTTTTCAGCATTGTATTGTTGGAAGGCGCAAGGTCTGCTGAACCGCCGATCAGACAGGGGAGTGAGCCGGCGATGGAATTCAATGTTTTTCCGGATGCGCTTCTTGTGGCTACCGCGCCATCAGCAGGACTGAATACAGGGAGGAGCCTTTCCCATCCGTCGGGAAGATTGCCGTCAGAAATGTCTTCCCAAGTTCTTGCCTGTTCCGGGTATTGCTTGCCGTATCCTCTGAAAAGGGTTTTCCATCTCTTCTCATCTTTTCTTCCTTTCCGCACAGCTTTCCTGAAATGCAAAAGCGCCTTTCCGGGAATAAAGAATTTTTTCTGGGGCCAGCCGATATTTTCCTTGGTCAGCCTGAGTTCTTCTTCACCGAGAGGGGCTCCATGGACATCCGGTGTGTCCTGCTTGTTCGGGCTTCCCAGCCCTATATGGGTACGCACGATTATGATCGACGGCCTTGTTTTTTCCTTTTTCGCATCCCTTATGGCTTTTTCTATGCCCTTAAGATCATCTCCTGATACAGGCTGCACATGCCAGCCATATGCATCGAATCTTTTGCCGACATCTTCTGTGAAACTTAAGTCCGTTGATCCCTCAATAGTTATCTTGTTGTCTGAATAAAGGTAGACTATTTTGCCAAGTTTAAGATGGCCTGCGAGGGAAGCGGCTTCCGAGGACACGCCCTCCATGAGATCTCCGTCGCTGAGTATGCCGTAGATGTTATAGTCAACAACCGGATAGCCCGGCTTATTGAACATGTCCGATAGATATTTTTCGGCAATGGCCATGCCGACCCCTGTGCTGAAACCCTGTCCGAGCGGACCGGTCGTCGTCTCTATGCCGCATTCAATGCAGTATTCAGGATGCCCGGGTGTTTTGCTTTCCCACTGCCTGAAATTTTTTATGTCATCAAGGGAAATATCGTGGCCGGTAAGATGGAGGAGACTGTAAAGAAGCATGGAGCCGTGACCCGCTGACAGGACAAATCTGTCGCGGTTATGCCATCTGGGGTTTTTAGGGTTGTGTTTCAGGAATTTTGTCCATAATACATACGCCATTGCAGCGTCTCCCATCGGCATTCCCGGATGTCCTGAATTTGCCTTCTGGACCGCGTCAGCAGAAAGCATGCGTATGGTATTGATGCAGAGTTGGTCGATATTCATCTTGTTCACTTGATAGCCTCCATCTATATTACTTTATTTAACTTGTAATTCCACGTGGTCTTGCCACGGGGTTACCTTATAGTCCCTCCCCCTTGAGGGGGGAGGTTAGGTGGGGGTGATAATTCTTTTTTTCACCCTCCCCTTAGTCCCCTCCCCTCAAGGGAGGGGAGATTTTAAAGATACCCTGCGGTCTCTGCCGCAGGGTGATTCATTATGCGTGCAAGAGAACTGAAATCGTAAATCTCTTCCCCGCTAAAAACAGATAGATGGTACAAAAAAAATATTCAGCAGGTCAACCGGAATGTGGTCCCTGAATCCATATTCAGCAGATTGTCCGAACGAAGTGAGGGATCTCGTTCCTCACGCTTTGCTCAGGACATGCTTTTGAGATCGCTTCGGTCGCAACAACCTCGCAATGACATTTTCATTGTCTTTTGGCCAACTTGTTGATCTAAACGTTTAGACAGATGGGGAATGACACCCATTTATTCGGAAATTTCATATAGAACTATATATAATATAGCAGATATAAAGTAACAACAGACAGAACAGAAAAATAATATTTAATAAGGAGCTTTCGATGAAACATTTCGGCTGGAAATTATGGGTCGGCCTGCTGCTGATCTCTCTGTCAGCGGTTTTTTATACTATCCATTATCTCATTTTCAGAGACCCCCATCATATCTTCCTTTATATGCTTCATCACATTGCGTTTATTCCCCTTGAGGTGCTTTTTGTGACACTCATAATTGAGAGACTGTTGCATGAAAGGGAGAAACAGGCGATATTAAAGAAACTGAATATGCTGATAGGATCATTTTACAGCGAGGCAGGGACTGCCCTGATAAGATATTTTTCAGGTTTCACCACTGATATATCCCATGCGGGCAGCGATCTGGTTATCAAGGCCGACTGGGCTGACAGGGATTTCCTTAATGCGAAAAAAGCTGTTATGAGTTCTGAACCGGAGATAGACGCCAGGAAGGGGAGCCTTGATGAATTGCGGGTATTCCTTGAGACGAAGAGGTCTTTCTTGCTTTCCCTCCTTGCCAATCCGAATATGCTCGAGCATGACTCTTTTACCGATCTTCTCTGGGCAGTCTTCCACCTTGCTGAAGAGCTGTCAGCAAGAAAAACACTGGAAGGTCTGCCCAATACTGATTATGAGCATCTCTCGGGCGATATAAAACGTGTTTACAAACAGTTGTTTTCCGAATGGCTGGCATATATGCAGCATCTGAAAAGCGACTACCCTTATCTCTTCTCGCTTGCCATAAGGACAAATCCCATGAGCCCGGATGCAAGCCCGGTAGTCAGGTGAAAAGTTGATAGCCGGGAAATTTTCAGTATAAGTCATTACTGTCCGGTTAAATTTCCGCGCCTTGCATCCATCGAGGGGTTAACATAAATGGATCCTTTATTTTTCAATAAGTTAGCTCTTTCCATAGTCTGCTGTCCGGTAAAGTCCATATTTCATATC
>JBFMDL010000020.1:0-37227 GCA_040753635.1 Nitrospirota bacterium | reverse complement strand
TTCGTTCCATCTGCAATATTAAAAGCATTAACCATGCCAGATGAATCTCTTTGATTTTAAAGGATATCTGATGCCGGATATCATGCATCTGCGCAAATGCTTTTGCAGATCTGCAAAAAAGGAAGGAGGATGATAATTGATTAATAATAAAGCTATAAGTAAAGCCACATACTTAACTATTCTGTCATGCTGGCTTGCCCAGCATCTTTCTTTAAGAAGGATTCTCGATGCGAGTCTTCGCTGAGAGTCGCTACGACCAGACAAGCTGGAACGACAGTCAGTGTTGCCTTACTTATGAACTCCTTAGTAAGTGAAATAAGGGAAAGTTTGCTTTATAAAATATTACTATTCTTTATTCACTTCAATTTTATAATTGCAATCCCTATTCAGACAGAAGAGGAAAAAGTTGCCTCCTTTATCCCTTTTTTCGGCAAGAAATTGTGCAGAACATTGAGGGCATTTCTGCGGAACAGGCTTATGCCATGTAGCAAACTTGCATTTTGGATAATTGCTGCAGCTCCAGAAGGGTTTCCCCTTTCTTGAACGGCGTTCAACTATATCTCCGCCGTCCTCCGGGCATTTAACGCCTGTGCTGATAGGCTTTGTTGTCTTGCAATCAGGATATCTTGAACACGCAAGGAATTTCCCGAATCTGCCTGATTTGAGAAACATCGGATTACCGCATTTGGGACATTTTTCGTCTGTTTCCACATTTTCTGAGGGCTGTTTTTCATTGCCGATCGGCTTTGTGTTTTTACATTCAGGGAATCCAGAGCATGCCATGAATCTGCCGTGTCTTCCCCATCTGATTACCATGGGCAGTCCGCATTTTTCACACTTCTCTTCCGTAGGTATATCCTTTGGTTTCACCTTGCCGGGTATCTGTAGAGCTTCGGTCAGTTTTTTATGAAAAGGATTATAAAAGTCTTTGACAACCTTTACCCACTTGATCTTGCCTTCTTCAATCCGGTCAAGTTTTTCCTCCATGCTTGCTGTAAATCCTATATCCATCAGTTCGCTGAACCTGTCGACAAGAAGGTCATTTACCACACCGCCCAGTTCGGTCGGGCTGAATCTGCCGTCTGTTTTGTGTACATATTTTCTGTCCTGTATTGTTGAAAGGATGGCAGCATAGGTGCTTGGTCTTCCGATACCCTTTTCTTCCAGCGCCTTGACCAGGGAAGCCTCTGTATAACGCGGAGGCGGCTGGGTGAAATGCTGCTTGGGCTGTAAATTCAATAGATTCAGTGTTTCTCCTTCCTTTAAATTGGGGAGGACGGACTCGTTTTCGTCCAGAAGTTCATCGGTTCCTTCAGTATAAAGCGCCATAAACCCATTGAATTTTACAATGCTGCCGGAGGCCTTAAATATTGTTTCGCCTTTACATTTATCTGAATCGCAGGATATCTCAAATGTGGTCTGTTCAAGCTCTGCTGGCGCCATCTGACTGGATAAGAAGCGGTTCCAGACGAGCTTATAGAGTGAATACTGGTCTTTACTGAGATGCTGTTTTATTCCGTCGGGATCCTTATCCAGATATGTGGGCCTTATAGCTTCGTGTGCTTCCTGTGCAGAAGCCTTGCTTTTATATATCGGGGCCTTTTCCGGAACATATTCTTTGCCGTATGTTTTTTCAATATAATTCCTTGCGGATCTCTGAGCCTCTGCCGCAACTCTATGTGAATCAGTTCTCATATAAGTTATAAGGCCGACAGAGCCTTCTGCGCCGAGTTCTATTCCCTCATAAAGCTGTTGCGCAACAACCATTGTCTTTTTGGCGGCGAAACGCAATTTTCTCGAAGCCTCCTGTTGCAATGTGCTTGTTATAAAAGGAGGCGAAGGCATGCGCTTTCTTTTCTTGCGCTCTATTTTTGTCAGAACAAAACGGCTTCCTCTTATATCGTCAACCGCAGCGCCGGCGGATGCAGAGTCCCTTATATCTACTTTTTCTCCTTTGAACCTGAACAATTTTGCCCAGAAGACCGGTCTGGCAGAACCTTCAAATTCCGCGTTGATAGACCAGTACTCCTCCTGTTTAAAAGCCTCTATTTCGCGCTCCCTGTCCACAACAAGCCTTACTGCAACAGACTGAACCCTTCCTGCACTCAGCCCTCTTCTTACTTTACGCCATAAAAGCGGGCTTAGTTCATATCCGGCAAGCCTGTCGAGCACTCTGCGGGCGAGTTGAGCGTTAACCTTTTTCATGTCGATAGTTTCGGGGATTTTTATGGAATCAAGCACGGCGGACTTTGTTATTTCATTGAATTTGATCCTGTAGATATTTTTGGAACCGCCGTTTATTTCCTCTGCGATATGCCATGCAATAGCCTCTCCCTCTCTGTCGGGGTCGGGAGCAAGAAAGATTTTATCAGCATTTTTTGACGCTTTCTTGAGCTCTTTTATTACCTTTTCCTTGCCTTCTATCACTATAAATTTTGGCGTGAAATCATTTTCAATATCAATGCCCATCTCTTTAACAGGCAGATCTTTTATATGCCCTACCGAAGATTTTACATCAAAATCTTTTCCGAGGATTTTACTTATCGTCTTTGCCTTTGCAGGAGATTCAACAATAACAAGAGACTTCATCTGAAAACCTCCGGTCTAAAAGTTCACAGTATACTAATTCCATAAAATTCTGTTGCCTCCCTCGAATATAAAAGAGAATATATCTTCCTCATCGTGAGATCCATCCCTTATAAGTATATAAACAAGAAGAGCCTTTAAAATGTCAAGCTCCTCGGCATCAAGCAGACCGGAAAGCTCAATCCTTTCCAGTTCATCTGCTATATCTGCCAGTTCTGTCTCGTCATACTCTGCGGATTGAGTTTCCTTATCGAGTCGATATTTATTATTCAAGTCCTTTGAGATTATGCCTATGATTTTCAATACTTTTTTTGACAAATTTATCACCTCAAGATAAATAAAATTTCTTGCCGCTTGATTGTCTTGCGATGCCTTTAAGCTCAAGAGAAAGAAGCAGGTTCAGCATCTTTTGCACGGGGATTCCGCTTTCTCTCGACAGCAGGTCTATATGTTTGGGTTCTCTTGAAAGGATGTTGCACAGGCTGCTTTCTTCTTCGGTCAGATTTATTGTTTTTTTATCCTTTGCCTTTATAAATCCTTTTAATACAGGAGCGAGTTCTTCGATTATGTCATTAGTATCAAGCACAATCCCGGCTCCCTGTTTTATCAGACTGTTGGTGCCCTCGGAATTTCTGGATGTTATATTGCCCGGGACTGCAAAGACCTCCTTGTTCTGTTCAAGCGCATAAGTCGCGGTTATGAGAGAGCCGCTGTCAGCGGTTGCCTCAACAACAAGCACGCCGAGAGACAGCCCGCTTATCAGTCTGTTCCTGCGAGGAAAATTTTCCCTGTTTGGACCGGTGCCGGGCGGAAATTCGCTTATTACACAGCCTGAAAGAATAATTTTTTCCATCAGACCCTTATTTTCAGCAGGATAATAAACATCGAGTCCTGAGCCGAGTACCGCAATAGTCCTTCCGCCGGCCGACAAAGCGCTTATGTGAGATATTGTATCAATCCCTCTTGCCATTCCGCTTATAATCGTAAAACCGGATGCAGACAGTTCAGAGGAGATTTTTTGTGTGACAGCCTCTCCGTAATGCGTATGTTTTCTTGAGCCTACTATAGCTATGCCGTATCTGTCATCAGGGATATAATCTCCTTTCATATAAAGAACTATCGGGGCATCTGCCACCTCTTTCAGAACAGCCGGATAGCGGGGATCGTTAAACCCGATAACCTTTATGCCCTTTTTATTAATAACCTTTATATGTTTTTCGATGCCATCCCAGAGCCTGAAATTCTTTATGTTTTCGGCTTTTTCCTTATTAAGACCTCTTACAGAAAGCAGGTCTTTGATGCCCGCATTAAATATATTTTCCGGTTCTCCCATCATGGCAAGCAGTCTTTTGGACATGATCGGCCCCACATCCGGCACCAGAGAGAGGCCGATCCAGTATCTTATATCAGTCATCCATTTTCCTGAGTGAGTTGTTGGCTTTCAGACGGAGGGCGTTGAGTTTGATAAAACCTTCTGCATCCTTCTGATTGTATACATCTTCTGCCTCAAAAGTCGCAAGTTTTGCACTGTAAAGCGACCGGGAGGACTTTCTCCCGACAATCTGGCAATTTCCCCTGTAGAGTTTAAGCCGGACAGTCCCTGTGACGGATTTCTGGGTCTCATCCAGAAGTTTCTGAAGCGCCTTGCGTTCGGGCGAAAACCAGTATCCATAATATATCAATTCAGCATATTTCGGCATCAGAGAATCCCTCAGATGCATCACCTCCCTGTCGAGAGTTATCGACTCTACAGCCTTTCTGGCTATATGCAATATTGTTCCTCCCGGGGTTTCATACACACCCCTTGACTTGATCCCTACAAATCTGTTTTCGACAATATCAACTCTGCCTATACCGTGTTTGCCTCCTGTTTGGTTCAATTTCTGCAGGATTCTGGCAGGAGACATTTCCCTGCTGTTAACACTGACAGGGTTCCCTTTTTTAAAGTCTATTTCGATATATTCAGGTCTGTCAGGGGCCTTTTCAAGCGGTGAGGTCATAGTGTACATATCTGAAGGAGGTTCAGTCCATGGATTTTCAAGAATTCCGCCTTCATAACTTATATGAAAGACATTTCTGTCGGTGCTGAAGGGCTTTTCTTTTGTCGCAGTTACAGGAATGCCGTGTCTGTTGGAGTAGTCAATCAAGGATTCCCTTGATTTAAAAGACCATTCCCTCCATGGCGCAATAACCTTTATGTCCGGTTTGAGCGCATAGTAAGTCAGTTCAAATCTGATCTGGTCATTCCCTTTTCCTGTTGCGCCGTGAGCTACTGCGTCAGCCCCTTCTTTTCCGGCTATATCTATCTGTTTTTTTGCGATCAGGGGTCTGGCTATTGATGTGCCCAGAAGATAGAAACCCTCATAAACTGCATTCCCCCGGAGCATCGGGAAAATATAGTCTTTTACAAATTCCTCCCTGAGGTCTTCAACATATACTTTTGAGGCGCCTGTTTTCAGGGCCTTCTTTTTAATGTTTCTCAAGTCCTCACCCTGTCCCAGATCAGCGCAGAATGCGATAATTTCTGCCCCATAGGTCTCTTTAAGCCACTTTATTGCCACCGAGGTATCCAGCCCCCCGGAATAAGCAAGGACTATCTTATTTACCATTTCATGCCTCCATACTATTCTTGATTAAGCAATGTCAGACTGCGACGAAAAAGAAGAGACATACAAACAGCAACCTTGTCTAATCTGTCATTCCGAACACCCAAAGGGTGTGAGGAATCTTTATTGCAAAAAGGCGAGATTTCTCACTTTGCTCGAAATGACAATTCTTTATCTCTTTTCTTCGGTGCAAAAGTATAATTCGCATCTAAAAACTTTCTGACAGGTTATAAACATAGCATAAAAATAAAATAAATGTAAAATCTGTCAAAAACATAGAAATCAATAAAAAAAGAAAATAATAAACTATTCAATTGCAATTAAATCTCAATTTCAATTAGAATAGTTTTGTGGAAACCAAGATATTCCAGGACTTTCTCGGAAACAGAGGGCTTAAACTGACAAAGGAGCGGCTTGCTGTTCTGAAGGAGGTTTTTTCCTTTCATGGGCATTTTGACCCCGAGCAACTTTATTTCAGAATAAGAGATTCAGGCTCAAAGGCCTCGAGGGCATCTGTTTACAGGACATTGAACCTTCTGGTTGAGAGCGGGCTTGTAGAAAAGGTCACCAGGACGGGGAAGGGATATATATATGAACATACTTTCGGCCATGAACACCATGACCACATGATATGCGAAAAATGCGGGAAAATTATCGAGTTCTGTTCCGACAAGATCGAGAAATTGCAGGATGAAATATGCGAAAATAAAAATTTTCAGGGCGTCAGTCATACGCTTGAGATAAAGGGATATTGTGAAATATGCAGAAAGAAAAAATAAAAAAGTCAGAAGGCAAAAAGGCGCGCTATAAGAGGATTGTTCTCGTGGGCAATCCGAATGTCGGCAAGAGCGTAATATTCGGGCTCCTTACAGGGAAATACGTTACAGTATCGAACTATCCGGGCACTACTGTCGAAGTGTCATTCGGCAATATTGACCTTGACAGCAGAAAATTCGTTGTTGTGGATTCCCCTGGTGTGAACAGCCTTATACCTATGAGCGAGGACGAGCGCGTCACAAGGGATATATTGCTGAAAGAGGAGATCGGAAGCGTCGTGCTCGTTGCAGACTCCAAAAACCTCAAGAGGGCGATGATGCTGCTCATACAGCTTTCCGAGATGGGTCTGGCATGTGTGCTTGATATGAATATGGAGGATGAGGCAAAGGCGAGGGGGATTGAAGTTGATTATAAGAAATTAGAGGAAATTCTGGGCATCAATGTAATAGGCACTGTAGCGCCTCAGAGAAAGGGAATAATGAAATTAAAGGATGCCCTGCTGTCCCCGAAAAAACCGCTTATAGAAACTGATTACGGTGAAGTTATCGAAAAATATATCCGGAAAATATCAGCGCTGCTGCCCGGTTCTCATATATCCGGGAGGTCTGTTGCTCTTATGGTTCTTTCCGGAGATGAGAGCCTGAAAGGCTGGTTCATGGCAAATCTTGATCCTGACACAATTGATAAAATAGAGGATCTCAGAGATGAAGCCCAGGCCAGGCATAAGGAGCCTATATCCAATCTTATAGCAAAAAAGAGGATAGAGATATCACAAAAAATAATAGAGGGCGTATTAAAGCGCGGGGAACAGGAGGCAGGACATATTTCACAGTGGCTTGCCAGATGGACCATGCATCCTTTCTGGGGGATTTTTTTCCTTGTTTTTGCCCTTTTCTGTTTTTATGAGTTTGTCGGAGAATTCGGGGCCGGTACGCTTGTGGATTTTTTTGAAGAGGTGATATTCGGAAGATACCTGAGTCCGGGGATAGAAAAGATAATCAGGCAGATTATCCCTTTTGTTTTTTTGCAGGACATGCTGGTCGGGCAGTACGGCCTGTTCACAATGGCGCTGACCTATGCTGTGGCAATAATACTCCCGATAACCGCAACATTCTTTATAGCCTTCGGTTTTCTTGAAGACAGCGGTTATCTGCCGAGGATAGCTGTGCTGACAAACAGCGCCTTTACAAAGATAGGCCTGAACGGCAAGGCTGTGCTCCCCATGGTGCTCGGGCTCGGCTGCGGGACTATGGCAACAATGACAACGAGGATACTCGAGACGAAAAGGGAAAGGATAATCGCAACCTTTCTGATAGCGCTTGCCATTCCCTGTTCTGCGCAGCTTGGAGTAATACTCGGCCTCCTCGGCCCATATCCGGTAAAAGTAGCTCTCTGGTGGGCCGGCACGGTTATCTTTGTGCTTATCCTTACAGGATACATAGCGTCGAAGATCCTGCCGGGTGAAAAGGCCGATTTCTTCCTTGAACTGCCCCCGATCAGATTCCCCAAGATCAGCAATATACTCATGAAGACACTGAACAGGATCGAATGGTATCTGAAGGAAGCCGTCCCTCTCTTTCTGCTCGGCACATTCATACTCTTTGTGCTGGACAGGACGAAGATCCTCGGATGGATAGAGGCCCTTGCTTCTCCGGTTGTCGTCAATTTTCTCGGGCTTACCGAAAGGACGACTGGGGTCTTCCTGATGGGATTCCTGAGAAGGGACTATGGGGCTGCCGGTATTTTTGACCTTGCCAAACAGGGACTTCTGAATGAGAACCAGATTATCGTGAGCATAATAACGCTGACGCTGTTTGTCCCGTGCCTCGCTAATTTTTTCATGATAATAAAAGAGAGAGGAACAAAGACCGCTATCTTGATGCTCCTGATGATAACGTTCTTTGCGTTGATCGTCGGCGGAACTGTAAATTTCATTCTGCGGTTGTTTTAGGCCGTGTTAACCACAAGCTGAAAATAATTTTCCGTTACAGCTCAAAAACTTTTCGTATACGACAGCTTTCGAGTGATCCATAGATTGTTCGTGTACGCTATGAGAAAGAAAGAGTCATAAACCCATACAGACGAAAAGATTTTCTCGCCATACCGGAAAATTTATGAATAGCGTGGGGTAGGGAGAAAGATTTTAAGGAGAGCCTATTTTTTCAATACGCATAAAGGATCGACAAACGCGAGCGTTCCCTCGGATTGTTTGTAGACTGCGCCTGCACTTCCATACGATAAAGATAAGGTTGATGAGGGGGGTTGACAAGTCCTGAGTTTGAAGCCACAACCCCGGCGCCTCCCAGTTCACCGCTTGTAACTATCCCTCCAACATCGGAATTGCCCTGGACTGTGTCGACTATTTTTGTAAAAATGTCAAAGGTGTTCGGAGCGACACCGAGAGTATAAGGACCAAAGTCTGGATTTATCGTGGGATCTAAAGATATCTGAAGACCGGCGACAAGGGCATTATCATCACATGAAAATGCCCCGGTTGCAGACCAGTCAGAAGTCGGATTGCACATTTTATCACACCTGCGTGACCTTGCATTTGTCATGAGGTCTATATTGTCTGTATAAACATAGGGGTCGCCGCAGTTACAGCCGACCGCAAAGGCAATTCCAACCCCGGGAGCGGGTATGTTTACTACCAGGGCCCCGCGGTTAGACAGATATTCTGCTGCGATTTCGGCCCCTCCGAAGCTTGCCTCTTCGGTAGTCCTGTAAAACTTCTGCGCCCCGGAAAGAGTGGTGCCTATGGTCGACATATATATAAGCGCCGAGACTATAGCGAGCGCTATCAGGGCGAGTATCAGCACCATCACAAGCGCGATGCCTTTTTCGTTAAGTAATTCAGGGTTCTTTGAAAGTCCGGGGTTGGAGTTTCCCGGGAAACAAAAAACGGACGGCAATCTTTGACAAAAAGACTTTTGATATTTGATATTTGATTTTTGAGTATTCATATTTACCTCAGATTGTACGGCCTTACGGCCATTCTGTAAATTTTCCATCTGTAGTTTACATTTGACGCTCCAATCGTTGCATTAAGATCAAATGCCTTTAGCAGGCCGGCATCAGGGTCAGTTATGTTGATTGTCGCATTCGGGTACGTGTAGTTTATATCAAGCTGGCCTTCATGTGCTAGAATATACACCCTCACTTCCCTGAGCTGATTTCTGATGCCTTCGGCTGTGGTGCCTGCCAGCAGTGAAGTGCTGAAGGAGTCGGTCGCACCATTATCATCGGAATCCAATGCGGCAACAAGCTGCATATCAGCTACGCAGTCAAGAATAGGGAGTTCGGTAAGGTTTCCATTGTCGTGATTTATCGTAGCCTTATAAAGTACTCCTGTACCCGGCGCGCATCTCTGCGGAAGAGTTCCAGGGACTTTAATATAATAATCCGCCCTGTTGAAGGGCATTCTTGGTTCAACAGCAGGGGGACCGCCGGCGGGTTTTATCCCATAAATCAAATAAGTCTCGAAACTGCCGTTTACAGGCGAAAAAGCAGCGGGTATGCTTGGGGTGGCTCCCCCGGTAAATGTTGTAAAGAAAGTTGCAGGTCCTGTGTTTACCAGTACCCTCTGCTGGGGCCCTAGTATCGGCATCAGAACAATAACCCTGTCGTTCGTCTGTAAATTTTCGTCAGTAATTGCTGTGCCATTAATATCCCTCCATACCTGAATTACATTGCCTGCTGCTGTATTTGTGATATAAGACCACTTATGTGAAGGGTCATTTAATGCGATATTTGTTGCTTTAATAACAAGAATGTCTGAGCTGTTCAAGCCTGTATTGTCGTCAAGCAACAGAGCCCTTGGAGGATTTGTTGTGGAATCGTTATATGCGGTATCGTCATGTGCAGTTGCAGCGTCATTGGCCGCTTCATTGTAAGATGCTCCGTTAATGTTAAAGGGCAGCCCGTATCCTGCCTGTTCAATGTCAGAACGAAGCATTTGAAGCCCCACGATTCCCTCTATGTTGGTCTCTGCTATCTTGGACTGCTGTTTGAACTGGTTCAGAAGGCCAACAAAAACCTGTGAAGCAGCAGCAATAACAAAGACGAATACGACCATTGTTATCATAAGTTCTACTAATGTGAATCCGTCCTGTTTCTTAATCATTATTATCGCCTTCTTATTGACATTATTTGATGTTGATAATTTTGTCCCTGCCAGGACCACGTTGTTGTAACTGTAATCTGTTTATGTTCTGTATCGAGCGTTTGAATATTTATTGCCACTGTGAAAGGATGATTTACTACATTTCTGATATCCCTGTTCTGATTTCGGTTGAAGTTCAACGGGCTTGCATCAATTCCACCGTCTTGGTCCATGTCCTCATATGAAGCAGACCTTAATATCGCCATCTGAGCTGAAGTCATGCTGACCGCCTCATCCCTCAGAACATTTATCATATTACTCTGTATGGATAGAAGAGCTGTCTGCATAAGGCCCAAGAATACAATAAGGAGTATGACAAGCGCGATCATTATTTCGACAAGGGTTACTCCTTTATTGCAGATTTTATTTTGCATTACAATTAGCCGCATTGCATTGATTCGCTTGATTTATTATTTTACCCATATTCATTCTTGTTTGTGAAATAACAATACAATCGTAATCAGGATCGACTGTAGTAAACATACATATTGTCCTTTCAGGTGATGATATTCCCCTTTTGTCAAAATTGAATGTTATCGGTGGCTCAACTCCGGTTGTGCCTATAGTCATTGTATATTCCACGCTTTTGGGTGTTGCAGCATCCCCACCGTCTATCGCTCCATTGTCGTTTGTATCCTCGATAATACGATAGGTTATCCCGCTTAGAAAATCAGCGAAATATGCCCTGTTTCTCGTAACAGCCCTTGCCCGTGCATCCATCAGATCAGTATAAAGTTCCTTTGTTGTCCTTTCCACCTTATATCTTCCCTGCCATCCCACAAAAGAAAAGCCGAGCGCGATGGCAAGGATGGCTATGATTGATATAACAACCATAAGCTCAATCAGTGTGATGCCGCTATTTTTCATATTCAAACCGGCTTCCCTCTGCTTTGTTAATACTAAGGAGCACATAAGCAAGGCATCATTTTTGAAAAATCTCCCCTTGCCCCTTTCGTAGAGTCGAGTCTCCGACTTTGCCAAAGAGAGGTATTTACCTCCCTTTGGCAAAGGGAGGTAAGGAGGGATTTTTTTAATCAATGTCTTCATACTTGTGACCGTATTAATAAGTCCCTCGAATCATTTTACAGTTTTTAATAATTTTTTGCACCTGAAAACACCCTGCAAATCCCCCCCCGCTCTCCTTACAGAAAGGAGAGAGCGGGGGGATTATTTTTATTGCTTCCTTATATGCAATACCCTGTTTATAGCCTTGGGCGGCACTATGAGCGCAAGTCCCTGCCCGCTCGGTGGAACACCCTGTATCGCTGTGCTTCTCCTGCCGCCTTCTTCAGTAAAGGCGGTTTCGAGGTTAACTTCTTCTATGGCTCCTGTAGAGACCTGAATAAGAGCAGTCCCATGCAAATAACTCCCCACAGCGCCTCCTGTTTTGTAGTTTACAGCCCATAAATAAGTTGAGCCTCCGAAATCGCATACATCAGCGCTTGGCGCAAAAGTGGTATAGAATACTGTCCCGGTAGGTGTTGCAAGCGGGTCTGTAATGACCCTTTCAGCAGGGGGACTGTCCAGTGTGATAAACCATCCGGTGGATACAGAGGCATCCAGGCATGCCGTAAGAGCCGCGCCTGTCAGACCGCTGCAGGTCTTGTCAGACAGACCGCTGACAGGTTTGGGATCATATGAAGACCCAACACATTCAAGGCAGAATTGAGAAGCCGCATCAACCGAGCAGCTTGCAAGCGGTATTACGAGTGATGGATCCCGCAGACAAGGGTCTTTTATCCCGAAAAGCTGCCGCTGGGTGATGTCGTCATCCTTGAAAAAATACCTTCCTGTGCCGAAATAGAGCCATGCCTCATCAGGCTTTGTGCTTCTGGATTTATAATGTGCAAGATGTGAGACGGCTGTCGTGACAGATCCGGTGTCTTTCATCACATGGCTCCATGACCAGTTGTTCGGGTTTAGGGCGGTTGTCCCTCCGGAGGTGATATCTGTACCGCTTAGGTCTTCTCTTGTGACCAGCCTGATAACGCCGCCTCCGGTCCAGTTTGCGGTGGTCGTTCCGGTTTCGGATTTTGTATATCCTAAATATAGCGCATCGTCCTGATAGTCGAAATCAAAATCAATGTTTACATTGTTCAGTGAACCGCCGAAAGCATAATTTATCCTGTCAGCGGCAGGGAGAGATGCATCAGCAGTATCGATAGTCCTGAGGAGAGAGCCGGATTTAAGGTCGAGTATGAACAGTTTCAGACTCTGGTCAGAGTATCCCTTGAACTTCTGGGCCTCAATAGGCCCGGTCGGCCCGGAAGCTAACACAACAAACCACCTGCCGTTTTTATTTTTGTTAGGAATGCTTGCACTGCTGTCGGCATTCAATTCCCTAGCGTTTATCCTGACAATTGCAGGGCCTGATGTTGTAAAGCCTAAAGCAGGATTTGTGAATTCCCATAAAAGTATAGGACTTGCAGGGTCGGTTACGTCAAGGGCAAAATAAGATGAATAGCCTTCGCCTGCCAACGGTGTATTAACGCCGAGCGTACTGGAGCTGGCAGGCTCTTTACACCCGCCGCCCAGCCTCATGCCGCCGATGAGTATTGTCCTCCAGCTTTCTACTGTTTTATCGCATTCCCAGTAATTGCTTGAAGTGCATGCAAGGGGGCTGTTTATACTGGCGTCAAATATATATGGCGACGCATCAACATAATACAGGTGGCAATAATTCGGATCTGTTAAATATTTGAGATAAGGGAGAGCGCTTTTGGGGATATAGGCCCACATTTCTTTTCCGATATCTGTTGTATCTGTCAGTCTGACCTTTTCCAGGGTCTTATTCTGTCCTGACCACGAAACCTCGAATTTGCCGAACTTCAAGGCATGGAGCATGCCGTCATTTGCGCCGACATATGCCATGCCTCTCGATAAATAAGATGAAGTGCTGGAATAGTCTCTGTAAATTTTATCATTATAGGTATTGTAATATAGATTCAGAGGGACCGAAGACTGAACCTTGGGAGTTGAGGAAATAATATCTCCGAGTTTCCAGATATTGGAGGCGCCGCTTATTGTGGCGCTTCTTGTCCTGTATCCTGTCTGGTCTATACCGTGGATGTAGTTTATCAGTTTTGCAGCCTCGGTTGAGTTTGCGACCTGAAGCAGGCTCTGCACCGTGGCATTTGCTGTATCAAGGGTGAGGAAACTGGTCAGGGAAGTTCTGTCTAGCGTGGTGTATATTGTCCTCGGGTAAATGGAAAGATCCCTCGACCAGAGCTTGCTCCCGGCCTTCCAGAGGCTGTTAATGCCTTCGAGAGAAACGGTATCTATCAGCGCATCAGGAGAGCCGTCACCATTCGTATCAGAATATCTGTTGACTTTTGTCTGGTTGCTGGAGGTATCGAAAAACGACTCTACAATATAATCGTTTGACAGATTTAAAACATAATCATTGACTGTATCCTCTCTCACCCTGCTGCTCTGAAGCCTTGGGTCGAGATAATACCACATGTTCTGAATCTCGCCTGTCCATGTTACCTCTGAAGCAGCGCTGAAGATCTTCTTCGGATAAAAAATTGCCTGAAGAATCGTCGCCCCGCTTCCTTCGCTGCTGCTCAATATAGATGTCGCTGTGCCTGATGCGGCCCGTTTCAGGATGTCGGTAATGGCGTTTGTTATGCTATTTTGGAGTTCATAGCCGTCGTCTCCTTCAAAATAGGTGAGTGGGTCGTCCTGGCCGTTTGATTCGACAACACCATCCCCATCAGAGTCCCTGTAGCATTCACGGGGAGAGGTTGAACAGTCAGGCTTGTTGTTGCTGTTAAGGTCATTGAACCCGCCGTATATGGCAGCGTCCTTCAGGAGGGTGGACCCCCTGCCGAACATGAAGACGGAATAAAGGACCATGTTCTGCGTCCCTGGAATGCACTGGCTGAAGGCTGTCGGGACTGTAGTGCAGGCCCCGGGCCGCATGTCATTAGTCCTCATCCAGTAGGCGACATCGATCAGATAATCAGTCCCGAATGAGGCATATGTCTGCCCAACGGCCGTGCCGGCGATTCTGGGGTTTGTAACTACACCCTGGATATTGCCTGAACATGCCTTAATGTTTGTGAGCGAACAGGCAGCATACGGAGGCGATGTGGCATTTCCAGGAATATTCTGGTCCTGGGTGGATTCACCGTCAGTCAGGAACAGGACAAAGGACTTGGCGCAGGGCACATACTGGTCTGACATGCCTGAACCGGCCAGTTTGGAGTATTGATAATAATAAGGGTCATAATTTAGCCCTGTCTGATAATCTGCAGGCGCCTGAGCATAATATGGAGCGTCCTGCCTGAAATAACGCGTCATCTCGTGGAGAGTCTCGCCCAGGGGCGTCCAGGTCGAGGGGCTCATATTCTGGATAGTTGTCACCATATTGACCGCAGAGCCGAAATCCACATAGTTTTCAATGCCCGCGCCCTCGCTTGTGTTATAAAATGCGAGGCCAAATCTTACGTCAGCGCTCAGATGATCGATGATCCCTTCAGCCTTCTGCATGCCCTGGTCAACTATAATGCTGTATGGCCCGCCTGTAGGGGTGCTTACTGTAACGATCAGGTATACCTGTGTCACACGGTAATAATTAGATGCAGTCGGGTTTGTATACGCCGAAACACCGAAGCCTGAAAGGCTCCCTACGCCGGCTCCAGTCAGATCAGTCCACTGCCAGGCAAGGCCTGTCTGCGGGTTTGTTGTCCAGCTGAAGCTGTAATTTGAATAAAACGTTGAAAGATTGCTGTAATTCGAAAAATAATCGACATCCACACCGGCTGATTTCATGCGGAGCACGCCTTCGATCCTTCTTGTCTGTCCTGTTGAAGTCCCTGCCTTTCTTGCGCGCACAACAACGGTCACGCTCTGGATTGTGCCTGCAATTGTAGGCGCATAAGGGCTGTAGCCTAATATCACCTGATCATTATTGTTGGTTGAGGAGTTCTGGATATAAGTCGTATCTCCATCAGCAGCAACCTCATTTACAGCATCCCAGGCAGAAGCAACTCCTGCAACAGTCCATGCAGCAGGCACACTTACATTGCTTTTGGGATATACGTTTTCAGTGTCTGTGTCTGCAACCAAAGGTGTCACCCTCAATGTGTCGCCTGACATACTGTAGCGGTAATTGCCTGTAAACGGCCATATCCAGCCGACAGTTGAGTTATTAAAGTCCTTGCTGAAGTTCCATGATGTCGGGGAGTTTTCACCATAGAGTTTAACTGTAACAGCCCCTGCCGGCGACCTCGGAACAGCCCTGCCGCCTATAAGGAGTTTTTTGGACACATCCACCCTGCGCATGGTCGCCCAGTTAAGGAAATTCCCGCTTGCAATAGGGTTGGCAGTCGTAGCGAAAATGGCCGGGTCTGCAGTAGTAGGCTCCCACCTGCCGTTGCTGCTATAGACATAGTTTTGGGCAGGGTCGTAAAGCCCGTAGTACCCCTGCGAATAAAGTGAAGGGTCAAATGACCCGGCATACGCCTGGGCATTCATACTTCCGGAATTATCAAGCACAATGAGCACATTTGGCTGAATAGTCTGTAACAGAAACGGAGGGGTTATGCAGTAATCGGCATTAACAGCCCCTTCAGTCGGCAGTGCAGAAAATCCGATTGCCAGTAACATAAGGACCAAACCTAAAAGAGATCTCTTATTGATTTTATATTTTTTCATGACCATCCCTCCGTCTATTGGACGATTTCCTGAAGAAATGTTATCTCAAAACCTTTTTTTGTATACTTGTATTCAAAAGAGACCCGTGAAGGCAAAGGAAAGATGCTGACAGATGTCCTCCTGCCTTTGCTGTCAAGGATCTCTGCCGAGGAGGAGACAAGATACCCCTTTTCAACGCCGTTTTCCTCTATGACTACAGTGCCGTCCTCCTCAACCGAGATAAGGTTGCCAATTGCCTTGACAGTCCCAGCGGCAAAGGCCCCCGATACGATCATCAATAAAAAAGATAATGCAAGCAGCATCAGGATGGATATCTTTGTCTTCACCATGGCCTTTCCTCCTTTTTCCCTTCACACAACATGTTTGTAAAATAATCTCTTTCTTTCAGAGCGTTCCTTACGGCACCTTAATTCAAGCAAAGGACATACCATGACGAAATTCAGCAGCAAAAAATCACGGGCCGGCATACAACAGGCAGGCAGGAATAAGGTCCTTGCAGGAAATAAATACGCAACATGCCAATTTTAAAGAAAGATTCCGGACAAGCCGGCATGATGCAAGTAAGCCATTTTTCCGCAGACCGCTTCCTTTTTGGGCAAGTCGTTATTATAGCAAATGCATGAAACCTGTAAAATTGGGCATTCGGCTACCTAATTGTGTAATGGATTACATAATCATCTACTGCTTTTCTTGATGTCCTCAGAAATCCTGTTTTCTTCCTCGTTGAGAGACTTCACTTC
Organism: Nitrospirota bacterium; assembly: GCA_040753635.1. Taxonomy (GTDB): domain Bacteria; phylum Nitrospirota; class Thermodesulfovibrionia; order Thermodesulfovibrionales; family UBA6898; genus JBFMDL01. The sequence continues at coordinate 20,695 of JBFMDL010000020.1, read as the reverse complement.
GTCATTGAACCTGATTATTTTTCCCCCAAGTTCAGAGATCCTCTTTCTGAAGCCATCAAGCTGCTCCTGCGACCTTATGATGCCGGCGTTTTTTGCATCTTCAATGAGTTTGTCTCTTTCGAATATAAGCTTTTCGCGCTCATCCTTGAGTTCAAGCTTTCTCTTCGTTATTTCGTCGAGGCGTTTTTCCTGTTCAGGCATTGCGCCTTTAATAAGAACGCCCTCTCCGGATTTTGGTGCGGCTGCGGTATCATCTGCGGATTTTTCGGTTGTTTTCTTGTCTGCATCGGCCGGGGTCTCCTGTTCCTTTATTTCGCTGTCGGAAGTTATCCTTTGTTTCACTGTTATCTCTTTCATCTCGACGATATCTTTCTTTTCCAGTTCAAAGGTCCCGTCAGCCTTCTCGCATATCAGTTTCCCGTCTGCATCCCTGCATCTGTCGGCTATTATGCTTCTCCCGTTTTTTAACTGAATCTTGATTTCCGGCGACGAGACAGAGGGGGTTATCAAAAGGATCGATATTACAGACAATATAAATAAATGTGGAATCTTTCCGGGAGAAGTCATTTTTTATCTCCTTTTTTAGCGGGAGTCAGAACGTGTTTTATTATAGTATCCGCATCTATTGCCCCGACGACCACCAGTCCGTCCGGCATGATCAAGGTCGGGGTGCCGGTTATGCCGAGTTCGGCAGCGAGTTTGATATTCTCATCAACTCCCTTTGCTGCACAGCCGGGTTTGGGTATCGGCTTTTTCTCAAAATTATCCTCAAGGAGTTTAAGCGACCTGCTGCATAAAATGCTCTGTGATTTCCAGTAGGCATCTGGATGGAATTTCAAAGGCATGAGCATAATATAAAACGCTATGTCTTTCCTTTCCGTAAGCGCCTTTTTCATCTCATCATGAAGTTTGCCGCAGAAGGGGCAGTCAGGGTCTGTGAAAACCACCACCTTGTGTGCGGCATTTTTATCTCCCATTAAGAGGCCGTTATCCAGAAGTATTCTGGATGTGTCTACAAATCTCCCGGGCGACTGATTCAGTCTGCTGAGGGTCTCATTGGTCTTGTTGGCAGATGTTTCAACCTCGAATATGTTCCCCCCCATAATGTATTTTTTGGAAAAACCTATATACATAATTCCCATTTTGCCGTTGTCTTCGATCGAGACCTCCCATAGCCCCTTTATCGGGCTCATTTGTATGCCCATTACCTTTGCGTTAGGCGCGTTAAACCTGGCCAGAATTTCCTGTACCTCTTTATTTTCGAGAGTATGACACTTCTGGCAGTTTTCCTCGCACCCTCCGAATGCATGGACATCAGGGATATACAGAAGGGAATATAAAAGACCGATGAGTAAAAAAAGTTTTTTCATGATTTCTCCTTTGTAAACGCCGTCAGGAATAAATTTTCCAACGGTGTGAATAAACTCAATTATATCAGAAAGTTTCACATTTTTTATTAATTCCGGTTATCTCCTGACCCTGAGAATCCCTTCCATCTGGCTTATCTTCTGGACGAGCGCCTTGAGCTGAGAGCTGTCTTTAACCTCTATTATGAATGTGATATGGGCCTTTTTGTCCTGTGTTGATGTTGCTTCAAGGTGATTTATATTGATATTGACAGAGGAGATAAGGGCGCTCAGGTTTGCAAGTATCCCGGGCTTGTCGACGGTCTCCACATAAAGCCTTGCATTTGCCGTAGCATCCGCAGACGTGCGCCATTCCACATCAACAAGACGGGCGTCCTCAACAGCGAGCCTTTCGAGGTTGGGGCAGTCCTTCCTGTGGATTGTCACACCCTTGCCGATCGTGACAAAGCCGACAAGGCTGTCCCCCGGGATAGGGTAACAGCATTTACCCGTATGATACAGAATATTATCGATCCCCTTAATGCTTATGCCCTTATGCTCTTTGCGCGGTTTTCTGACTTTTACAGCCTCAATCTCTTCAGTGGGTTTTTCGGGCAGCAGCCTGTTTACTACCTGATGCGGCGAAATCTTACCGAATCCTATCGACACATAGAGGTCGTCAAGTGAATTTATCGCAAAAGACCTTGCGACCTGCAGAAGTTCATCGGATTTGATGAGAGATGCGCTGAGATTATGCCTCCTGATCTCTCCTTCAAGAAGTTTTATGCCGAGTTCGGTGCTCTGCGCCCGTTCCTCTGTCTTTATCCACTGTTTTATCCTGCTCTTTGCCCTCTGGGTTACAACGAATTTCAGCCAGTCCCTGCTCGGGCCATGAGTAGGCGAGGTGATAACCTCAACGGTATCCCCGTTCTTCAACTTGTATCTGAGGGGAACTATCTTGCCGTTGATCTTTGCGCCTACGCATCTGTGTCCAACCTGAGTGTGGATGCTGTATGCAAAATCAACAGGTGTTGAGCCTATGGGCATCTCCTTTATTTCTCCCTTGGGCGTGAAAACATAAACAACCTCAGGTATGACCTCTCCCTTAACGGCCTCGAGGAAGTCCATTGCGTCAGGGACCTCTTTCTGGACCTGGACAAGGTCTCTTAACCATATGATATATTTGCTGCTCTTGTCATCGATCCCGCCCTTCTCTTTGTATTTCCAGTGAGACGCTATGCCTTCTTCAGCAACCCTGTGCATGTCTTCGGTCCTTATCTGAAATTCCACCCTCTCGCCCTTCGGGCCTATTACAGTGGTATGCAGGGACTGGTACATGTTCGATTTGGGAACGCCTATATAATCCTTGAACCGGCCCGGTATGGGAGTCCAGAGAGAGTGTATAAGGCCGAGTATGGCGTAACAGTTTGCCTTTGTGTCGGTCAATATCCTCAACCCCAGGACATCATGCACCTGATCGAATGTTATCCTCTGCTGCTGCATCTTCTGGTATATCCCGTAGTAATGTTTCACCCTCCCTGAAACCTTGCCCGGCAGTCCTTCCTCCCCGAGTTTCCTGTTTATCAGTTCCATGACTTCTTTAAGATATCCTTCCTGTTCCTCTTTCCTCTTTGCGACTTTTTTCACCAGCTCTTCATAAAGATTGGGCATGAGAAAGCTGAAACTCAGGTCTTCCAGTTCCGTCTTCAGCCATCCTATGCCGAGCCTGTTTGCTATCGGCGCATATATCTCTATCGTCTCGGTGGCTATCCTCTGACGCTTGTTTTCAGGAAGATGCTGAAGAGTGCGCATATTATGGAGCCTGTCCGCGAACTTTATCAGTATCACCCTTACGTCCTCGGACATGGCAAGGAGCATCTTCCTGAAGTTCTCGGCCTGTGCCTCTTTTTTTGTTTTGAATTCCATTTTTGAGAGTTTGGTGAGCGCCTTGACTATAAATGCTATCTCGCTGCCGAAGATGTTTTTTATATCTTCTATCGTAGTGCCGGTATCCTCGATCGTATCATGGAGAAGGCCGGCCGAAATCGACGGCACATCCATCTTCATGTCGGCAAGAATGTAAGCGACGGCAAGCGGGTGTTTTATGTAAGGAGAGCCTTCGCTCCTCCTCTGGCTGCAGTGGGCTTCACTCGAAAAATGATAGGCTTTTTTAAGGATATCAAAATTTGCGTCAGGGTTATAGGAACGTACTTTATTCAGAAGACCGTTTAATGTCAAAGTCTCAGCCATAGTCTATTATACACCTTATAAAGACTGTAATGCGTAATGCATAATGTGTAAAGAATAAGGGATGGGTTATGAGAAAATGCATTTTTTCAACCCAGGAACTTCACCCGTTTACCCGGACATTGCATAAAAGGAAGGCATATGCACTGTAAAAGTCCTGCAAACCAACAGGATTCATATTATCGTTGCAAAAAGGACACGGCAGGCATCCCTCTAATCCTTTTAAGGCGATATGATTTGACAGGGCATGCCGTCAAGATATCAGGAGACAACTGTAAGTGAAATACGGTTTTGGGATTAAGGATGTGGTGGCTCCCGATGCCTTTTGATATCGCTGCAAAAGGCTTTTCAGTATGCCTGCCGTGTCCTAAGAGCGTTTTTATGCAACTGTAAGGTTAACTGATAGTGCATTTACAGAGGGGCTGGCCGGGCTTGAGGGCTGTAAGGTGTTGACGGCAGCCCTTTTCCATCGCACCTGCCTTCCATATCAGGAACATGTTTTGCAACCGGCGGGTTTACAAACTCGGCCTGAATGCCTTGAGGATCAGCTGGAGATATCTGCCCCCGTTCCACTCGTTGACCGACGGCGTGAAGACAGCGTCTATTTGAGCGGAATGATTCAGATCCTCGAAATTCCCGCCCATGTCGAAACCTATCGCATCAATATAATAAGATTTATGACGGAGCTTCATTTTGACATGGTTATTCCCTACTATCCGCGGGGAGACGACCTCAAGCATTTTAGAAGCGAGGAGAGGTTCAGGATTGCCGTATCCCAGGGGTTCGAGCATGCCCAGCTCTTTAACCAGCCCGTGATTGATCTCTGCAAGATTCACGTCAGCGTCTATCGTTATTGAGGGAGTTGACTCAATTCCCGCTGCTGAATCAAAGATAGAGCAAAGCTTTTTTTCGAAGGTATCCAGATTTGCGGCATCGAGCTTTATCCCCGCTGCCTGCCTGTGTCCGCCAAAACCGATCAGCAGTTCGCTGCAATCTGAAAATGCCTTGCAGATATCGAATGAAGGAATGCTTCTGGCAGAGCCCTTTGCCACGCTGCCTTCTATGGATAATACAACCGCAGGCCTGCAGAACTGTTCTGATATCCTTGACGCTACTATGCCGATAACCCCCTGATGCCATGACTCTGAAGCGATCACTATCGCTGAAGATGTATTTTTATGCTTTAATCTGGCGACAGCCTCCAGAAAGATATCTTCCTCTATCCGCTGTCTTTCGGAGTTCAGCCTGTCGAGCCGCGAAGCGGTTTCAGCCGCTTTATCAACAGAGTCGGTTGTGAGCATATCCACAACATCTGATGCATCATCTATCCTGCCCGCAGCATTCAGACGGGGTATCAGTGAAAAAGACAGAGAGCCTGCTTTTATCTCCCGGCCCTCCATGCCTGAAATTTTTATCAACGCCCTTATCCCCGGCCGCCTGCTTTCACGAATAAGCCGGAGGCCTCTGCTTACGATAACCCTGTTTTCTCCTGTAACAGGCACGACGTCGGCGATTGTGCCGAGAGCGGCAAGATCCAAAAAATCGTGAATCGTGAATCGTGAATCGTGAATCGTGACTAACGCCTGAACCAATTTAAGCGCTATCCCGGCGCCGGACAGATTTGACAGTCCGGAGTCGCGGTTCGAGACCTTGGGGTTAACGACGGCAACCGCATCAGGCAATTCGAATGATGCATGATGCATGATGCATGATGCGTCATCTTTTTTATCCCGCAGCCTGACAACAGGTTCATGATGATCGGTAATGATTACATCAATGCCTTCTTTATTTGAAAGGTTGACCGCCTCAAAAGAAGTTATTCCGCAGTCGACGGTGATAATCAGCCCGGCGCCGATCGCTTTTGCTTTTTTTACTCCTTCGGGATTAAACCCGTAGCCGTGCGCAAATCTGTTCGGGATGAAATAATGGCAGTCTGCGCCGAGCGCCTTGAGCGCCTGAAAGACTATTGCCGTAGAAGAAAGACCGTCGGCATCGTAGTCTCCGTGTATGAGGATCCTCTGATTTCTGCTTATGGATTCTTTTATCCTTTCAACAGCGCCGGACATGTTCCCGAGTTCGAACGGGTCTGAGAGCTTTGCAATGCCCGGATGCAGAAAATCTTTTATGTCGTCTGCTGTCTTGATGCCCCTGTTTATCAGTATCTGTGCCAGTACAGGAGAAACAGAGGCGGCCTTTGCTATATAGCTTATGAACTCAGTGTTTGTTCTGCTTACAAGCCATTTCCTATGCATAGAATTAATAACGGGCAACGCGTAATAAGCAATGAGTTACTAATAAGACAATAAGTAAAGACTCATATATAAATCTCATCCGTCATTCCAGGTCAAGCCCGGAATGACGGCGGAAGAGACTCTACTAATGAACTCTTAGTAAGAAGTAAAGAAAATTTTTTCCTGAACTTATTATTAGTCACTTATCACCCGTTGCTCATCACGGTCTTTTTATTTCTTTGCAAACGGTCTGTTTTTCTTCCATAGCAGCAATATCGGACTCGCAACGAAGATGGAAGAGTAGGTGCCGACAATAATGCCGAGCATGATCGCAAGAGCAAAATCATGAATAACCTCCCCGCCAAAGAAGAACAATGCGGCGGCAGCCATGAAAGTCGTAAGAGAGGTTATTATAGTCCTTGAAAGCACCTCGTTAATACTTTTATTGATGACATTTTTAACAGGGTCTTTGAACTGTGTCTTGAGGTTTTCCCTTATCCTGTCAAAGACAACCACAGTGTCGGTAAGGGAATAACCGGCGATGGTGAGAAGCGCCGACACCACTATCAGATTTATTTCCTTGCCCAATATATAGAATATGGCGAGGACTGCAAGCACATCATGAAATGTAGCGATGGTCGCGCCCACTCCGAACTGGAATTTGAACCTGAATGCTATATAAATCAGTATGAATATTGTTGCCATCAGAACAGCCTTTGCAGCATCGGTCCTGAGTTTGCTCCCCACTTTAGGCCCGATCGCTGTAGTCGAATCCACGATGTATTTATTGTCGGGCAATTGCTGACTCAGAACGGATGTGATGTTGTCGGCTATCTGATTGAGATCGCCGTCGGATTTTTTTGTCCTTATAAGAACCTTTTTTTCCTCGGGTATGTCCTGAAGGTCGAAGTCCCTGACGCCGCCTGATTCCAGTGCGGTTCTGACGCTCTGGAGTGACACGGGTTTTTCGAATCTCACCTGTATAGCAGTGCCGCCGGCAAAGTCTATCCCGAGGTTCGCCCTGCCTGTTGCGATCTGCACAATCGCAATAATGCCCAGTATTGTCAGGACACCTGTGACCAGAAGCGTAATATATTTTTTCCCGATAAAATCTATATTGGTTGTTTTTAGAATTTCCAGCATTATGCCTCCTATATGCTCAACTTTTCCATCTTGTACCTGCCCGTGATCAGGTCGAAGATCGATTTTGTGCCGATCAGCGCTGTGTAGAGATTAATCGCGACTCCAAGACTGAGGGTTACGGCAAAACCTTTTATCGGGCCTGTGCCGAACTGGAATAATACAGCAGCAGTGATCAATGTTGTTACATGAGAGTCAAAGATTGTCCAGAAAGCCTTTTTGTACCCTGAGTCTATAGCGGAGCGCGGCGGTTTTCCCGCCCTGATCTCTTCCCTGATCCTTTCGAACATGAGCACATTCGAATCAACCGCCATGCCTATGGCCAGTATTATTCCTGCAATCCCGGGGAGTGTCAGTGTTGCATTCAGCGCTGCCATTGCGCCAATGAGCAGAACTATATTAAGTACAAGCGCAAAATCGGCTATTATTCCGGACAGCCTGTAGTAAATTATCATGAACAATACAGTAGCGATGGTGCCGATAATGCCTGCTATCTTGCCTGCATTTATGGAGTCTCTTCCGAGAGACGGGCCTACTGTCACGTTCTGGAGCATTTTAAGCGGCGCCGGCAGAGCGCCGGCCTTCAGCACTATGCTCAGGTCTTTTGCATCTTCCATGCTGAAGTTCCCGGTTATCTGTGCATTGCCCCCTGCGATCTTTTCCCTTATAACAGGAGCTGAATAAACAGTGTTGTCGAGGATTATCGCAAGTCTCCTGTTGACGTTGGCGCCGGTTATTTCTTCAAACCTTTTTGACCCTTCGGCATTGAAGGATATTGACACATAAGGCTCGCTGAAACGCGAGTCAAGGCTGACCCTTGCCTCGCTCAGGAGGTCTCCTGTAAGTACGGCCTGCTTTTTAAGGAGAATAGGGAGTTTCCTGGCAACCCCTGTTTCTTTGTTCACTTTTTTCTCAAACAGGATCTCATCATCAGAAGGAATTTTGTCGGCGAACCGGGTTAAAACGGCCTCTTCTTCCCCTGATGATATTGATTGGGGAAGCTGGGCCGCAACAGGTGATTCATCATCAACAAGTTTAAATTCCAGAAGCGCTGTCTTGCCGATAAGGTCTATAGCCCTCCTGGGATCTTTTACTCCGGGCAGCTGGGCGACTATCTCATTTTCGCCCTGCCGGTGTATTGTGGGTTCCGAGACCCCGAACTGGTCAATCCTGTTTCTTATTGTCTCGAGGGCCTGGTCGACAGCGTTGTCCTTTATCCGCTCTACTTCCTGTCCGGAGATTTTCAGCACCAGGGTCTGCCCTGTCGAAACAACATCAAGAACCGGATAATCATTCTTGATCATATCGGCTATTTTCTGGCTGGATGGCGATATCTCGATATTCAGGCCGTTCCTATTTACATCAGTCTGAAGTTTCTTCTTGAGAAGCGACTCATTGAGCAATGACACATATCTTTCCGCGGTGCTCTCAACAGCCCTGTCGCCTTCGACCTCGAATACGAGATGAAGGCCGCCCTGAAGGTCAAGCCCGAGGACGATACCCTTGGCCGGCATGTTCTTCTGCCACCAGTCAGGCATATATTTGAATAAAGGAGTATTGGGAAGAAAGAATATTATCGCGATAAGGATGGAGAACCCGATGAACGAGAACCTCCAGAGAACATTTTTTTTCATCTAACCTCCGGGAACGGGATAAAAGTTTTATCAAAACGCAAATTCATAAAATTCCGCAGAATGGTTTACATCATAAGAAAGACGCCATTTTGATTTCAGATAAGCCGTATCTGTCAATCATCCTCTGTCTGCCTGACAGCAGCGATATACGCCTTGCCGAATTTTACCTTTACATTTTCGGCGATTTTTACTGTGAGGGTATTCGGACGAACATCCTCGATGACTCCGTATATGCCCCCTGTGGTCACCACCTTATCGCCTTTTTTCAGACTGTCCAGCATCGTTTTATGTTCTTTCGCCCTTTTTTGCTGGGGACGTATAAGCAGAAAATAGAAAATAACAAATATCAGAATCAGGGGTAGGAAGCCCAATAATCCGCTGCCCTGTCCCTGTCCTCCCTGAGGGGCCGGGCCCATAGCATAAGCCAATTCTGTCAACATAAGTCACCTCCTGAAAAAATTAGTTTTATACTATACCCTCTTTAAGGTTTTTTAATCAAGATTTGGATAAACAATGTCTGTTACAATACATAAATGAAAAAATACTATCTTCACCGCGAAGCCTCTGCATTTAAGGTCGATTATGAGAAAGAACTGAACCCGGAACAGTATTCCGCTGTAATGCATCAGAGCGGACCCGCCCTTGTCCTTGCCGGCGCCGGCACAGGGAAGACGAGGGTCGTGACATACAGAGTGGCGCGGCTGATCGAAACAGGCGTGAGGTCTGAGAATATTCTACTGCTGACCTTTACGAATAAGGCTGCAAAAGAGATGATGAGGAGAGTGGAGCTTCTGATAGGAAGAAATATTTTCGGGATTTATGGAGGCACATTCCATCACATCGGCAATCTTCTGTTGAGACAGCATTATCTCCTTGCGGGCTACAGGCAGGGGTTCTCGATTCTCGACAGAGAAGACTCCAGGGAACTCCTTGAGGCATGTATTTCGGATATTTACAGAAAACAGACGGCTCTGCCCGGCGGCGCTGTGCTTTCAGAGATCTGCAGTCTGTCAAAAAACACAGGGTCAGGCATATCCGATACGATCATGAGGAGGTTCCCGCATTTTCTGACTGCGGTTGATGATATTGAAAAGATATCGGCCCTGTATGAAAAGAAAAAGGCACAGTTGAATCTCCTGGACTTTGATGATCTTCTTTTGGGATGGAAGAAAATCCTGGAAGAGAACGAAAATATCAGGGAGTATTATTCATTAAAGTTCAAACAAATACTCGTAGACGAATATCAGGACACCAACAGGCTGCAATCCGATATCATCGACCTGACAGCAGGAGAAGCGGGAAATCTGATGGTTGTAGGCGATGACGCACAGTCTATATACTCGTTCAGGGGAGCCGACTTCGAAAATATACTAAGGTTCCCCGAAAGATATAAGGAAACAGCGATATATAAACTGACGACCAACTACAGGTCGACTCCCGAAATACTTAACCTGGCAAATAAGGTAATATCAAACAACACGAGGCAGTTTGCCAAAGAGCTTCATTCCGTCTCCAAATCAGGGGATATGCCGGGAGTCGTCCCGCTGAAGGATGTTTTTGAACAGGCTGAGTTCGTTGCCTCTGTAGCGCTTGACCTTAATTCAGACGGAAAGTCATTCGATAAAATGGCGACCCTTTACCGGTCGCATTACCAGTCGATGGAGCTGCAGATGGAGTTTCAGCACAGGGGGATACCGTTTGAGGTCAGATCCGGGCTTAAATTTTTTGAGCAGGCGCATATTAAAGACATTCTGTCGTTCCTGAAGATTATCTTTAATCAGCACGATGAAATAAGCTGGAAAAGGGTCCTGAAACTCATACCCGGCATCGGCAATATTACAGCGGGCAAGGTATGGAATTATATACATACCACAGAAAAACCCCTTGATTCCATCGGGGATGCCGGAAGATTGATACCGAAAAAGGCTGCAGAAGGGTTCAGCCTCTTCCTGGAGATTCTAAAGACGCTGGGCATGGAGAGATATCACTCGATGCCTTCAGGGGCGATCGATTATGTTCTCAGGAATGGATATGAGGATTACCTATACAGCCGATATCCGAATGCCGAGATGCGCATAGAGGACATTGAGCAGATGACGAAATTTGCGCTGAGATATGACTCACTCGAGACATTCATAAGCGATCTGACGCTCCAGGGCGTAACCGATGCAGAGGCACAGGACGATGAGGGGTTTGACGGCAGGGTGGTCCTTTCGACCGTGCATCAGGCAAAGGGGCTGGAATGGGAAATTGTATTCATGATAGGACTGAATGACGGAAGGTTCCCTTCGGCAAAATCCCTGAAAAATGACGACGAGGAAGAAGAAAGGAGGCTCTTTTATGTCGGCGCTACAAGGGCGAAAGAAAACCTTTACCTGTGCTATCCTGTCACTTCCGGGGACTGGAACGCCGTCGGATTCCTGAAGCCCTCCAGATTTTTAAAGGAGCTTTCTGAAGATTGTTTTGAGGAGATTATTGTCGAAGATGTATAATAGACCAATCAGAGTTTGTTTATTAACTCCTCTGTCGTCATTCCCGTGAAAACGGGAATCCAGCAGATACAAGGATCTGGATTCCGCATCAAGTGCGGAATGACAAAAAAAGACTTTATGGAAAGATGCTATTTATTGTAACTGGAGAAATAAATGACCTTTTCTGAGGCTATAAAAGGCGGGTTCAGCCTTGTTTACAACAGGTGGCAGCTCATTGCGGTTCAGGTCGGCATGATGCTGTTCAACTGCGCGGGTTTCTTTATTGTTGTGGGAATCCCGCTCGGCATCGCATTCATCATATTCGGGCTCGACCTTACCGGGCTTGCAGAAACCAGAGATGTGCTCGGGATATTCAAAAACCCGGGGGAATTGTTTTCGAAATATTTCGGCCTTATTCTTATTGTTATAACAAGCCTGCTTTTTTATATCCTTGCAGCTACAACATTGGGGTTGTATGTTTTCGGCGGATCAGCAGGAGTCATCGGGAGAACGCTCCTCGAACCGTCTTCGAAGTTCAGCATGCGCATGTTCTTCACAGAGGCGAAAAAAATGTTTTTCCCGCTGTTGTGGTTTTCCCTGCTGATAGGATTGATATTCATTGCCATCGCCTTTGTCCTCGGGCTTTTCGGGGGCGGGATAGCCGCTGTGGTTTCGGCAGCGAAAAGTCAGGATTCAACGCTGGCGCTTTTTCTCGGAATTTTCTTCTCGCTGATATTGATATTGGTCGCATTAGGCATAATCTTTACAGCTCTTGCTGTTGCGATGTATGGTGTCGCGGTTCTTTTCTTCAAACATGAAGGAGCGATTAAATCCTTTAAAGAAGCAGTGAAATTTTTGTGGAACAACCAGTATGCATTCTGGCTCTACATTCTGCTTTTTCTGGGATATATCCTTGCGAGTTTCATGCTGATGCTCATAGTCTATCCTTTCAAGCTCATACCGATCGCAGGGGCGATCCTCTCTTTTCCTATCCAGATCCTGTCATATGTTGTGCAGAGCTATATAGGTCTTGTAATGATAGCGGTTCTGTTCATCTATTATTATGAGGCAGAGGTCAGGAAGGAGGAGACGCCTCCGGAGGCTCAGGGGGAAACTATTGGCGAAAATTCCACGAGCCCTGAAGATATTTCCGGTCTTCAAACTCCTTCGCAAGTAGAACCTCTTCCTGAGAAGGACGGTCCGGAACAAGCCTGACTTCAAAGGTCTCTTCAAATGATGCGGAGATCTGTTTCCTGAATTCATCTTCTTTAAGTCCCGGCAATACTTCTTTAAGACCCACCATGCAATCTCTTAATGAAGATGTTTTCGCCGTCCTGAATATATTGCACATTACCTCTGCATTATATAAATAAGGTATTGACCCCTGCTGGAGCAGCCCGTCATTCCAGCGTTTTTGTGCAGAACCGACCGCCTTTTTGTTATCTATGAGAATTTCACCGAATGAACTGGACTGAAAACACAGAGGACTTTTTGTGAGAACCCCGCCCCTCTCTCTCTGTTTTTTCGATTCTGCGTAAATGCCGATCTTCCCGAAAGCAAGTGAGAACGCAACGCTTATTTTTCTGTAACTGTCGAGTATGCCTTTTGAAAAGAGATCGTTGTCTGTTCCAACGGAAAAACTGTAGGTCAGTTCATCGTCATGCAGGATCGCCCTGCCGCCTGTAGGCCGCCTGACGATGGGTATTTTCTTCTCGGAGCAGTATCCTGCATCGATGCCGGATACTTTTTGAAAACAGCCGAGACTCAATGAAGGCATGTCCCAGGCATATAATCTTAAAGTGGGGGGAGATTCTCCTTTTCTTACATATGTTGCAATCGCCTCATCAAGCGCCATGTTGTAAGAGGCGCGGCAAGGCCCTGAATCGATCAGCCTCCAGGTTTTTTCCATAAGAAAAGAATAAATTGAAAAACGGTTTTTAATCAATATGTGGATTTGCAGTTAGTCTAAACTTCTTCGTTGACCGTATGTAGTTTATAGATTAAAATTAGGCCATGCATTCCAATGTAGTTAAAAAGGGGATTTTATGAAGACATGGGAACATCCGGGCGGCAAGCTGAGAGAACTTGGCGCTGAGTCTCTGACAGATGCTGAACTCCTTTCAATCCTTATCTCAACCGGCACAAAAGGAAAAACAGCAGAAGAAGTTGCTCAAGAAATCCTTGATAAATTCAGTTCCTTCAAAGGAATGGCTAATCAGCCATTGGAAAAGTTTCTCCAATTCAAAGGACTCGGAGATGTTAAGATTATCAGAATAGCAGCGGCATTTGAGATTGCAAGAAGGATTGTTAACCATGTCTTAAAAGATTATAATAAAGAATAGAAACGGAGGGTTTTATATGCCTGATGTAGCCTTAAAATTATCAAAAGAAAATTTGGTTGAAGGATTGTCAAAACTCCCTGTAAAAGAAATAAAGGATATAGTTGATTCGCTGATTCAGAAAAGACTTTTCAAACCGCCTTCGGCAAAGAAGATATATAGAGAGGCTTCTTCGATTACCAGGAAAAGAAAGCTTCCTTCTCAGATAGCAGAAGAGGCGGTCGAGTGGGCAAGGTTGAAAAAGTAGTAGTAGACACGAACATCTTCATCTCTGCCTTCGGATGGGGAGGAAAGCCATTAAGTATCATCGAGTTGATTGAAAGTGGCGAGCTAAGAAACTGCATTTCAGAAGATATTGTCAGGGAACTCTTTGCAGCCGTCTCATATCCAAAGCTCGGGTTTCCACAAATAGTCCAGACAGAAATTCTTGAATTTGTTCTTGCCTATTCTGATTTTTATGAGGCAAAAGAGCGCACAAGGATTTCACCTGATCCGAAGGATAACAGGTTCATTGAATGTGCATTGGCGGCAAATGCCAGTTTTATAATAACCGGAGATAAAGGGCTTTTATCTGTAAAAAAATACAAGGGCATAAAAATTATCTCGCCGGAAGATTTTCTCAAGGGAAAAATATCGTAATGAAGAAATCCAAACTCACAGAAAAACCTTCCCGCATCCCTGACATTTCAGAGCAGGACATTAGTCGCAAATTCGAAGAATACGTCGAGCAAATCAAAACACAAAACACTGAATCCGCAAAAGCCCAGAGATTCCTTTTACGGAAATCTGAGAAAGCTGATAAAGGCAGAATTGAAAGATGAGATTGCGGAGATTGATGGGATTGTGAAGGGGATTTTGAAGAAAAATTAATGAGTAATTTTGTTGGAAAAACACAAGGCATCTGGTATTATTTAAAAGGATTTTAGTTTGAAATATGGAAAAAAATAAGGTTTACACACTAGAAGGAATTTATACTTTAAAAGATCCTGCAGAATTCATTGCCGAAATAGATAGGGTACAAACCGAATATCAATTACCTATCATTAGTATTGTGTTAACTTCAGAAGGGGATTTACTAAGTCTTTTTGAAAAGAAAAAGTTTTATAACTTTCATATCTCATATATCACGAAAAATTCTTCTTTTGCATCTCTGGGTTTATCCTTTACAAAAAAAGACAGCGTGATAAATGGAAAATTTGCAATTTTAAAAACAGAATCACCCGGAGTTTATTTGCTGGTATCTCATGAGGGTTCTATTTTTATAAGAGAGGCTCTTTCAAAATTATTAAGTAAATTATATCCCTATGTATCACAAGCTTTCTTGAGTTCATACAAGCTATTACAAATGTTACGTAACCTCCATAAAAATCATCCAGAAAAAACTATCAGACTAAGGAAGATTGTATCGAAGTGTAGAATATTACAAAAGGGTTCAAGGAAAAAAATTGAATCAGAAATAAAGTGGACTGATTTGCCATATGAAGATGCTTTTCGCATTGTGTTTGAAAATGATGGTTGGATTAACAACGTAGATTTTGAACTTATTTATAAAAAGCAATATTCAGAGCATGATCTATTTGGGCGTCCCAAGGGATATTATACAAAAGAAACTTTTGGAAGCTTATCGAGAACAGGAATATTCAAATGCAAAGAAGAATTTTTATTTTTTTATCAAACAGTTATCAAAGATATATGTGAATTTGCAATTAAAAATATCAATCTTTTAAAGGATAGGGCGCGTGTTAAAGTCACAAACTATCAACCTAAGCCGATAATAATAGAATACGATGAAGATATTTTTAAAGATAAAACACAAAATAAAAAATTAACAAATATTATTAGTAATCTTCCTCAAACAGCCGTATCGGCATTTCATTCGAATCCTTATCTTCATCTTTCCATCCTTGATTATCAAGATTTATCATCTTATGATTTATGGGTTTTATCCAACAAGCGTATAGTTATTGTTCCTCAGATGAAGTCAAGTTATATTTCTCTAAACAGGCTTTGCAATCAAATCCTTACTAGTTTTAAGGAAGGCGAGATAAAAGATTTCTCGGAAATAGAAAATGCCACAAAATAATCCATTGCGAAAAATTCTAAACGAAGGTGAAGACTATGAGGAAACAGTAATCGCTATTATCGCATTTTCACATGAAGTCTGTTGGGACAGCACTAATAAACGAAAGGTTCCCTCATCTTGCTTTATGATAGGGAGAAGAATGGGGAAAATTGATCCTGCCGAAAATTCTGAACATAATCTCACCCCTGATATCGTCATCCAGCTAAATAGCGATTATGGTATTATTGCAGAAGTAAAGAAAAAAATTGCACCTGACAGAAAATATTGGCATAGAATTTTTGACCAGATTAAAAAATACGATGAAAATTTAATTGGTTGGTTAACAAACAGTGAGACCATAAAAAACTATGATTTAACTTTATTAACCCATATCACCAGAAAAGTCGATATAACAGACTACTACAAGGGAAAATACAACGAAGGAGACTATCATTATAGGAATAAATTTTCTATAGTTGCTTTTAATAAAGGCGGTGAACGTGATGAGTTCTTGTACCTTGAAAAGCATTATGGTGAGTTGTCCGATCAAAACCTTAATGAAAGATTACGTAGGGTTGTTGCTATACCACTTGAGACCGTTTTACCATTGTATTCGATAAAATTTTATGACTCTCCTCCCCCCCTGCCATATCTCATGAATATATTGTGGATTGACATCTTCCCTCAATTTCTTTCCCCTGAAGAAGACAATAGCAAGATTAAAAAATACTCTGTCATAAAACTGAATATTTCAGAAGTAACTGAAAAGTTACAACGTCAGTTTGCTCAGATGATAAGTGATTCCAGACAACAGGAAATTCCAAGACAAGATTGGATAAAAGACGCAATGGAGTCTTTAGTACGTCTTAAATTAGCCAGAAGGCATACTGATGGAGCAAACATATATGAGATTGATTTTAAACATGTACGTAATCCGCTCGATTATTTTGCAAAAAAGGTTAAGATATCTAAAAGAAAAAATATCTCAGATGATGAAAGACAAATGAAATTACTAAAGTCAGAAAATCATGAAAGGTACAGCAAGTCGCCATAATTCTTCACAGAAATCCCTTGTCATTCAAAAGCTCGAAAACATATCCAAGCCAATCTTTCGCAATTACTATAAACAAATAACCGATCTTATCGGCAATTCGTACGTTTAAATTGAAGTTGCAAATATCTCAAATGCAAGTGCTAAAATAGTAAAAAGGAGGTGTGAAATATGTTGAGGCACTTTACGCTTGAATACTGGATAGATGAAGGCTGGTATGTCGGAAGACTCAGAGAAGTTCCCGGAGTTTTCAGTCAGGGAGAAACGCTCAAGGAGTTGGAGAAGAATATTCAGGAAGCGTATTCTCTGATGATGACTGAAGAGGATGTAACTCCCCATGCTAAAGTTCGCAGAAAAGAAATCGGTGTCGAAGTTTGAAAAGAAATGAGTTTATACGCGAGCTGGTTGACGCAGGCTGCTATCTAAAACGTCACGGCGCAAACCATGATATATATGCAAATCCAAAAAACGGGAAAAAAGCACCAGTTCCACGCCATACAGAAATCAAAGACAGTCTTTGCAGGTTAATAAGAAAACAGTTAGGGCTGGAAGGTTAAGAGGATATATACAGCACGCTATTAGTCTTATTGATAAATTAAAAAAACTTAAAGAGGAAGGCGGTACAAAATGAAAATGACTCTCGAAGAATATATGAAATTAGAGTATGACGTTATTGTAACGCCTGAAGAATGCACAGATGGGACTTTATGTTATAGAGCTGAACACCCTCAGTTACCCGGCTGTATGAGCCACGGTCAAACTCCTGAAGAAGCAATAAGAAATTTAATTGAAGCTAAACGCTTGTATATTGAGACATTACTTGAAAGGGGATTGGATGTGCCTTTGCCACTCAGACCTACGGGAATGACGTTTTCCTCATACCGATCGATCACGACGATAATTTCTCCAGTTATTAAGGTTCTCATAATAGAACGCACATAATTTCAATAAAATCCCTCCCAACCTCCCTTTGCCAAAGGGAGGAATATACCCCTCTTTGGCAAAGTCGGAGACTCGACTCTACGAGAGGGGCAAGGGGAGATTTTCTGACAAAATGTCTATCCAATTTTGAGAACATTAGTAAGACAACTGAAGAGCCACAATTACATCTCCCTTTAAAAGATATGCCTCAGGCAGTTTCGGAAGCAGCTTAGACAGGAATCAAATAGACAAGATAATTTTAGACCATATCTCCTTATCGAAAGCCAGAAATTAAAAAATAAAATTTTGCAGAAATTGCAGGGTAAACTATTTTGATAAATAAAAAATGATTTCGTGTAAAAAGTCTGATTGCTCGTATTCTAAATTAAGTCATAATTATATCATATTCTTATATAATTTTAATTAATTTGATAAAATAATAATATTTTGTTATCTTTTGGTTAACCTCATGGATAAAAACAAAGCTATAGCGCTTGCCTTAGGAAAAGAAAGGTCCGCTCTAAAGTATTCATTAAAACATGTTGCCGAGAAAATGGGATTCTCGAACTATCAGACCCTAAGCAGCATTGAGTCCGGCGAACGAGAGATTAAAGCATGGGAACTGGCAAAACTGGCAGAAATATATGGAAGAAAGATTGATTATTTTCTTTCATCGCAGGCTAAAATTGCCCAGCCAAGAGTTCTATGGCGCGATCCCGAAAAAACAGAAAACAAGATTGAAGCGGAACGAAGATTCATCGCATTTTGTCAGAACTACAAGAGGCTTCTGGAACTTACAAGGGAAGAAAATATAAAGCTCCCTGTTTTTGCCCAACCTGAAAAAAAAGAATTTAAAAGGGGCGGATTCGATTATGCTGTTGAACTGGCAGAAGAGTATCGGCGGGCTTTAAATCTCGGAGGGAGACCGGCATATTCTTTACCTACCGTATTAGAGCAACTCCTAAACATTTTAATCCTGTATATTGATGTAGGCTCGATTGTCTCTGGCGCCTCAACATCCGGCGACTTCGGCAAGGCGATTCTCGTTAATTCAAGCGATGCACCGTGGAGACGCAACTATGATTTGGCGCATGAGTTTTTCCATCTGATTACATGGGATTTATTTTCTGATGAGGAAATATATTCAACGTCAAAAAATGGTAAAAGCGAAGTTGAACAATGGGCAGATGCATTTGCGGCAGCCTTTTTATTGCCTTCTGAAGAAGTACGAAGGGAATTTTCTAAAAGGCTGGAGGACAGTAAAATTTCCTATATTAACCTTGTTGAAATCGCAAGGGAGTTTAAGGTTTCTATTGAAGCATTATTATGGCGATTGGTTAATCTTAAACTTTTAAAAAGAAAAGATGTTATAGATTCCAAAGATAACATTAAGGATGTTGATAAAAAAATGAGGGTTGGCGATTGGGCAGAGGATAAACCTTATCTTTCGTCACGATATATAACACTTGCTATCAAAGCTCTTCAACTCGGCAAAGTTTCAAAGGCTAAATTTGCTGAATACATAGACAAACCTTTCAGCAAAGTATCTCCTTTCTTAAGAAAATATGGCTACGACGAGAACGAGGACTACTCAGTTGCTTTTACTGCTACTTGACGCCGATGTTATCATTGACTTGCATAAACTTGGCCTATGGAAGCAAGTTACAAAAAGCCATAAAGTATTTGTTCCTTCAATAATCCTTCACAAAGAGGTCTATTACTATGAAGATGAAAGCGGACACCATCCTATTGACCTTGAAAAAGATATAGGCGCAACATTCAGCGAACTCTCATGCTCTGTCCGGGAACTGATGAGCTTCAAGGAGAGATTTGATCGGGTTTTTCAGGAAGAACTTCATGACGGAGAAAAAGAGGCATTAGTGTTATTGCAAAAACAAGAAGACCTTGTTCTATGCACATGCGATTATGCCGCTATAAAAGCTTTAGCGCTTCTTGACTTGGCTGAGCAGGGAATATCATTTGAAAATCTCTTGAAGAAGAGCGGGATGAACAAAAAGCTTGAGTATAAACATACAGAAAAAAGATTTAAGAAATATTTAACTGAAGGCAGCATAATGAGAATGCAGGAACGAGGATTGAAAAGGAGTAAGGATAGGGAATAAAGGTATAATTAACGGCTGGAAGTTCTGGTACATAAAAGATATGAATGGTGAATGGATAAAACTCGCAGATTATAAGCAATGATACCTGGTATTCTTGATTAAGACGGTAAATGGCGAATTGTAAACAGGAAGCATAACCCCTTAGAAAACAAGTATCTTTGAAGGTTTTTCCAAATATGCTATATATAATAAGCATAAATGGAAGAAATTTTATTTTCCTCTTTATGTCGATAGCGTTAAAAGTTTCCTACTTCTTTTCCAGCACTATCTTATGCTTCAAGAGAGAGACCTCTTTTATCCCGCCTTCAAAGACCTTCTGTTCGCCGAAAAGGTTCTTCAGAAAAATCTTTCCTTCTTCCGGTTTCATTATGTCCACGTTCTCGAGGTAGAGTTCTTCCTTCCCGTCTTTAAAGATATAAGCATTTGCCTCACACATCTCTAATCTCCTTTATCTTTTGAATCAAGTGTTCTATTAAATGAGGGAGTGGTTCTTTGTTTACTCCGATAATATCAATCCCTTCCTGGTTCAGGGGGAGAAGTATTTTGGACGCATTTGACGAAACTATAGCTGATGCCATTTTTGATGTCACCTCTCCGAGCATAGCATTCGGCAGGGATATGCTGAGGGGGCCGATAATCATATTGACTCTTTCAGAGTTCCAGATGATTGCATTTTCCCCTGTAGCGCCTTTGTTGGCCCTTGACTTCATCATCGCAGAGGTGGCGGCAGAGTTCGTGCCGAGGGCGATTATTTCTACAGTGTCTTTAAACTCCTCCCTCAGCCTTTTTACGATCAGGCTTCCTATTCCGCCTCCCTGGCCGTCTATTACCGCAATTTTAAGCATGTATTGAGTATAAGAAATCAGCGCAGAAGTGTCAAAAGGAATATCAACACGAAAAATCCATTCATCAGAGGCATAATCGCCTTCAAAGTCTGCTGTAAATTTTCAGCAGGCTGCTGAAAAAGTCTCTTTTTTGTCATTTCGAGTGAAACGAGAAATCTTAAGAGCCGTTATGATCCAATAAGTTTTAAGATTCCTCGTCGCCTCTGGCTCCTCGGAATGACACAAAAACTTAGTTTTTCAGCAGCCTGTTAATCCAGCCTTTCATATGACAACCTTATATGATAT
>JBFMDL010000019.1:0-37572 GCA_040753635.1 Nitrospirota bacterium | reverse complement strand
TTAACAGTGAATAGAAAAAATCATGTAAGCCTTCAACTCATATTTTGATGATTTTCTTAAAGAAGCGTTTATCATTTTGTATCAACTCCAGCACAAAAAGACCATGTTGCAGCTGTGATATATCAAAGGTCTTCGTTAAAATTTGAGGTTGAAGAACGTCATCTAATAGCGTTTTGACTTTCACTCCTCTGGCATCGTATAAGTTTACCTTCACGTTAGAGGTAGTTTCAAGAGAAAATTTCAGATCCACAGTCAAAGACGCAGGCACAGGCGAAACAGTGAAACCAGCATCACCAGTAATATTGACTCTGTTACCCGAAAATGTAATGGGGCTTACACCATTAGGCCTTGATCCCTCTGTAGGAAAAATAGGTTGATCCAGGTTGAAGTGCATCTTTGTAATGGAGCCATCACCAGAGGCACCCAAAACATAAAATTCTTCAATATCTATTTCTGTATTTGAAGTCCCATCTCTATTGAGGAATATCGGGTACCTGAAGGTAGAACTACCCCAATCATCAGCCGCATAAAAAGGGACTCTGTCTGACCAGTGAATCAAATCTTTTGAAAATCGAAACGCCGCTTTTATAGTATGGTCTCCCCTCCCCATAATGTATTCCTCTACACCTATGAATTCATCAGTATCAATTATTTTAGCTACAGAAAACCGGATGGTGTTTCTGTCGAGAGCGAAAACACGAGAATTGTTTGGGCCTTTGCGCTTAAAAAAATCAGCGGCCCGTTCTTTGGTAAAACCCTGCGGGAGTGCGGGAATCCAGCCACTTTTTGACCATGTTTCATATTTGGATGTGTTTTGCAGCTCATTAACATGCGATCGTATTAACTTCACTCCTCCTTTTCCATGATGTGAAGCATCAACAACAAAGATGTATAAGTAATTTCCATCTATAATGGAGGAAGGATGCCTTAACCCTTTGGAAGCCTGCGTTCCGTCTTGGTTCAGATAACCTGCCGCCGGCCAGGCAATCGGACCTATATCATGTAGATAAACATTCCCCCAATTATTATCCTTACCGTAAGTACTCCAGTTACCATTCAAAAAGCCAAAATAAGCGTCCCAACAATCCTGATAAGGCACTCCCCCAGAATATGTAGTAGGGTCATCCTTATTTATTTTAAAATCGGGTCTGACTGTATTTTGATAAAAATAGGCACCAATCCTTTCATTCTTGTTTTCACCATGGCTTATTGCGAAGAGTATCTGCTGTTCAGTAGTCTTATCGTTCACAACATGCGCAGAAAAAACACCGTTGTAGTTTCTTCTCCAATGATAGTTCTCCCATTGGGACTGGTGCATATATCCCGGACTCTGAAGAAAACTAGGATCATAAAATTTCCCCCACCAATGAGAAGAAGAGACAATCCAGTTGGGATCTGTTCCCTGCCAGCTACCTACGTGTAGAATATCATCTTTGGGTTTACCAATAGAAACTGAACTACTCCACATGGAAGAAAAATGTGTCGTAAAAATATACTGGTAAGATTCTCCTTTGATCACCCAAGGTGGGGCTTCATTCCAGAACGCAGCAGTATTATTAATTTTTTTAAAATCTGTTTGAAAGGTGTTAATAGAGTAATCCTCCAGATCTATTGACTGAGCTGGTGCAAAGTGGGTAAACAATATAAAACTAATAACCAGTAAATATTTCCTCATACACCTCTTGCTTTTGTTAAAAATATTTATAGCAAACCTGAGGCTATATACAGGAATTGTATTCTTATGGTTCGTAATCTCTACAATTTTGAATGGTTCAAATTCTTTTTATTGAAGCCAGGCATAAAACATCTTTTATAAAATACTGTTTATTAATATTTTGACAGCTATATACCTCTGCTTCATGTTGGAGGTGAAGGGCTAACAAAGTAGACGCTTCACCCTTATAAAGAAACCAAGAAGGTACTAAGAGCAAGGCACGGCTACACAAAATTTCACATTAAATGCCACTCAAGTATCATCAAATGCAGTACCTCATATTTGTTCATAAAACAGGAAATAATCTGCTTATATACCTGCAAAATTGTTGTTTCAAGAGCCGGAAATAAATGTAAATTTGCGCTCCTTCATATAATTAATTTCATGACAAAGCAGGAGAAAACCCTTTTTACACTTATTGTACTTTTCTTTGTAACGCTGTTTTTTTCAAAGCTAAGAATTCCCAATATTATAATTACCGGAGGAATAGTTGTCTACTGCTTTACGCTGACCACGATAAGAGAAAAAATAGAGTTATCAAAACAGCGAAGGTCTATACAGGCAATGCTATTTTTTTTCCTGCTGGTGCTTCTAAGTATGACATTATCAGATAATGTTGATAAGGGTCTAACTTACCTGGTACTGCGCCTGCCATTACTGGTTTTCCCAATTAGCCTCGGCTTAATTAACATGAGAAAAGATTTTAAGGAAAGGCTTTTGCTCTATTACGCATGCATTACAACACTTATATGTATACTTTGCCTGGGTTCAGGTGTCTATAATTATCTTACAAGTCACAGAAACGACTCTATTTATAATGATAATCTTACCCTGGTTATTAAACAGCAGTCAGTTTATATTGCGCTTCTTGTAAATTTTGCAATATACATTTTATTATACTTTATCCTTTTTATTAGAACAGCACATAAAGGCTGGATGGCAGCAGCGGCTCTTTTTCTTTTTGGCATTAGCTATCTCCTAGGCAGCCGTATCAATCTGGCAATTCTACTTCTGATGGCCACTGGAATGCTTTCTTATTATATTCTGCACCAGCGTATGCTGTTGGGGGGGCTAGCGCTGTTATCCGTACTAGTGATTGGAGCTTATCTTATTTTTCAATTTCAGCCACAAATGCTAAACCGCTTTAAGGAACTTGCCTACAGTGACTATGACTACCAAAATAAGGGGAAAGAAAGCCATTATAATATGGAGTTGACTCCAGACCAGTGGAATGGGGCTAATTTCAGGTTGGCAGCCTGGAAGTGCGGATGGGAGCTATTTAAGGAGAATCCCATTGTTGGAGTAGACCTAGGAGACAAAAAAGATCGACTAATTGAAAAATACCAGCAAAAGAACTTTTATTTCGCTATAGAAACTGAAAAGAATGTACACAACAACTACCTCGATATATTATACAGCATGGGTATCATTGGATTAGTTGCCTTTCTACTTGCATGGCTTGTATTCCCGCTTATTAGCGCAGTCCAGAACAGAGATGGACTAGCAGCAATAATGTTGCTCACGCTGGCCTGCGCCTGGATTACTGAAATTTATCTGGACAGAAGTTTTGGAGGAATCATTGCAGGCTTTTTTGTACCATTTTTGATAGCAGACAAAAAAGCATGAACAAATTAAATTTGTTCATGCTTTAAAAATGCAACTTCAAATATTTACCCCTCTATAGTTGATGATAATAGAGGCAACAACTCGGTAGTAAGTTTTATGGTAACATCTGCATAAGGACTTGTGCCAGCAGATATGTAAATTGTACTGAGGCCCATTTCTTTAGCTGGAATCAAATCAGTCTCAGAATCACCTATCATCAAAGAACTGTTAAGACAGATATTGAACTCTTCGGTCGCTCTTAAAAAAAGTCCTTTTTGGGGTTTTCTGCAGCTACAGGCATCTTCGTTCAAATGTGTGCACACATAAAACTTGTCAATCCAACTACCAGTCTGCTTATTAATTTCTGAATTGACTTTGTTCAATTCAGAAATTGTTAAAAGTCCCCTGCCAACACACCGCTGATTAGTTACAACAACAATTCTACTAAATACATGGCCCGCCCAAGCTAGAAATTCAGTGATACCAGGAAGAATTTCTATTTCTGATGGATGGAGTACATACCCATCATCAATCTTTCGATTCAGAACGCCATCCCTGTCAAGAAAAAGTGTGTCGAATGGTTGCTTAATGGATAACATCTTTCAAAAAAGACTGTGCAAGACTATAATCTTCCGGAATACCAATATCAATGAAATGACCTTCAAACAATTTCCCATACGCCCTGATGTCATGAAGTTTAGCCTGCAGAAAATCTGTTTCAAAAGAAAATTTATCTGGTAAGGAGCACTTTCCCAGAACATCCTTACTCATATAATAAACGCCACCGTTTATTATATTATGCTCTCCTTCTACTGTACCTTTCTCTTTGAAAGAAACAATTCTATCAGCATCAGAACACTCGACATGACCGTAGCGCTGTGAAGCCTGTACCTCTTTCAAAGCAATGGCTATATCAGCAGAAGCTGCCTGTGCAAACTCTTCCAGCTCAGCCAGGTTAACATCGAAATAAGTATCTCCGTTGACAATAAAAAAATCATCCCCCTTTACCTGATCAGCTGCCTGCAGAATGGCACCACCGGTGCCTAAAGGTTCATTTTCGACACTGTAATCAATTTGTACACCAAAACTGCTGGCGCCGTTACTATAGTACTCCTGAATGACTTCAAATTTATGTCCGACAGCAAGTATGGCTCTCTCTATATTATTCTTCGCCAAGAAGAACATAATAAAATCAAGGAAAGGCCTTCCTGCTACTTCGGCCATGGGTTTAGGAACATCTTTCACAACAGATCGGAGTCGTGTACCCAAACCGCCTGCGAGAACTACCGCTTCTTTAGCCATTCGATTTTACAAATAATTCTTTTTCAACTATTTCACATATTATATGACCAACTAATATGTGAGACTCCTGTATCCTGGGAGTGTCGCCGGATGGAACATTGATTAAATAATCAACCTGGTCTTTCATGGCGCCTCCGCTTTTACCTGTAAGCGCTACTGTTATCATGCCTAACTCTTTGGCTTGTTTAAATGCCTGAATGATATTCTTAGAATTGCCCGAAGTGGAAAGCCCAATCAATACGTCTCCCCTGCTACCTTTAGCCTTAACAAGACGCGCATAAATTTCCTCGTAAGAGTAATCGTTCGCTACGGCAGTGAGATAAGAGGAATTTACATGCAAGGCTTCTGCATCTAAGGGATCACGGTCTATGTAGAACCGCCCGGAAAACTCAGCGGCTAAATGCTGAGCGTCTGCTGCACTACCACCATTACCACAAAAAAGCACTTTGCCTTTCTGCCTGAACGTTCCCACTATTTTATCTGAAACCTGTTCAATGGTATCTAGCAAATCTGCCCTGTTCAACAGTTCAGATTTTACAGATATACTTTCTTTGATCTTAGAGATGATAAAACTGTCCATGATGTAAGTCTGCAATAAATTAAAGTTTTGTTTTCCAGGAAATAACGCCTTTATCGTAAAAATTAACCCTCTCTACAAGGCCACCATATTGGTTTAGCATTTTGATTACCGAGTATAGTGAGCTGTTATTTACATAGAACATCATATAACCGCCGCCACCTGCACCGGAAATTTTACCACCGAGAGCCCCATGCTGAATAGCAGCGTTATATATTTCGTCTACTAAGGGATTGCTGATCTCATCTGCCATTTCCTTTTTAGAAACCCAGCTTTGATGTAAGAGTGCTCCAATATCACATAATCTTCCTCTTAGCAGTGACTCCTTCATGTTGTAAGACAATGCCTTCAGTGAATGCATTGCCTCAATTGACTTTGTAGCATTATTCGATACATTTTTGACTTGTGCATCTATAATTTTAGATGACAGGCGCGAGGTTCCGGTATAATATTGAATAAGAGAATACTCCAGCTCATGTATATATTCTTCTTTGATGCGAAGCGGATTCACAACAACTCTGTCAGCATAGAACTCCATAAAGTTGAATCCTCCAAAGGTGGCTGCATACTGGTCCTGCTTACCGCCAGTTAAGCCTAAGTCCTCCCGCTCGATGCTATAAGCCAATTGCGCGATGTCATATTCACCAAGAGGTAAACCAAGCCATTCAGTGAAAGCAGCGACTATAGCTACTACAAGGGTGGATGATGATCCAAGCCCGGATCCTGGAGGCGCATCTACAAAGGTCTCTAACTGATAATAAAGGGGCTCTTTGATAGCAAACTGTTTTCTGATTCTGTTATGAATTCCCTTGATCAACCGGAGACTGCAGCCATCTTTCATTTCAAACATGTCCACATTCTGGAATGTGACATGCTCGTCAATATCGAAGCATTTGATTCTTACTTCTGGTGTTGACAAAGGAACAAGAGTAGCATATGCAAATTTGTTTATGGTCGCATTCAGAATAGCTCCACCATACTGATCACTGTAAGGACTTACATCAGTTCCCCCCCCTGCTAGTCCTAGACGCAAAGGAGCTTTTGAGCGTATTATCATGATTTATTCTTTAGAGGAGAATGTATGCAAGAGGTGCAAAGGCTTTTCACAAAAAGCTTCGCGAATGAAAATGCAGTTTATTGAGCGGGAGTCGTTAGCAGGCTTACCTTGAAGAGACAGCAAGCCTGCTCATAGTGAATAGGAATAAAATTTAAGGCAGCCTTCAAACTAAAACTGTTTCGCTAGGTTCAATAACTTCTGATGCTACCACATCAGAAGCAGCAGTTTCATCCTGATAGTTGTCCTTCAGGTATAATTCAATTGCTTTTTCAGTATCACCAAAATATTTCAGTTCTCCGCTTTTCAAAAAAGCAGACCGACGGCAATACTGCCTGATAACGTCCATGGAATGGCTGACAAGGATAACGGTCTTGCCCTTAATCCAAGAACTCTCGAACACTTTTACAGCCTTTTCCTGAAACTTAGCATCTCCAACAGCAAAAATTTCATCCAGAAACATGATGTCTGCTCCTGCATTCACCGCAATGGAAAAACCAAGCCTGGCCACCATGCCCGAAGAAAAGAATTTTATTTTAGTATCAACAAAACCCTCTAATTCGGCAAACTCAATGATCTTCTGAAAAATAGCATCTATCTCTTTAACCTTCAGTCCGAGCACAGACCCAGACACATAGATGTTCTCTCTCGCAGTTAACTCGTGGCTCATACCTACACCCAGGTTCATGAGCATAGTCGAGCCCTTGATCTTAATAGAGCCGCTATCAGAAGGATATACACCTGCCAACAACTTTACTAAAGTAGATTTACCACAGCCATTGCGCCCCAACAAACCGATACACTCTCCTTTCTTTATCTCCAGGGACATGTTTTTAAGTGCTGGCACATATTTCGTCTTAGGTGGATTGAAAAGATTAAACAGACGATGCTTCACAGTATTATGGCTGTCTTCTGAAATCTTGAATGTTTTGCTAATATTCTGTGCTTTGATAGCGTATTGCTCTTCCATAATATATTAAAGCTTTTCAGCCGCTTTAGAACCAAGTCTGTTTAACAGTATGAGACCAGAGAAAAGAAATATAAGCGCATAACCGTAGTCGAAAAACATCAACTCCATATCGGGTTGCATCCCCTGCATCATAACACGCCGGGCATTGATGATAATGCCAGCAATAGGATTGAAATAATCAAATGAGGGCAGCGCCAATTTAAAACTGGACAGTTTATAGAAAATTGGAGAAATAAAAAGGAGAAGCGTAGCAAAAACCTGCCATAACTGTGTAATATCTTTGGCAATAATATACAGGTTTGAAAGTATCAACGATACTCCCAAAGACATAATAAACAGGTTTAAGAATATTGGGATAATCCAGAAAGCATAAACTGAAATACCCTGAGACTGAGGCTCTATAAAAGCATAGAAAAAAATAAACATTGCCAGGTTAAATGAGAAACCGATAACGTTACTCATCAACGTAGAAACATATATTTCAAGCTTATTCATGTTGCTGTACTCGTACAAATACTTTTTTGTATGGAGTATATTGATGGTTCCGCTCGTACTCTCAATAAAAAAGTTGTACAGGATTAAACCGATAAACAGGTAAGAAGCAAAGGCAGGAACATCCTGCTTCATTATTACCTGGAACACGATAAAATAAATACAGATATCCATTACAGGCTTCAATAAAGCCCATAATAACCCAAGCTTGTTCTCGTAGTAGCGTAGTTTGAATTCAATTTTGGCTAAAAGCCACAATCTCTCAAGTTTGTTTGAACCGGAATACCAGTCGTTTACTATTTTCAGTATCATAAGTCTATTTATGCAGGGTACTATATGCGCGGTATGCTAATTTCTTTAAATGTTTATTTCTCTTGATTAGTGAAATAAGTTCTCTGGAAATGTGGTTATTGAAAGGTAATTTATTGAGGAGATCAAGATCAAGGCTTGGATTGTCTAACACTGTTCCTGTACCATTTGCATTGGTTAAACAGAAAACATCGGTAGCAAATGTAGCATAAAAGTTTTTATGTTTCTTGCCTAAGTAGTCGTATAATATCAGTTTTTTTACTGGAGAAACACCCCTAATCATAGAGTCTTTGCGAACCCTGTAGTAGAATAGAATTTCCGGCAAAACCACTCCATTCAAACCTTTACTCTGCATAGCAATCACACTATCATAATCTTCCAGCCCCGGAAAAGGCATAGCTTTATCGTTCTTTCCTGCAGCTAAAAAAGAAGATCTTTTATATACCAATGAGCTTGAATTCACCAGGTTATGGAATAGGATTAAAGGAGGCTCCGGGGTGAACGTGGGCCAGACTTTATTAGAGTCCTCAAAATACTGTGTCCAGGCACCAACAAAATGAACATTATCGTATTGCTCCAGTACATTAATGGATTTCTTGTAGTAATCCGGTGCAATTTTATCGTCTGCATCTAAAAAGGCGAGATACTGTCCTTCTGCTTTTTCTGCTCCAATGTTTCTTGCACTGGCAAGCCCCTGATTCGGCACATCCAGAACAGTGATGAAGAGATCATTTCGGTAAGGTAAAAGCTTCGCAAGGCTCTCCTCCTCAGTGCTCCCATCATTTACTATGATGATTTCCTTGTGCACTGCTTCTGAATTTTTAACCGATGCGATAGTCTCATCGATATACTTTCCCATGTTGTAATAAGGAATAACAACAGAGAGTAGCCCATTTCTAGGAACCGGAATTACATCAGCCTGATTTGCAGCAGGCCTTATAAAAGGGAAGAGCTTACGTGCTTGAAGGCGCTGCCAAGTAGCTTCAATGACAGATACTTTTTCCTTGTATATCTTTTGAGAACTGTAATTGTCCCTGATTCGCTTGATTGCGTTGGTGCCGATAGCTGCTCTTTGCGCATCGGTCAGCTTTAGGATTCTGTTTAATTGCGTAACGAAGGAATCAGGTTGTTCATGGTCAAAAATAAATCCATCTGTACCATCTGTTATAATCTCAGCCTGCCCCCCCTGTTTAGACACAAGCACAACTAAACCCAGGCTCATCATCTCCATCACTACATAAGGCAGGTTGTCGACTGTACTGGGAACGATGACTACTTTGGCACTCGCTAATCTTCTACTTATTTCCGCAGGCGAAATTTGTTTCTCTAACTTCAGTATGCCTTTAGCTATGAAGCCCTTGTATTTCTTCCTTACAATGTCACCCATTGTTTTGCCTTCAGGATGGTATACAATATCCTGCCCTCCTACCAGGTACAAGGCTTCAGAAAAGCCATTCTCCCACAATTCCTTGAAGTAGCGCAGAAGGTGAAAAGTACCTTTTTGGGCAGACAGCTTGCCAAAGAAAATGATGTCTTCCTGCTTTACTGTTACCTGGTCCTCTTCCCTTCTTTCCTTAAGTTCATAAGGGTTAGGTACAATATAAAAATTAGAGTGACTGCAGTTAAAGCGCTTCTCTACTTCAGTAAGCAGAAACTGGCTAGGGGAAATAACAACGTCAGCTGCCTGAATGCAGAAGCGCTCCATTTCGCCAATCCAGTAGTTAGGATATTTGTAAGTAGGGACATGGTTGTACTCCAGGTAAAGAAAGGCTGGAGAATGCATCGTGATCAGGACCGTGATATTTTTACACCAATCGTACTGCAAATGCTTATACTGCAGCAGATAATAGGCAATCCCCAAATACTCCTGCGCCTCAATTACATCAGGTTTCCCATCTTTCAGAATAAAGTCTTTAACTATGTGTGCAAACTCATAGCTCAAATTTGTGACATGACCTAAAAATGAAGATGAACCGGTACGAGCAGGGTTGAAACGGATAACTCTTAAATTATCTTCCTCTTCCTGCACTACATCTTGTATCGAAGCATCGTTTACGAAAACAGATACCTGATGCCCTTCCTTTACCAGCATCTTAGCTGTGAAGTAACAATAGGTACTTATTCCACCACCAAAGAAAGGAGGATATTCTGTAGTAAGAAGCCAGTAATTCACTAGAGTAGATTTATTTCATTGAAGGAAACAACAATTTCATTTTCTCATAAGAAACTTCAGAACATGTCCGAACCGTTTGTACCATAAAGGTAACACCTCATACTGCTTGTTATAAAATGCCTGAATTTCTTTTGCTTCATTGTTCGACCTGATAAAGGCAAGGTAATCATTCTGATGTGTCAAGCGCTCCTGCATAAAAGAAACTGAATCTTCTAGTTGATGTACATTATCTGCCAAGGCTTTATTCTCCTCTAACAGGTAATATAGTTCTGGCTGGGTTTCCTTCAAATTCAATTCAGCTTCAGAACATGCAGAAACCACGTCAGATATCGCGGAACTGTCCTTGATGTGCACAAAAATGATTCCTTTATGTATCAAGTTGATAGGGGCAGAATACTTGTGTTTCAAAAGTTGCCTGAAATTCTCTTTGTCCCCATCTGTGAATGTGCTGTATAAATTTAACTCATCCTGGACATTGAGATACAAGGCTTCTTTCAGGCCTTGCCTCTTCATCACATCATTCAGTTTCTCAGAGAGCAAGCTATTGTTAACCTCTTCCTCACCTGGCAATACGACAACAGGCTTAGCTGAAATATGCTGATAGTTTAGGAGAAAAAAGAATGAACATATATCCTGTAGCAGCGCTTCGGTAACTGTGTCACAATCTAGGTTTAAGGCCAAACAAAATTGTTTGCCGCCATTGTTGTCAGATATTTTCTGGTAGATACTGGTTCGGTTCTGTACACCTTGGTCATCTATGACAACAGAAAACCATACATTCTCCAGTTCTTCTGAATAATCAAAGTTAGAGATGATACGAAGGTCATCAACCAGACAATATACATCTTTCAATAGCTTCATATCCCTTTGATTTTGTACCCTTGTGCAGTTACAAGCCAGGTAAGCATTCTTTCCCATGAATGCGTGAAGGTCCCGGAACAGCTATCCATAACGTTCCCATATTCAAGTTCTTCTCTTACTTTCAGCGGGTGAAATTTTTTAAAGAAGTTCAGTATCAATTCAGTTCTTACCCAAAACATTGTACCGGCAATGTAGCGGTAGTCATTAGGGTTTACCTGGTATTTTTCCTGCAGTTTCAAAAGGATGTCACCATTGTTGCTCAGGTATTTTTTAGCCTTAACATCGTATTCGTCTTTGATAGCGCTTTTAGTAGCAACTATGCCAATGCTGGAATCCTTTTCAAATTCTGAAAGTATTTGAGAGATGTTTGTTGGTTCGATGATTCTGAGCAAATCTTTAAACCACTGCTCCCCCGTAGCTAAATGCGGACTCTTCTTATCATGAACAAAAACCAAGTACTTGGAAGAGAGATCTAGCTTCATAAAAGTATCCAGCAACACCAGCTTCCCTCCTATATCTTTACCTACATTCGGTGATTTCCTTAAGATAAAATTATCAGGAACCAGCACGTCTTTAAGAGCAGTATGTGAGGGGAAAGGGCAATTGATAAGAACATTCGTATGATAAGAAGCAGAAACTTTTGAAATGATTTCTACAATATTTTCAAGTCCATAGTAACAGTGGGTTAATATAGTAAAAGCAGGTCCAGTCATTCTGTTATAGGAAATAAATAGGTGCCCTAAAAACGTGTCAGTGATCAGAAGTCATCAGGGGTTTTTGTTAGAGATAACCATCAGAGACACACCAACAGGAAATACCATGCCCCTTCTGAGAAGAAGAGTTTCACTTCTAAATATTTGGTGCAAAATAAAAGAAAGCCACCCTTTATTTATTTTTAAATTGTCCGATTGAGCCACAGCTTCTGCACGATTTCTTTTGAAGAAAGAAGATAAGACCCGAAATGTAGCAACAGGAAAAAACAGCCAGAAATTAAAATAAGACCTGTACATTACTGAGCAGTCAGTGTCACTGAATAATTTCAAATAGCTCTTTTTAGTATATCTCCTTTTGTGCTCGTTGATAACATCATGCTCTGACCACATGAAATTGAAGGTTGGTACAGTAGTAAATGTATATCCCCCTCTTTTACACACCCTATGCAATTCACTTATAGCTAATCTATCATCCTGAACATGTTCTACCACATCAAAAGCACAGACAAGGTCAAAAAAGTTATCTTCAAAGGGCAGTGCCGTAATATTACCTTGTACACAATCTATACCAAGTTCCTGCTTCACATAGTCGCAACATATCTTATTATATTCAAGGGAAGTAACCTCTCCAAACTCCTGCAACATTATGGTTGATGCCCCCCAGGCGGCACCTACATTTAGTATTTTCAACGTTTTTACCCCATCAAAGAGCTTTCTAAGCTGATCCCTGAGTATTTCTTTCCTTGCTAAAAACCACCAATGCTCCCGCTCAAGAAGGTAATATGCTAAGGAAAAGTCTTCCTTCATTAGTTAATCACCTTATCAATGATGAACAACGGCCTTTGCCTTACCTGGCTGTATGTTCTAAAAACATATTCACCTATAAGACCAAGCGAAATCAATTGTACACCACTAAAGAAAGAGATAGCAAAAATTATAGTAAGGAAACCGGGAGAGAGAGCATCCGAGGTAAACTTTAAATACAGTAGATAAAGCGTATATATCACGGATATACTAATGCTGAAGAAGCCCAGCCTGAACATAATATGAATAGGATACTTACTAAAGTTGAAAATTCCGTTCAATGCAAACTCAACCCTCTTCTTCAGACTGTAATTAGAGTCCCCGGCATGTCGCTCACCCCGGTCGTATTCATATCCATATTGTTTGAATCCTACCCACGACCGCATTCCTCGCAGATACCTGCTCTCTTCAGGCATTGACACAATGATATCCCTTACCCTTTTGCTGATCATACAGAAGTCTCCACTATCGATAGGAATATCATAGTTGCTGATCATTCTCTGAATTCTATAATAAGACCAAAAGGCGAATTTCAGCATCATGCCTTCCTTTCTGTTTTTGCGGATGGCATAAATTACGTCGTACCCTTCTTTCAGCTTTTTATAAAACTCCTCTATCAATTCAGGAGGATCCTGCAGGTCTCCATCGATGATCATGATAGCCTCTTCAGCATCAGCGTGAAGCATCCCGGCTGAGACAGCAATCTGATGCCCGTGGTTTCTGGACAGAAACACTGACTTAAATCTTTTGTCTTCTTCAGAAAGCAACTGCATCAAATAAGGAGTATTGTCTTTACTTCCATCATTTACCAAAACAACCTGTATTGTCAAATGAAAAGAATCTAAAATTGCTGTGATTCTTTCTATAAGTCCGTTAAAGGACTTTTCCTCATTATAAAGAGGAACAACAATTGATACTTGAGGCGCTTCCTTAACGATGTTTGGTATATCAACAACACAGGTATCAGCGAGAGGATGGCTATTAAACATTTTATTGATTATTCTACTTTTAAGCTAATGAAAGGAAAGGACAGGTCTCTTAAATCGGGTGATGCATCTATTCTGTCAGAAGATATATTTATCTTTTTAACAACAGACTTCTTTTCAAGTACAAATACATAATAATAAACATCCTGCCGCCTGCTATTCTTCACAGGTTCATATGTCTTACCCTCGCTAGTTAAAATTGACAGCTTAGGTATTACATTTTTACAAACGGAGGGCATGTAAGTGTTCATCTGAACAAACAGACTGTCTCTGTCTCCGATGTTTGCATTTAAATCAATCGAGGCAGCCCCATTTGTCCACCTGAACCCGTTTTCATTACCATGAAAGCCCCTGTTTGTAAATTGCGTGAAGTTGTCTTGGTCAACAACCAGTTCATCTTCGATTTCAATGCTTCTTTCCGTTTCGGCATTCTCAACTTTAACTAACTGGCCATGCTCATTAAAAAACCACTTTTGGTCATAGGCACCTGAAGAAACTTCAGCAGCATCAATAAAAGTGACCAAATCTCTTTTCTGATTATTGGCGAAAGCTGGGTTGTAGTTTACTACATCAAAGTTTGCAAATCTAGCATTATTGAATTCTCTTATTGATTCTGGAAATGAAAAAGGATGGAAAGGGAATGTAATGCCCTCCACCAATATCCTTTGAGGGTTTTCAGAAGGATTGATGTTAAGGGTTAAAGAATCAAGCGCAGCTACAAGATTTGCTTGCGTGTTTTCCTGAATGAGCACCCAGTTGTTTGTATCGTCTTTGTATTTGTCAGCATTTAAAAATGGACTTGCCAAACATAAAATTGCGATTACAAAAACAGAAGCTCTCTTTAACTGCTCTCTCATCAGGAGAAGAGGTAAGAAAAGTATAGGTAAGTAAAATAAATATAATCCGTTAAAGGAATATCCTTTATAGTGATGATGGGGCAATATAGCATTAGGTACCCATGCTATAAAAGCACCTATAATACAACCGATGGTAACGAATAGTAAATCCCTCTTATTTTCATTTCTACAGATTACGACTAAATAGGCAATACCCAGCAACATTACGAAATTAGCTATGTTAACTGCCTCATTAGCGTATTGCATCCATTGACTTACTACAGAAACAGGATTCAAATCAATATGATAATCTGTGCCTTCTGACGCATCCAAATCAACAAAAACTGATTTAACTAAAATGTTGAAAACAAATGCTATGATAAAAGTAGAGCAGGTAATGATAATGGGCAAAACTGCTTTAATAAAAGCACCCTTAATGTGATAAAGAAACCATAGAAAGGCAAAGAACATAGCAACCAGAGCGTAGGTCTCTTTAGTAAGGAAAGCAAGCAAGCAAAAAACAAATAACATGCTGCCATTTACAAAAAGTGGTCTGTGGGTATTCTCGTAAAAAAAGTAAGCACCAAGAAGCAAGAAAAAGTAACTTAACTGAGAACCTATGTCTTGGGTATAGAATGTATAAAAATACGGCTGTGAAAATAGCAGAAAACAGAAAACAGAGTATAAGGCTATAAATAATTTATCAATGGTTAGATTGAACACCCGTTTGAAAAATAGTGCAGTTAAAGCACAATTCAGGCATACCAGCCCAATAACACAGGCAATGCTTCCTTCAAGACCGAAATAACCTATGAATTTATAAAAAAGCATAAAGATTGGTCGTGGCCAGGAAAGTAAGCTAATAAAGCTATAGTAATCACCGGGTGCATTCGCAAAAGCAGCAGGGATATAAAAATCAGAATGATGAAGGGACAACGGCTTGTAATAACCTGGAAAAACAAGCTTTAACACGACAGCATGTACTACTGCAGCAAGCAGGGCTAATGTTGCTAATACAAAAAATTTGTTTGTCTTCGATGAACTCATATTTAAATCTAATAAGCTGTTTTTTTGCAATTCCATTTGCGTTTTAGCCTTCAAATTCTTGTTCAACACTGATTGCCTTACCTGGAAGAACTTTGAAAAATTGATGCTGGAAAGATGATTGCCAATTGTTATGAATCGTTTTTCTACAAAATGCCACGATAAAGCACCTAGCGCTATAGCAAAAACTGAGGATATAAGTTGGTTGCTGTGCACTCCCATTTGTGGGAATAGTGCATGAATACACTGCTGAATCATAAAGCCATATATGTAAATGCCGTAAGAGGCATCAAATGGAAGTTTTAAATGCTTTATGACAAAGGGTAATGATGAGATAAAAAGGGTGGAGTAAAAGAATGTCACATAAAACAAGAACTGATAAGCTACTGAATCTTTTACCACAAACAGTAACAACAGGAGTAAACCTAAATGTGAAATAGAGATAGCTATTTTTTCTTTGTTATTTGCAAACAACGCACCCAGTGCAAAACATGCAGGTAATAAGTGTGACTCAGGGTTTTGCGCAAAAAAAGCTGGTAAGTATTGAGGCACTATAAAGGAAACTGCAACAATCGTTACAAAAAAAGCATTTGCAACGTGCTTATTTCTTAACAGACCTAAGCCGTAAAATACGGCAAGTAATGTATAGCAAAGCACCTCATACGGCAGTGTCCATAAGGAGCCGTTTAAGCCATAAGGGCTATCAACAAAAACTCCTGTTAGCCTCCACTGAATGTCAAATAAAAAGAAATTTTTACTGATGTAACTCCATGTTTCTGAATGAATAAAATATTCGTTCAGAGGCAAAGAGGTAAACATTGGTCCTACAATAAAAACAGACAAAATCAGACACGCAAGTAATCCTGGAAATATGCGCAAGGCCCTTTTTAGAAGAAAAATAAATGGTTCAGGCTTAGCAATTATACTGTTTGTAACCAGGAGCCCACTCAGGAAAAAGAAAAATTTCACGGCCAAAGACCCGGAATAATCAAACTGAAGGATGCTTT
The DNA here is from genome assembly GCA_040753635.1 of Nitrospirota bacterium. Lineage (GTDB taxonomy): Bacteria > Nitrospirota > Thermodesulfovibrionia > Thermodesulfovibrionales > UBA6898 > JBFMDL01. Next base: position 21,125 of record JBFMDL010000019.1, on the reverse strand, counting down.
GCACCCCATCTTGATAAGGGGGTTGAGGGGCAATTGCATATGAGTGACCTACTATTACGGCAATAGCAGCTATGATTCTTAAAAAGTCAAAATTGTTAGCATCTCTTTTAAGAACGTCCTGAAGAAACTTTTGAGAACTCATTGGAATAAGAATAGAAAAAAATAGTGTTGCTAAAGCCTGAGAAATTTCCTGCAGTTATAAATGCTATCGCAGCCAGTTATAATTAAATGATTATTGACTTTCTTACTGCGTAACCAGTTATGCCTGAAGCTTCAAAATAGAAGCCATATTGGCTTTGATAGCATCCACGTAAAAGTTCTCCCTGATGTAGTCTGTTTCTAATGCACTAATGCGAGCTAATGTCTCATCTGAGGAGTTGTAGATCCTGATGAGTTCATTTGTGAAACTTACAGGATTATCATGAGGAGGCACAAAAGTTTCCAAGCCGGGAAGTCCTTCCACGCCAAAACTAGTTGTGACTATTGGGATACCATTATTTAGTGCTTCAACAGTTTTCCCTTTGACTCCAGCTCCAAATCGTAAGGGTACTGCAATAACCCTTACTTCTGAGTATAATTTATTTAACTCATCGTCGCTAACAAACCCTCTTACCTCTATTCGATCATTCGCTAATTGAAGAATATGCTCCGGTGCATTAGATCCTACTATGATGAATTTTACATCAGCAATATCTTTACTTACTGCAGGCCAAATCTCGTTTACAAACCACAGCACTCCATCTATATTTGGTTTATGGCCAAAGCCCCCTACAAATAAAATGTTTTTCCGATTAGAGAAATCTGAAACCGGTGTGTTGACTTCTTCAAAAATATAGGGCTTGATAGCCTGGACAGTAGTTTTGATACCTAAAGCAGCTATTTGTTCTTTTTCTTCTTCGCTAGGAGAAAGGATAATATCAGCTTTATTAAATAGGTTCGTTTCAATTTCCCTCCACTTCAGGGAAGACTCTAATAACTCAGGCTTCTTCTCAATTTCATACTGCTTTAATTCGCGGACGAAATGCAAATCATGGCCATAGTACAAAATTTGAGCTTTGGTATTTGCTTTTACAAAGTCTATGTATTTTACTGAAATATGAGGACGGTTTAAGAGAATAAAATCAAAATTCTCACCATTGTCCTTCATCCAACTCTGCCAGTTGTTAGCATAATAAGGACCATACAACACCTCAATACCCATTTGCTGTAACGTCGTGGTATAAGGCTCATGTTGGAAAAAATTATCTCCTAAGAACTTAACATTGAAATCCAGGGAAATGAACAACTTCAGGTACTGAAACACTGTTCTGGAGCCTGCATCTTTGTCGTAGTGTGGCACATAATGGTCTACAACAAGAATTGTCTTTTTACCCCGACTTCTATCACGGGCAAAAAACACACTTTCTCCGTTCCTGAATTGATCCTTTTCTAGGACGTCCTTCCACTTTAATCTGAACTTCTCATTATTTAGCTTCTGATACGCCTTGATTTCTGTTCCTTTGAGCCCTTCTCTTGTTTCTGTACCATGAGAATACCCCTCATAATGAACAACCTGGGACAGTGGCTGGTAAAGCACCTTGTATCCCTGCTTTCTAACCTCGAAAGCCAAGTCTGAATCTTCACAATAGGCAGGGGTATATGTAGTATCGAACCCTCCTATCTTTTCCCAAAGGTTTTTCCTAATGAGAACACTCGCACCGGATATATAGTCTACTTCTTTCACATAATTGAATTCAGGGGCATCAGGAGATTGCTTGTGACCGAAATTCCAGCCAGAGGCGTCGTTCCAGATTATTCCTCCCGCTTCCTGCAGTCTACCATCAGGATAAATCAACTTAGAGCCTGTCATACCAACTGTAGGATCATTTTCCATCAAGTCAACCAATGGACTTAACCATCCAGGGCACACCTCAGTGTCATTGTTTAGAAAGAGGATGTATTTACCTTTCGCCTGTTTAGCAGCAGTATTACAGTTGTGAAGGAAGCCGAGATTGTCTTCATTTCTGGCAACTACAATGTTCTCGATAAAGCTTTTGATGTCTTTTGTTTCATCCGTAGACGCATCATCTCCAATAATAACCTCATAGCTCACACCGAATGTATTCTCTTGGATTGAATTGATACATTGGTAATTCATCTCCCATGCATTATAGGCAGGTATCACGATGGATACATCCGGATATTCATAGAAAGGCAATTGTATATTACTGTATACCCTTGCAATTGAGGATGAGATGGTTTGATTAGGTTGTCTCTCCAGGACTTTTTCCTGATGAAAGACAGGAAGGCCAGATTGAATGTAAATGTCTTCCTTCTTTCCTCTTATGCTATTAATAGCCTTTTTTACTATCCTGTACCGGTTCGTATCTTCTGGCAGCAGTTTTCCTTTTACATTATAGTATCCTTTCAGGAGCTTCCACCCTTCCGAAATAAAAATCTCATCTAGTCTGCCATTCAAAGAATCTATTTGCTGATAAAGAAGATGAATTTTATGCTTTTGCTCCTGAATGATATTCTGGCTATCCTGTAGCTCCTTTTCTATCTTTGATGTAAGAGCTATTTGATCTTGAAGCGCGTTATTTTTTGTTTCTAAAGCTGCAATGGCTTGGGACTGCCTGGCAGTTAACTCTTTCTGCGCTCCCAATTCGCTTACCTTGTTTTCAATATTAATCTTAAGTTCTACAATGGCGTCTTCTTTTGTCTTCAGCAGTTCACTCAGCTCAGTTAGCTTCCGGTCTTTTTCAAGGTTAACAGTAGTAAGGTTAAAGATAAGGTCAGCCTGGCTTTGACACTTGTCTTCTATAGCTCTTGTCTGCGTTGAAAGCCTTTCCATTGTACTTGCTATCTCCTTTTGCTGATTTATAATTGTCTTGTCTTTTTGAGCAATTTCTGCATCTAATTTCTTCCCCCACGCCCCTAATTCCTGGATATGTGCATCCATATCCACCATTCTGTCTGTTAATTCCAGGTAGTCCTTGTTCACATCAAAAACCACAGAAGAAAAGGCCGTGTCTTTCCTGAAAGGGAAATTGCTACAGATAGAGATAAGGTATTTTCTGGAGAATGCTTTTGAAGGGCGCTCCCAGGTACACACTTTAACATCCTTTATTTTTGAATTCTCTGCTTCTGTTATAGCACTAACCACTTCGAAACCTTGAAGAAACTCAGCTATGTATTTGAATTGTTTTCCAAGGAATTCTGAAAATTCATCCTTAGTGAATTCTTTGATGTGGAACTCATTTTCATGAGCGTATCTATCGGAATAATTTGCTTTATCCGGAGTTGAAATAACAAGGAGTCCATCTGCCTTCAAAACTCTCTTTATTTCCAGTAGAAAAGCCTGTTGGTTAGATTCATCTAAATGTTCAATGGTTTCGAATGAGACAACCACATCCACAGAATCAGTTTCCAGAGGAATCTGATTTGCGTTACCCTGACGGAAAGAGAGCTTACTGTTTTCGCTGGCATATTTCTTCTGGGCATTTTCAACGCTCTTGGCATCTATATCAACACCATAAACCTTATTTGCTGTTGTTGCCAGTAAGGCACTACCGTACCCTTCGCCACATGCTATATCTAAAACTACTTTGTCTGTAACAAGGCTTAAAGCAGACTTATAGCGGTGTAAATGCTCAATTCCAATCTCATCTTCCAACAACCCTGCTATAGGAAGGAAACGCTCTCCTGTAAACTCCAAAACTAAATTGTCTTTAATTGATTAATCTAAAAAAGTATCTACTAATATGTTATTATGACACAAAGTGGAACATGCTATTGATAATTCTATGCTCTTTCATGCTTGATAAGAAATAAAAGGCGCTTCACAAGAACTTCTTCTTAATTTTCTCTTTCAAAGTTCCTACAAAACTCCTACTCTCATAAGTCCGCTTATACCATTCCACGTCCTGCTGAAGTCTATCGATATCATTTAGAAGTTTGTTCACAAGCTGCCTGTTTCCATCTGCAATGCGGCGGCTCAAGTCCAGATCTACAGTAAGAAGATTTATCTGATCGTTTTTTTCACCCACAATGCTATCTAAATATCCAACCTTCTCTTCCAGCAGCCGAATGGATGCCTGCTTCGCCTCAATTTCCTGTAGCAGCTTTTGGTGAAGAACTTCTAAGGATCTATAGATACCTTCTAAGTGGTGTTCGGGGGAAGAATTGTAATCCTGAAAAAGTAAAGATTTCCTCATACAAAATGGTGTGGGTGGTACTTCTGTGTTAAGATACTGCAGCTAGGTTTCCCGCTAAACCGCGCGTTCCCTGATAAATCATTTTATAGCTGCTGAAATTCTGGTGCATATCAAACTCAGCAGTACAAATATCATGAGAGTACTGGCCCATCACATCCACCATATCACGGTTATTGAAGTAGCTCAGGATTCTAATAATGGCTTCTGTTTGGTTAGTGAAGATGTCTCCGTTTACGCCTCTCTTTATCACATCTTTATTCCCCACACATTCGCTCAGGAGCACCGGCTTCTTCAAGGCTAAGGCCTCTAGCACTCCAAAAGAAAGCCCCTCATATATGGAGGTAGAGATATAGATGTCAGCATTAGCTACTAATTGTTTAATTTGAGCGGATGGCAGCCAACCGGTAACCTGGATGTTTTTGGATGTCAAGCAAAAGCGTTCTTTCCCGTCTCCTGCCCAGATGAATGTAAACTGATCAAACTCTTCAAAGTAAGAAGCAATAGTATTGAATAAAGATGGATTTTTCTGATCTTCGATTCTTCCGGTAGTAATAATACAAAACTTGTCTTTTGGTGTTTTTTGCACTATATTCTCTGTAGCCAAAGCCATAGAGATCCCATTATTGACATAAGTCGCCTTAATTCCACGCTTTTGATACTCTACTAATTCTGAGGCAGAGCAACATACTACTTCGCCACCAATCCTGCTGCCAAACTTTTCTAACTGCTGGTAAAAGTAGCTGTTCAGTTTACTGCCGCCAGACAAAAAAGGAGCACCATTAGGTGTATAAATTACTTTCTGTATTCCAGCCATCCGACAGGCTATTCTACCCAGAAGACCGCTTTTGGAGGAGTGTAGATGCACTGCATCAACCAGGTTCTTGCGCTTTAGTCTTCTAAGAATCTTGTATAGTTCATTAAGCGCCAGAAGGTCCTTAAGGGGGCTGATAGAACGCTGTGCAGACTTCCATTTGATGAAGCGAACATTCTTTTTAGGAAAAGAATACTTCACTTCTTTTGCAGGCATTACATGTTCTCGTTCTCCATGGATAACGATATGTAACTCTTCTGGCATAGTTTCCGTAAGGGAACGTACAAAAACAGCAACTCCAGCAGCGAAGGGTTCAACAACATGTACAACTATCATAAGTTTGTGTAATCAGAGCGAAATAGAAGAATAAGGTGTTTTCAAGCGGCTTATTCAGGCGCTAATGTAGCTATAAAATTGATTAAAAAAAGTGTTGCAACTTAATATATCTCTATATTCAATATTTATTTTATTAAATTATAAACACCCTTAAATTAGTGCAATAACTTAATCTAGTGATTTAATTTCCTTTTCTGACTCTTAAGCAGCAGTATAAGGCTGTAAGGCATTAGCATCAAGGCTTTCAGCCTGGCCAAGCCCAGTAGTTTTAGATGAAGGACACTTCCAAATTCAGAAACCACTTTGTATCTGCCTTCTAGTTGTTTTTTTCTGTTTTTGATAGAAATACCTTTTACATTTATTTCGCAGGTCACTAAAAGCTCATCTAGAATAGCTGTTTTTGTCCTTTTTACCATGCGCCAGAAGTAGGCATAATCTTCCACGTGCGGATAATCAACAGGATAGTATCCCACCGCTTTTATTAGTTCAGCGCGAAACATTACAGTGGGATGTATAAAAACATTCCTGTTATGCATTTCTTTCACTATTTCGTCCTGCCCCTTTGGCGTAGTGTATTTATATCGAAAGGTTGCATCAGGTGTTTGAAAAATACACCAGGAACCAATAAAACCAATAGAAGGATTAGCATCTAAAAAAGAAACCTGTTTGTAGAATTTTTCCGGATGACAGACATCCGCGCAATCCATCCGTGCAATGTATCTGACATGGAGAACATCTTCAATCCATTTCAAGCCAACATTCAAGGCATGTGTAATGCCGCTGTTCTGCTTTAGATTAAGCACATGAATACCCGGAAAGTTAATATTAGCATTTTCTAATATATCTGATGTTACAGGCACTTCACTCCCATCGTCAACCACCAGGACTAAGAGTTTGGCAGGGTAATAACAAATACTTTGTAAAGTCCTAATCAGACCTGACAGATTATTGTAACAAGGGATCAGCACACATACATCCAGGGGGACAGCGGTATTGCTCAAGATACTCAAGTGAAATTTGATTCTATGTGATTACAGTGCGTACACGTAAGTTCAGCAAGTTCTCCTTCCGCATAACCGATGATTGCTTGCTTCTAATTGTTAATAAGATGAAAGCCTTGCTTTATTAACTTCTGTTTGACGATACTATAATGATACTTAACTTTAGAAAGCGTGCATTACATTAAATCTTGCTAAAAATCCTATAGAAGAAAGAAGCATATTTTCAGCTAAGACAATGTGTGAATTTAAGAGGCACTATAAGAGATAAGTAATGGCTTGTTCAGAAAAGCCGCTGACAAAGGATATCAGCTTCTTAAAATATATTGCCACTACTAATATAGTACTTTGTTTCTTTTACGGCCTTCTAAGGCAAGGGCACCTATCACTCCAATCAGGAAAGCAACTGCTCCTCCTATTACTATATGTTTTATCAAGTTAGGTCCTGTTGGCCTGAAACGGGGCGTAAAAGCATTTACAACCTGTATAATATCCAACTGATCTAACTCTGCCTGCAGCTTTACCTGTTCTTCGTATAGCGCCATACTCTCCCGGTACAGGTTGGTGGGATCAATTGGTTCTCCGTAAACAAACCCATTAACAGGACCTCTGGGAGAAGACACATTGGTTTTAAGACTATCCAGTGAGGCTATATCATTTCTGATTTTTAAGATAAGGCTTTCTATGCCTCGCTGCCTGATTAGCTTTTGCTTTAAGAAATAGCGGTTGTTCTCCAGGTAATTCGTGATAGCTGGCTCCATCGTTTCAAACAAAGCGTTATCATAGAGTGTCAGCTCAATGCGGAACGGTGAACCCTGCAGAATACTGTCTTCATCAATCCTGTCCTGGTCTAAATTAGAAAATCCCATGTCTTTTATCTGCCTGGCACTCTCCGGACTGATGTCCAGGCTGCTCGAAAGAGCAAGAACATTATCCTCACTGATCATTTCCGCCAGGTTGTTTAGCTGGTTCTCCACGAATTCATTCCTGATATCAGAAAGCACAAGTGTCATAGAGGAGACGTAATAAGGCTTTGTGACAGAATAGGCAGCAAAACCAAGCCCAAACCCTATCAGCACAATCAAGGTCACAAAAATCAGATGATGTTGGATAGCCCTTAAAGTATAGGCAATTCCGTTTCCAATCCTTTGGAAAAACCTGCCAATTTGCTCAAAAATGAAGGCAAGGTCTATCTCATCCTGATTGTCACGTATTTGTTTCCTGTCCCGTTCCTCTAAATGATGCATACGTCCTATTTTGTGGCAAATATACAGGTATAGTTCCACAAGCCTATACTTGTCTCATTTCAATTTGATAATTTTTCAGTAATTTGCACAAGATTAAGCCTGCTAATATCTCTGCGGAACAATCCTGAGGTAAAGCTTTATCTTTGTTTGACTCCAGATTAAACTATGAAAATACAAATGGTAGACCTACAGGGTCAATACCAAAGAATGAAACCGGATATAGACACAGCTATATCAGAAGTTATACAAAATGCCTCTTTTATCAATGGCCCTGCTGTAGCGCTTTTCGCTAAAGAACTCGCTGATTTTAATCATGTAAAACACGTAGTTCCGTGCGCCAATGGCACAGATGCCCTGCAACTCGCTATGATGGCACTCGAACTGAAGCCGGGTGATGAAGTGATTGTACCGGCGTTCACTTATGTAGCTACCGCAGAGGTAATTGCTTTGCTTGGCCTCACCCCTGTTTTCGTGGATGTAGACCCTGACACTTTCCAGGTGTCAGTAGAAGAGATACAGAAAAATATCACCTTTAAGACAAAGGCCATTGTTCCAGTTCACCTTTTCGGGCAATGTGCCGATATGGAGGCTATAATGGCTATTGCTTCGAAACATAATATCTATGTGATAGAAGATACAGCGCAGGCAATAGGGGCAGCTTACATGTTCTCCGACGGTACGGTAAAAAAAGCAGGAACCATAGGGCATATTGGCACTACCTCCTTTTTCCCTTCAAAAAACCTGGGTTGCTACGGAGACGGAGGAGCCATTTTTGTGAATGATGATGAGTTGGCTGCTAAACTGAAAATGATTGCTAACCATGGGCAACGCGTGAAATACTATCACGATATCATTGGTGTGAACTCCAGGCTGGATACCTTACAGGCTGCTATACTTAGAACGAAGTTGCCCCACCTGGATGAGTTCAGTAGTAGAAGAAATGCATCAGCGGCTTTTTATGATGCTGAACTAGGCAAATATCAGTCCATCAGCATACCCGTAAGAGCTCACAATTCTTCTCATGTCTTTCATCAGTATACCCTGAAATGCCATGGTTTTGATAGAGAAGACCTGCGTTCATTTCTTCAGGCAAAAGGCATACCCACCATGGTGTATTACCCTGTGCCGCTACACCAGCAAAAGGCATACAGCCATTATGAAAGTAGAAACGAGAACCTTAGGGTTTCTGAGCAGTTGTGCAGCCAGGTTTTGTCATTGCCCATTCATACGGAGCAAGAACAGGCAGAACTGTCTTTCATTACAGAAACTATAAAAGAGTTCTTACAATCCAAAGGCCTTAACTAATGACTTATTTCAGCCACGAAACAGCCATCGTTGATGAGGGCTGCAAAATTGGAGAGGGTACCAAAATCTGGCATTTCTCACACATTATGACCAACTGCCGCATCGGGAAGAACTGTAATATCGGCCAGAACGTCGTTATCTCCCCTGGAGTGGTATTGGGAAGCAATGTTAAAGTGCAGAACAATGTGTCTATCTATACAGGAGTAACCTGCGATGATGATGTCTTCTTAGGCCCATCCATGGTTTTCACCAACGTCATCAACCCACGCAGTGCGATTAACAGGCGAAATCAGTATGCGAAGACACATGTAGGAAAAGGAGCCACTATTGGCGCCAATGCCACTATTGTCTGCGGCCACGACATTGGGGAATATGCCTTTATAGGTGCCGGGGCAGTAGTTACCAAAACCGTTCCGGCCTATGCTCTGGTAGTAGGTAACCCGGCCCGGCAGACGGGTTGGATGAGTGAGTATGGCCATAAGCTGGAGTTTGATAAGGAAGGGCTTGCCACCTGCCCTGAAAGTGGGGAAAAGTACCAGTTACAAGAAGGAGAAGTACGCAAACTATAATACAACATGAAGAATTTTGCCCTTATCGGCGCAGCCGGATATATTGCCCCCCGCCACCTGAAAGCAATAAAAGAAACAGGAAATAATTTAGTGGCCGCACTGGATAAATTTGACAGTGTAGGAATAATGGACAGCTACTTCCCGAACGCAGACTTTTTTGTGGAGTTTGAGCGTTTCGACCGGCATGTGGAGAAACTAAAGTATGACAAAGGCATTAACCTGGACTATGTCAGCATCTGTACGCCAAACTACCTGCATGATTCCCATATCCGGATGGCGCTCCGACGTGGAGCTGATGCTATTTGTGAAAAGCCATTGGTGCTAAACCCCTGGAATATTGATGCACTGGCACATATAGAGCAGGAAACCGGCAGAAAAATAAATAACATCCTGCAGCTACGCGTCCACCCAAGCATCATCGCCCTGAGGGAGAAAATCCAGAACGGGCCGAAAGACAAAAAGTATGATGTAGACCTCACCTACCTTACCTCACGCGGGCACTGGTATTATACCTCCTGGAAGGGTGATATAACAAAGTCAGGGGGAATTGCTACAAACATTGGGGTTCATTTTTATGATATGCTCAGCTGGATATTTGGCAAAGTACAGCAGAATGTCGTGCATGTGCACACCCATGACCGCGCTGCCGGCTACCTGGAGTTTGAGAATGCCCGTGTGCGCTGGTTCCTGAGCATAAATTTTGATGTTTTGCCAGCTGAGGTGAAGGCAAAAGGAAAAACGACCTACCGCTCTATTACAATTGAGGGAGAAGAATTAGAATTCAGTGAAGGGTTTACAGACCTGCACACCATCAGCTATAAAGAAATAATTGCAGGGAACGGCTATGGCGTAGAAGATGCGCGCCAGTCGATAGAGATTGTGCACGACATCCGTAACCAGGAACCAATTGGACTGAAAGGAGAGTATCACCCCTTAGCTACAGAAAGATTAGCTGCGCACCCTTTCAGTCCTACTGAGGCACAAAGCTAGAAGCTACATTTCGAGTCGGTTTACTGTCACGAAAAGCTTTCTACCACGGTGCGCGTTACCTGTGCCTGATAAAAATGCCGGTGTTTATTAAAAGCTGATCTATGTCTAAGAAAAACAACAAAACTGTCTTTTTCGGAAAGAAAAGGCTGCAATACTATGATGGTCTTCTCATTAGGGCTGACCTGGGTTTACATCAGCAAATTGCCGAAAGGGTGCAGCAGTTGTTGCCCAAAGGTTCCTCTATTCTGGATCTGGGCGCTGGTCAGGGAGCGTTGTCAGCCCGTTTAGGAGATTTGGGCTATACAGTTACAGCGGTCGACATAGATCCGGAAGATTTCAAGTGTAAAGGCATTCAGTTTATCCAGGTAAACTTCAATGATAACAGAGCGATTGAGTCCTTCAAGGATAAGTATCAGGGTACTTTCGATTTGGTGATTGGAGTAGAAGTTATTGAGCATGTTGAGAACCCCTGGGAGTATGTCAGGCTTTTGAAAGCATTAGCGAAAACAGGAGGCCACATTTTGATTTCTACACCAAATGTTACCTCCTGGCTGTCGAGAATCCATTTCCTTCTCAAAGGTAAGTTTCATCAATTTGGAGAAAGTGATTTGTCCTATGGGCATATTGCACCCATCACCCCCTGGGAACTAAGCACCATTCTGAAGTACGAGAATTTTAAAGACGTCTCCATCACATCAGCAGGCACGCTTCCTCCTGTATGGATAGCACCATCCGTTACAACAACGCTGGCAAACATGCTTTTTCTTCTGGTCAGGCCTTTCTCCTCAGGAGTTGTTGATGGGTGGTGTATCATGGCCGTGGCAAGGAAAATGTAACTAATTCTTATCCTTCCTTTGTTAAAGAAAACAACCATGGCTTTATACTCCTTACAGAGCGCCATCTGAAACAATAGCGGGAAAAGTTTAAAACGCACTACATCTAGCATGACAGAAATGGAAAAAGTCGGTGTACAGCTCAGGAAAAGGCTGTCTTTCCAGTCCATAAAGGCTGTTTCCAAATCTGAGTATCTCCGAAACGCAGCAAAGTTGACCGGAGGCACAGCACTGGCTCAGATTATCATGGTGCTGACGTCACCCCTGCTGACCAGGTTATATACCCCAACAGACTTTGGTACCTTTGCGCTCTATAATAGCTGTGTTATGGTGCTGTTAATTATAAGCACCGGGCGCTATGACATTGGGATAGTTTCAGCTAAATATAGGAATGAAGCAGTCGGCTTACTTTCGCTCTCGTTCCTGCTCCTGTTTTTTATTTCTCTTATCAGCGCAGTAGTAATGTTCTTTGGGAAAGACCTTGCTGTTGTGCTGTTTGATAGCCCGCAGCTCAGGGAGGTCATTTTCCTTATACCCCTCTCGGTGCTTTTTCTTGGTGCTTATCAGATTGTTTCGTATTGGTTTAACAGGGACAAGAGATACAATAAAATCGCTATCTCCAAAGTAGTTCAGAACGCATCCAACATGCTCCTGGCTCTTTCAATAGGTTTCTTCCTGGATTGGAGCACAGGTTTGATATTAGGCAACCTGTTTGGTGCCATGGCTGCGGCGGCGTTTGTTTTAAAGAAGAACAGCCTGTCTGTAAATGAAATAAAAGACACAGTTCAACAGGAAGATTTAAAAAAATATGCCACACAATTCAAGGATTTTCCTAAATACTCCTTGCCTACAGCTTTTTTAGATACTCTGTCCAGTCAGATACCTGTTTTTTTTATCGTTCTGTTTTTTAGCGAATCCTTTGCTGGCCACTTCTCTTTTGCCTTCCGGATCTTGAGTATTCCAATAGCACTTATAGGGGTAAGCCTGGGGCAGGTATTTTATCAGAAGCTGACCGAAAAATTTTTTAATCAGGAGGACTGCAAAAGGTTTATTCTCAGGATGTGGGGTTCCCTTTTCCTGATGGGGGTACTGCCCTTTACGGTGCTGTTCTTATTTGGCGAAACCATTTTCCAGTTTGTTTTTGGAGATAACTGGAATGAAGCTGGTAAAATAGCTTCCATTCTGGCAATCCCACTGTTCTTTATGTTTTGCAGCTCCCCTACCAGTACTGCTTTTATCGTTTTTGGTATACAGCGCTACTCGCTGTTCTTTGGTATACTTTCCGTTGTGCTAAGGCCATTTGCCTTTTATATAGGATTTATAAAGGGGGATATCTATACAGGCTTGATTTACTGGGGGCTATTTGAAATTTTGGCTATACTTATTTACAATGTTGTCTTGTTAAAGCATGCTGATGTCCAATTTGTTCGTGAAGCGTCAAAAGAGGCTAATTCTGAAAACGCATCCTAATCATTTACCCTGAGAAAAAGCCTAGCGGTTTTTTCGTTTTTAACGCCACATGAACGTATTCATCATCCCCTCCTGGTACCCTTCCACAAGTAGTCCTATAGCAGGCATATTTTTTAAAGAACAGGCATCTTACATTGCAGAACTGTATGAAGACACAAATGTAGGAATAAGCCTGTGGGGGCAGAATGATGCGGAGTTCCAGATTAACCGAAAGCCAGTCCCCTCTTTAAAAGCTATATACCATTACATCAGAGCTGATAAGAGAACCCGTGTGACCTCCTTACAGCATAATCTTCATGAAGTGTTCACTCCTGCTCTAAACTTACCTGTCAAAGTTTTAGGTGGCAATATTAGCGCTATTATAAAAGGCAACTTTGCAAACTTCCGGGCATTCCAGGAAAAGTATGGGAAAGTTGAAATTATACACGCCCACGTCAGTTACCCGGCAGGATATGTAGCAATGGTGTTGGCGGAACATTACAACATCCCTTACCTCATAACGGAGCACATGGGCCCTTTCCCTTTCGTGGATTTCATTTCAGGTGACGGGAGCATAAAACCGGAACTAAGCTTGCCCCTCAACAAGGCTGCGAAAGTGATTGCAGTTAGCCCGAAGCTAGGAAATGATATCAGCATGTATGGCCTACAAAAGCCCATCTTCATCCCGAATGTCATTAATGAGGCATATTTTAAGCCTAAAGCAAAAGCAAACACTTCCCCGTTCCAGTTCTTCACCTTAGCCACTTTATCTCCTGAAAAAGGAATAGATGATTTACTTCATGCAATTACTTTAGTGGTTAAAACAAAAAAGGATGTTAATTTTAAGATTGGCGGTGGCGGTAGCTTGTTAAGCTATTATAAGAAAAAGGCAAGTGCTTTAGGGCTGGAGCCTTACGTTGAGTGGCTGGGAGAACTAAGCAGAAGCGAAGCGAGGGAGCAGTACCAGCAAAGCCATGCCTTTGTACTACCCAGCCATGGCGAAACGTTTGGAGTGGTATATGCCGAGGCCATTGCCTGTGGCATACCTGTTATTGCAACAAGTTGCGGCGGTCCGGAGTGTATTGTTGATGAAACAAATGGCTTACTGGCCAACGTGAAAGACCCGCAGGATTTGGCAGAAAAAATAAGCTACATGTTAGTTCATTACCAGGACTATGATGCTGGAAAAATCAGACAAGGGTTTGAGGGCAGGTTTTCAAAGAATGCAGTCGTCCCTCAAATCATAGAGGTTTACCAGTCGTTGGCACATTTGGCAACGAAATAGTCTATGTTGGGAACAACAGCCAGAAAAGAACTTTAGGCATACTTAAACAACTATATGTGCGGAATAGGTGGGGCCATCAACTATAAAAGGTCCGGAGTTTCGTTAGACACGATTCAAAACATAGGTAAAATCATTGAACACAGGGGTCCAAATGATTTTGGATTTTATTTTTCTGCCGATGGGGCAAGCGTTTTAACCAGAAAAATCAATGAAGGCTTCGACTTCAATATAGCCCTGCTCCATCGCCGGCTTTCAATCCTTGACCTGACTGAAAGAGGGTGGCAGCCCATGCAGACGGCTGATAAGCGGTACACCATCTCGTTTAACGGTGAGATATATAACTACCTCGAATTAAGAGACACACTCATTCAGAAAGGCTATCGTTTCCGGACAGAAACAGATACAGAAGTTATTCTATATGCCTACAAAGAGTGGGGCATTGACTGTTTAGTGCAGTTGAATGGCATGTTTGCCTTTGCCATACATGATGCTCTTACAAATGAGCTGTTACTTGCCCGTGATCCATTCGGCATAAAACCTCTGTATTACGTTCAGAACGAAAGTTTCTTCTTGTTTTGCTCTGAAATGAAGGGCTTGCTGGCGGAACCTAAAGTAGCGAGATCCATCAACTCAAATCGCTTAAATGAGTACCTGAAGTTTGGTTGGGTGAACCAGAATACAGAAACAATTTTCAGTGAAATAAAAGAAATACCAGCTGCGCATTATACTATCATTTCAGCAGATGCCCATGCCCCTGTCAAAACGAGATCCTACTGGGAAGTAAAGCATGTTGAAAGAAGGGATTTATCTTTTGGCGATGCTGTGGAGCAGGTAAAGGAAATCTTATACAACAACATCAGAATACACCTGAGAAGCGATGTAGAGGTTGGTTATACCCTGTCCGGAGGAATAGATTCATCTGCCGTTGTCTGTGCGGCGAACGAGATTCTGCCGGACAACAAGAAACTGGCTTTCAGCTACCTGCCCAATTATGAGGAGAAAAGCGAGAAGAAATGGATTGACATTGTCAACAACAAGGTTGGCGCCCAACCCTTTTACACACAGCCATCAGAGGCAACTTTCATATCTGAGATTGAAAATATCATTAAGCTGCAGGACGAACCTTTTGGCAGCACGAGTATCTATGCGCAGTACAAGGTGTTTGAACTGATTGGTAAGAACAACATTAAAGTTGTGCTGGACGGTCAGGGTGCTGATGAAATTTTTGCCGGTTATCCTATTTACTTTACAGAAAGAGCCTTATCGATTCTTAAAAAAGATGGGTTTATGAAGTACCTGGCTTTTATCAGACAGATTGATCCTGCACTGAATATATCAAAGACGAAAGAACTGCTAAAAACACTTTACAAGTTTCTGCCCAGGAGCTTTCAGAAAGAAGTCAGGAAGAGGTATGCTTCGCACTCCGTGCGCCTGATGGATAAAAGCTTGTTTGAAAATGAAGAAGAACTCTTTGATGTTTCTACTTTTGAAGACAGTTTCCTGAAGGCTTCGCTCTACAAGGGCCTACGGCATACGGATCTGCCTTCTATGCTGCGCTATCAGGACAGAAATGCCATGGCTTTCTCCGTTGAAGGCAGGGTTCCTTTCCTGACCAAGGACCTGGTAGAGTTTGTCTATTCTCTTCCGGAAGAGTACATTCTGGCCAATGAAGGTTATACAAAGAAGCTCCTGCGGGAAGCCATGAAGGATTTCCTGCCTACAGAAATCTTTCACAGAAGAGACAAAATAGGATTTGAGACACCTGAAAAAAAATGGATCAAGAATTCCCCTTCCTGGACGTTTGAGGTCCTGAACAGTGCCAGTAGTGTGAATGGTGTGAATATAGAAGAACTTAAGAAAGAATTCAAAGAGATTTTTGAAAACAAAAAACCTTACACCACAGCCCATTGGCGTTATCTAAACTATGTAAGATGGGCCGAAGTAAATAAGGCGTATTAAGAGACGCACCTGCTGTTGCTACCCTTGTAAATTCGGGCGATAAATCAGGTCTATTATGCAAACCTGAATCCTTTGCTCCTTCTTACTTCATTTTATACTTGTAAATCATCAATAGTGCATGACTAAAGTTACTTTAGTTACCGGACATTACTGGGGCTCTAAACGAAGAGCTGGCTTTCATCATTTAGCCCATGCCTACCATAAGCTCGGCTATGAAGTGCTTTTTTTTACAGCACCTGTCAGCTACTTGCTAAAACTAAAGGGCGACTACCGCTTTGAATACAATCTTCAGCAGGAAGCAGGTAGGATTATCGAAAAAGAGAAGGGACTGTACAGCTATGTCCATTTTACTCCCTGGCATGTCGCAAATTTAAGGCTCAATGTACTCAACAAACTGTCCCAACCCTTTCTGCCTCTTTATAGCAAGTATTCCTTTAGCAAGGCAGAGGAGTTTATCAGCGCATCTGACTTCATCATTTTTGAGAGCTCTCCGGGTTTATATCTGTTCGAACGGTTTAAACAGTTAAACAAAAAAGCCAGGTTCGCCTACCGTGTATCGGATGACTTACGCTTGTTAAACGTGCACCCCAGCCTGATAAAGCTAGAGGAAAGAATACTGCCGGAATTTGATCTGGTGAGTGTGCCAAGTTCATATATATTCAATACACTGGAAGCACATACCAAAAAGCTCCAGCTTAATCACCACGGAATCAACAAGCGGGTTTACGATGAAGCGCACCCTAATCCGTACAGGAACGATAAGGTAAATCTGGTTTTTATAGGAAATGACTATTTCGACCTTCCGTTTCTGGAAATTGCTTCTGAGGTTTACAAAGACTATCTGTTTCATATTATCGGCCCGATAGCGGACCTACCAAAAAAAGAGAATGTGAAGATTTATGGTGAAATGCCTTTTCTGGACACTGTTCCTTATGTGCAGTATGCAGATGCCGGTCTCCATACGCTGTCTTACAAGCCGGGTTCAGAATCTTTCACGGATAGTTTAAAGGTTTTGCAATACTCCTACTGTAAATTGCCAATAGTTGCGCCGGATTTTTTAAGGACCGCGCGTAAAAACACCTTTTGCTATACTCCTGGAAATAAAGCGTCAATTAAAAACGCCATTGCACAGGCTATCAATAGCAACAAAGAGAGTTACGATAATATCGAAGTTAAATCGTGGGAAGAGGTAGCAGTTAACTTATGGGAATCAGCAAGATCTTAAGAAGCTTATCTACACCATACGGCATCGTATTTTACACCGTGCTTTTGAGCTTCCTTGCCTGGATTATGCCCGATTTTGGTATACTGCGAAAAGGCTTCAGCAGGCAGTTCAGCATGGGTTCTTTCGGTTTTTTTCTTGCCATGGTGTGGTATGCCTCAGCCATTGTCTGTGCTTTCCTCTTTTACAGTCTTGCTCTTAAAGCAAAGTTGTCTCCTGCTCTTTTCGACAGGTATGCTTCCTTCGATAGAAAAGGCCCTTATGTTCTTCTGTCAATGTTCGCTTTTATAGGGGGTTTAGCTTCCTATATGGTGATATTATCAAGCGTAGGCTTCAATACCATCATCGGTTACATCTCAACAGGCCAGGCAAACCAGTTGAAGTATATTCTGTATGAAGATTATTCCGCAGGTATTTTGTCTCTTAGGTACCTGGCCATTCATAGCTGTGCTTTAGCTATTTTCAGGCGTTACAAACTCAAACAGAAAAGCAAGCTGGACGTCATTAATGTACTGCTTTTGCTCTCGGCGGTTGTAATCTCAAGCCGCCTCTCCCTTGTCATGATGCTCTTTATCTGCCTCATTCTCTTTGTCACGCATTCTTCCAGAATCAAGATAAAGCCGGTGAAGGTCACAGTAGCAGGAGTGATATTATTTGTGCTGCTGAGTGCGCTTTCCTATTCCAGAAACAAAGGCTTTTATGAGGCTAAAGGACATGGTTTCTGGTCAGCAGGAATCTCAGAAATTGTCACCTACCTGGGTACTCCATTTCAGGGTGCCGTTGCAGTAGGTAATAACTCCGAATTAATTACGCGGGAGCCCTTAGACTGGGCCAGATATGCCTATATTGAGGAATCACTATCCACCAACTCTGCTTTCCTGCAATTGTTTCAATTCTATGGTTGGTATGCATTTTTAATAATGCTGTTTACCGTTGCTGTGTTTTCTTATGTAGCTGGTTTCCTGAAAAAGCAGAGAAATAACTACTTATACCTCTCCGTACTCACCATTCTGTATGCCTTTGCAGAATTCTGGAGGCTCTATTGGTTTGGAACAGGCATCATGATTACGCTTGTAGTTTTTCCTGTTTTGGTAATTTTCATCACCGTCTTTTTATCAAAGTCTGCATGGAGAAATATGAAATTGCAGTAGACGCCCGGATGATAAATGCTTCCGGCATTGGTACTTACCTGCAAAACATCTTACCAGCTATCTGCAGCACTTACAACACGGTCTTACTAGGGGATAGAAAAGAGCTACAGCCTTACAAGGCAGATGTCATTGAGTTCAGTGCACCAATCTACTCTATCAAAGAGCTCGCAACATTGCCCTTTAAAATTCCTGCGTGCAAAGTTTTCTGGTCACCCCATTTCAATGTGCCCATAATTGCACTGCCGGCTAAACATGTAGTGACAACCATTCACGATGTGTTCCACCTGGCTTTCTTTAACACCTTAAACAGCAAGCAAAAGGTATATGCCAAATTCTTTTATAATCATGCCGCAAAGCAAAGTGATGCCATCATAACTGTTTCAAATTTTTCTAAACAGGAAATATCAAAGTACACCTCGGCAAAGGCAGAGCAGATAAAAGTAATATATAATGGCGTGCACCAGAACACTTTTGCCAGAGCCTTCTCTGCAACAGAGGCCGAAGAGATAAACAGGAAATACGCCTTGCCCCAGCGTTACATCTTATTTGTTGGCAATGTAAAGCCGCACAAGAACCTGATTACCTTGATAGAGGCTTTAGATGCTGTCTTAAAGAAAGATGAAAACCTTTTTTTAGTTATTGTGGGGAAAAAAGACGGATTCATAACAGGCGACCATCAGGTTGGAAAACTGATAGAAGACTCCCAATTATTAAAAGAGCGCACACAATTTACAGGCTTTGCTGAGCAGGAAGATCTACCCTTTATCTACCAAAGGGCATCACTCTTTGTCATGCCTTCCCTTTACGAGGGTTTTGGGCTTCCCCCCTTAGAGGCCATGTCGGCCAACACGCTCACTGCTGTGTCTGACCAGGCCTCGCTACCTGAGGTATGCAAAAATGGGGCGCTCTACTTTAACCCCTATGATAAGAAGGCAATAAGGCATGTAATTGAGAAAGCTTTAAATTTGACCACGGAAGAAGAGACTGAGCTAAAAAGAAAAGCCTCTGAAGTTTCCCAGTCTTACTCCTGGGAAAAAGCGAGACAGGAACATATAAAGTTGTTCAATGAATATATCCTTTGATAACCTGCATCAAAATCGTTACACGATTCTTTTGTGTATCACCCTTTTGATACTTCCATACTCTATCGCTCTTCCCAATATTTTTGTCATTCTTCTTGCCCTGGTGTGGCTAAAGGATCTTTTTACGGGTAAACTAACGCATACTTTCAAATATAATTTTATATACATTCTTCCCTTTATTCTTTTGTTTCTGGCTTACCTGGTCAGTATCCTGTATTCTGCTGACACAAAAGAAGCATTAGCCACTATCGAAAGAAGGATTCCTGTACTGGCTCTTCCACTTATCATCATTTCTATTCCCTTGAGAAGGCAAAGCATCAACACCATCTTTAAGGCTTTTATACTTTCCGTTGCCTTGTGCTGTATCATTGCCCTGCTGCTAACAATAAATTACTTCGTTAACAACCCTTCCGAATACTACCTGGAGAAAGCACTTTGGTATCTGCCTCAAACCATCAACTTTCATGCACCTTACCTGGCCCTTTATCTGGTTGTGTCAAACATCCTATGCCTCTACTTTTATGGTACAAAAGATAAAAGAGGGCTTATTTTTTTCGTTTTTGTACTAAACAACACCTTCCTGTTCTTAATATCCTCCAGAGCAGCTCTAGCTGTCAACTGGTTCTTTATTGCAGCCTTGTCAACGTATTACCTCTCTAAAAGTAAAGGCCTTATTTTAGCTGTGCTGAATCTTGTTGTTATCGGCGCCATATGCTATGTGGCTTATGTAAATGTGCCTTATTTACATACAAAAATATCAAAGCTAACAGAAGCTGGATATGGGCTGGGCCACAGGGCAATAGCGGCAAAGGCTGCGATAGAGGTAATAAAGGAGAACCCCTTTTTTGGAGTAGGAGTAGGAGACATACAAGCTGAACTTAATAAAGAACTGCCAGATGCTGCCTTTGCGGATATGAATGTACATAATCAGTATTTACATGAACTGATGACGTATGGCTTTGTTGGATTTACCATTTTTACAGCCATCTTCGTTATGGGGTTCTATAAAGCAATCACTCAGAGGGACCTGTTCTTTGCCCTTTTTCTGATTAGCTTAGCAACTATGTTTCTGACAGAAGTTATTCTGTCGAGATACCTGGGCATTATGTTATTTTCTGTTTTCTACCCGTTATTCTTGAGCCTGCATATCTCAGGAGCTCATGAAGGAGTTCAGTCTCTAAGTTATTTCAGGAAGAATTATTGATTATGTTGTGCATCGGAAGCACTCTCTGTAGGGATGCTTTTCAATTTACATGAGGCACATCCTTAAGACTTTGTAGAGTTACAGAAAAAAATGCTCAGTATAGCCAGATGATAGCAGACGAAGCTATTTTCATGAGTATAAGCTGCCCCTTCAAAGCAAATTAGTTAATATTGCACGCGCTTACGTCACGCGGTGTTCTGTTATAAAATGCAATGCGGGCTATAATAACTGAGAGTATAAAACAAACAGCTGATTTAAAGTGAAAGTAGCAATAGTACATGAGTGGTTTGTAGATTACTCTGGCTCAGAAAGGGTGGTGGAGCAGCTTCTGAACATGTTCCCGGAAGCGGAACTCTTCTCAGTCATTGAGTTTATGCCAGAGCACCTGAGGCAGCACATTCACCACAAGAAAGTAACCACTACTTTCATCCAAAAGCTTCCGTTTGCTAAAAAACACTACAGAAATTACCTGGCACTGATGCCCTTAG
>JBFMDL010000018.1:0-38300 GCA_040753635.1 Nitrospirota bacterium | reverse complement strand
TCAGAGTCTTCTGTCTTTCTTCATCGTAATATCTGATAAGCCTGAGTTCTTTTGAGTATTTGGACTTTGTCAGGGGCCCCTGGAGCGAAATACGCACATCGCTCAAGACCTTTTTATTGGAGATGGGGTGCGGAAAATACCTGTCCACGTTCTGTTGTCGGCGCATTGGAGGTGAAGGTTGGTGGTGAATCGATTTTTATTCCGCTCTCTGCCTTTGCTGATCTCGGTAATCCTCGAAGCGTGAATATCGAATCTGGCAAGAGGAAGAACAGATTTGCAGTTGTTCTTAATGGCGGTGATGCAGCTACCTCCTACACAGCAAGATTTGATTTCCGAGATAATATTTTGAGTGAGCGAGTAGTTCGTCATGGGGAGTTTCCCGATCAATCATGGGAGAAAACTACTTACAAATTCAATATAGGTAATCGTGGGAAATAATCCGGTGAATTTTATCGATCCTCTTGGATTGGAAACATATCAATGCACGAAACCTCTGAACGCACTTACTGATAAATTTGGTCCTGAAGTAAGTGAGTGGACACATAAGAACGTGCCTTATGCCTATCACCAATATTCTTGTGTCGTTCTCAGCGATGGTGCTCTTCAATGCGGCGGACAAGATCACGCGGGATCGCCTTTATACGGCCTTGGCAAACCAAGCAACGATCAGTTTAGGCCTGATAGCTGCAAGCAAACCCAGCCAGATAATGACTGCTTTGAGCGCTGTTTGATTGATGAATGGTCTAAGCCACGCCCCAAGTATGGCATCCCGTTTGGTAAGGATTGTCAGAATTATGATGACGACGTAAACAAGCGCTGCCTGAAGCAGTGTAGCGGCAAGAAATAGAGCGCCTCATGATAGTAAGAATTGCAAAGGTGGTATGGCTTTGTGTTGCCATCTTGATCCTGTTTGTCACTCTGTATGGCTTTGATGGCAAGCCTGACAGTGATATCGGGGTCGTGTTGGCGTGGACCATGCTGTTTCTTTCTTTCCCAGCTGGATTGATAGTTTCCCTAATCCATGTTGCATTGTATGAAATTTTCTCAGTTTGGTTCTCGACTTCCTACCTCAGCCTTGTGCTGGACTGGTCAGGCATGTTCGTATTGGGCTATCTCCAGTGGTTCAAGTCTCTGCCTTATTTGATTAAGAAATGGAAGGGCAGGCGGTCTCGTACCTTGCCTGCTTAAAGCTGCCTCCTGACCCTCTCGACAAAGGCCTTGACATCGATGATCCTGACGCCGTGGAAGTGCTTTATCTCTCTCAAATGTTTATCGCCTGAGATAAGATAATCTGCCTGCTCCCCATAGCATGGATAAAATTTCCTTCGAAAAGATTTTAATATTTGTAAGAATAGCCTTATGGTATAATTCCAATAAATGGCCTTAGAGGACAAGAGAAGATTAAATGAAAAGAAATTTCCTTATTCTATCAAGAAATTTATGACGATAAAGGCCGGTTAATAGAAATACATGAAAAATTTCCAATTGACAAAGGACATAAGATAATAAAGGAGGAATAAAATGATGGTGACGAGAAAAATACTTGCTGAAATGCTTATGAAATATATAAATAGGGAAATTGGCTTGACGGTACTTATTGACTGGGCAGAGGATATGATAAATGAAGCTGATTTTGAAGATAAAAACTTTGAACTTATCAAAGATATTCTTGCACATATAGGACTTTCTGATGTCCGTGAATTTGGGCTGACATGGGATGATTGCTATAATTACCTTCATAAGCTTGGATATGATGTAAAAGTTGAATTAATAAATGTTTGATATATGTTTCTGCATTTCTCTGTAACGACCACCTACTCATGGGATGCTCGTAATCGCTTAGTCGGTATAAATGGATTTAATACAGATTGCGGTTCTCTTACAGCTTCTTTTAAATACGATGCTCTTGGTAGAAGAATCGAAAAGACTATCAACGGCATAACAACCCAGTACCTTTATGACGGTCCGGATATTATCCAGGAGAAGAATGCCTCTGGCGCAGTAAGTGCTAATTACATAAGGACTTTTAACATAGACGAGCCACTGGCAAGAATAAAATCAGATGGGACAATCAGGCATTACAGGACAGATGCATTGGAAAGTGGAGAAATAAAAGATACAACTGGATATGTCATGCCTATTGCCTCATGAATAACCATTACCACCTTATTATAGAGACCCCTGATGGGAACCTGTCAAAAGGGATGAGACTTGGAGAAGATGAATTTGTTGAGAAATTTATAAATTATGTAAAAGGCTATGAAGAGATAAAGGAGATACCAAAGAGCCAGAGGTACATTGGAAGACCCGGCCTTTCGGAACTGTTCAAAGTGGCACGGGGGAGAAGACAGACAACCAAAAAGACAAAAGAGGCTGTAGAGAGATATGGATACAGCCAGAAGGATGTTTCTGATTATCTTGGGATACATTATTCTACTGTAAGCAGGATGGTGAATAAGGGGATATGATATTTCTGCAAGAAACAAGACCTGACCCCCAGACCCCGATAGGGGGTCATAAAAGAAGGTATGTATGCAGACATAGTGGTTTTTGACCCTGAAAAGATTATTGATAAGGTTACATATGACGACCCTTTCCGGAAGCCTGAAGGGATTTATTACGTCATAGTCAACGGAATCCCTGCATTATGGGAGGGTGTTCCTACAGGGAATCTCGCAGGAAGGATTCTGAAATAATATTCACTGTATTTCATCTTTTCAACAAATCAATATACAACCTGTACCATTCTCCGCAATTTGAATAAACCTTCAAAATCATGTTAAATTTTATGATGCAGAAATCGGTATTTATATACACTTTCGGCTGTCAGATGAATGTGCATGATTCTGAAAAGATGCTCGGGATCCTGTCAAAAGACGGCTATGCCATTGCGGAAAATCCCGAAAAGGCAGACCTTATCATATTCAACACATGTGCTATAAGGGAGAAGGCTGAGCAGAAGTTTTACAGCCAGCTTGGGAGGACCAAGCTCCTTAAAAAAAGAAACCCCGGCCTCAAAATTGCTGTTGCTGGATGCGTTGCACAGGATGCCCGGCAGCATATCTTCAGAAAGGCCCCCCATGTCGACTTTATATTCGGACCCCAGAATATCAGTTTAATGCGAGATATGCTCAATAACAATTCACGGAAAACTTCCCTTGAGGAAAATAAAGAGCTTGCATACATTGAGTTTGAAACACAGAGGCAGAGCAGCATCAAGGCATGGGTCTCGATCATGTACGGCTGCAATAACTTCTGCAGTTACTGCATAGTGCCGTATACGAGAGGCGGGGAGGTTTCAAGGCCGAGTTCCAGTATATTGTCGGAGATAGAAGACCTCTGTAAAAAAGGATACAAGGAGGTTACGCTTCTGGGGCAGAATGTAAACTCATACAGGAGCGATATGGGTTTTACAGACCTATTGAAAAAAATAGATTCAGTAAACATGAGGAGGGTGCGTTTCGTTACATCCCACCCAAGGGACCTTTCTTCGGAATTAATTAACGCAATCTCAGAACTGCCGAGTGTATGCGAGCATATTCATCTCCCGCTTCAGTCCGGTTCTGACAGGATCCTTGATCTTATGAACAGGGGATATGCATACAGTCAGTATTATGAAAAAATACAATCTCTCAGGGATGAAGTGCCGGGCATCGCCATAACAACAGACATAATCACCGGCTTCCCTGGAGAAGACGAGGATGATTTCAAAAAGACTGTCAATGCCCTTGAAGAGATTGAGTTCGACGGCATATTTGCTTTCAAGTTTTCACCGAGAAGGGGCACAAGGGCAAGTGAAATGGAAGGCAGTGTTTCAGATGATATCAAGACAGAACGCCTGAATCATATTTTAAGGATACAGGAAGAAATAACTTACAGAAAGAACAGGACACTTGAAGGGACTGCCCAGGAAATACTTGTAGAAGGCCATTCAGAGACTGACAGGAATATGCTCATGGGAAGGACAAGGACAAACAAGATAGTTACAATTGCTGATTCTGGTGAAAAGGAAGGTTCTTTCATAAAAGTAATGATCCGGAAAGCCCGACAGCATTCCCTCGACGGAATAAATATCGATCCAGAAACCGTTCAGGTCTAAGTCCATGAAAGTGACATTATTGACATTGGGATGCAGGGTCAACCAGTCCGAGAGCGCAATAATTGAGGCAACACTCAGGAAAAAAGGTGTATCTGTTGTCGGTCTCGAGGAAAACCCTGATTATTGCCTCGTCAATACATGCACGGTAACTTCAAAGAGCGATTACAATTCAAGACAGCTTATAAGACGGGCTGCGAGGGCAGGGGCAAAAGTGATCGTTACAGGATGCTATTCCCAGTTAAGGCCCGAAGAGATAAAAAAGATAAGGGGGGTACACGGTATCTGTGATAACAACAATAAATATGATGTTATAGATATTTTTACAACAGCAGAAAATGCCAATGATAAAAGCAGTTCACAAACGGAATTGACTGAAAATCCAGAGGAGCTCTTTTTCGGAAGTTACAGCCAGTCAAGGCCATATCTGAAGGTGCAGGATGGCTGCAATTTCAGATGTTCTTACTGTTCTGTTCCTCTTGCAAGGGGCAGGTCAAGGAGCATACCTCTGAAAGAGGTAATAAGAAGGGCACAGGAAATCGAATTATATGGTTATAAGGAGATTGTGCTTACGGGAATACATTTAGGCGCTTACGGACATGACCTGTCTGAAAAGACAGACATTAACAGTCTCATTAAAAAACTGCTCGAAAATACAAAAAAATGCAGAATAAGGCTCAGCTCGCTCGAGATAAGCGAAATAAACGAAGAACTGGTCGAATTGTTTCAGGATAAAAGGCTTTGCAATCATCTTCACATACCATTGCAAAGCGGCAATGAAAAAATCCTCAGGCTTATGAGAAGGAATTATACCCCTGAAAAGTTCACAGGAATGATAAAGAGGATTTCTGAAAGAGTGGATAATGTATCAATTGGAAGTGATATTATAGTCGGGTTTCCAGAAGAGGGCGAAAAGGAATTTAATGATACGCTAAGCATGATAAATGACCTGCCCTTTACATATTTACACATTTTCCCTTTTTCGGCAAGACCCGGCACAGAGGCATATAACATGAAAAATCTCCCCTTGCAATCTGAAGTCAAAAACAGGTTAAAGAGCATAAGAGAGATTGCTGTGCAGAAAAAGAGAAATTATCTGAACAGACAGTTGAATAAGTCCCTGGAAACAGTAATAGAAGACAGAACCCCGGATGGTTTTACTACTGGGACATCGAGTAATTATCTGAAAATAAGAATTCGGTCAGATGTACATGAAAAGGGAAGCATTGTAAATGTTAGATCTGTGAGACTTGCCAATGACATGGTTGAAGGAATTGTTATTCTTTAGACATAACTCATTGATATTGTAAATAAATCATTCTGCCTAATTCATAGCCAAGATCGTCAAGGCTAATAATATTCTTTGCTGAAGCATATACTTAACATGAATACTGACAATGTACTAACATATGATGTTTATATCGAATGACCGATAAGATATATTATGTTAAATTAAATAAACATTTCTCTTTTATGAAATCTATCGCCTCTCCTTTGTGCTTGATTTTACAGATAAATTCGGCTCTTTTTAACTCTTCTATCACGGTCCCAAGGGCTTTACCTTCTTTCAACCCTGTTATCTGCATTATCTCCTTTGTCGGAAGTATGCACTTTTTCATAATCCTTACATATCTTTCATATTCATTTATGTATTTCAACATATTATTTATCAAAATATAATCCAACAAAGCCCGTCCCGCTGTTTTAAAAATCCTGTATAATTCCTCCCTTGCTCTCTTTTCTTTTCCTGTGAATTTTCTGATATTTCTCAGGAGCGAGATGTGTTCATTTATCCTTGAGCTCATCGTTAGATGATCGCAATATGGGGAGCCGAGCATCAGTATCTCTAATGTCAAAAGGCCTTTGTATGAAAGACCCTGCGAGAACTCTTTCCCCAACTTTACCTTGTATCTTAAAGGTAATTTATCAAATATTTTGTTAAAATTATAAATAACTTTAAGTTTATCTTCTAACTTACCGTGAGATAAGGGTATTATTTGCTCTAAAATGCCGTCTTTCAGTAAGGTTCTTAAGGTTATTATATTATTGTTTGAATTCAATATCCTGAAAAACTCTAAAGTTATTCTTTCAGATTTTGCCTCTCTAATCCTCTTCCTTATTGTTTTTAAAGCATTTCTCGTTTTTGGATCAATCTTAAAGGACATTTCATCTGCCAATCTGTAAGCCCTTAAAATCCTCACAGGATCTTTCAGGAGATTATCAATTCTGTTCATTTTTATGATCTTTTTTGATAAATCATTCATTCCGTTATTCAAATCAATTATCCCTGTCCCAGGAGACCATGCCATTGAGTTAACTGTAAAATCCCTTTCTCTCAGATCATGTTCTATATCTTTATCAACCGGCGAGAAGTCAAGCATTAACCCTTTAGCTGACACAATCCTGTAGAAATTTCTTTTACCTATGCATATTATCCTGCCGTCAGTTTTGGCTGCAATTTTTTCCAGAATATCCTGCAGGTTCCCCTTGGCAGCAAAGTCTCTGTCAATGCTTTTTCTCCCGAGCAGGACATCCCTCAAATATCCGCCTACCATATAAATATCAAATTCCCTGCCCGAAGAAAAAACCATTCTGTTATGTTTATCGGACAATATTTTTTTCTTTAGTGTGTTGTTATCAAATAAGTTGTTTTGAATTGTCATAATATCATATTATCTTATATATGCCTTATTTTCTATTTCTTGACTTTTTCTATTCTTCTGATTTATAAAATTACCCTTGCGGGCGTAACTCAGCGGTAGAGTGTCAGCTTCCCAAGCTGAAGGTCGCGGGTTCGAATCCCGTCGCCCGCTCCATTTCAGGCTTATGAGCCCTTCCCTTCTTTCCATAAGACCCGTTAGTAAAGTTTTGTTATAATAAATAAAATGACTATTATTATAAAAAACACCCCGGATCTTATACTGGAAACATTTGACTACCTTAATACCCCGGTTTTTATAGTTGACTCAGGATTGGATAAAATAGTCGCCTTAAACGCTTCGGTCTCTTTTATCTTTCAATACTCCGCTGTAGATATACTGGACCATGATATCAGAGAGCTCATTATCTCCTGCGCTGTCTCCCGCGACTTAAATGATGAACACACACCCGAGTATGGTCCTATCAGCAATGTCCTTGATGAAAAATATTATGGCAATATTCTTGAAGCGGTATGCAGGAAAAAAAATGGCGACTTATTTTCCGCCAATGTATCCATAATTCCCTGTTCTACAGATAACCAAAGGCTTGTCGTAATTCAGGATATATCAACACAGAAAAAAATTCAGCAGAAGGCATGCCAGAGAACCAAGGAATTATCAATCTTTACCTCCTTTGCAAAAATCCTGACCAGTCACAAGAACTCTGATGCAATCATGCAGGAAACGATATCCATGCTTCTCTCCATTATGGGAGCTGATTCCGGCTGGATTTATCTCATGGATGACAAGGCCGGCAATCTGCATCTGAAGGCTTATCAGGGGTTTAATCCTCATTTCATCGAAAATGTCAGGACTTTAAATGTCGGCGAATGTTTTAATGGAAAGGTTTTTGCTTCAGGACGTCCCTTACTGGTTAAAAAATCTTCAGAGGACCCCCGGGTAATTTACAGGGATAACAATATGGTTAGTATGATCAGTGTGCCTATATCCTCCAGGGGAGAGGTTTTGGGAGTCCTCGGGATATCAAGCCAGGAGGCCTCATATTTCACTTCAATGGATATTCAGCTTTTATCGCCGATTGGAAGCCAGCTCGGCGTAGCCATAGAAAACACAAGGCTTATCGCGGAGTTGCGCAGCAAGATGGAGCAGATCGAACTCATCAGCGAATTGAGCGGGATAATCAACTCAAGCTTGAGCATAGGCACAATATTTCGCATGATGGTCTCAGAAATAAGGAAGATCATTGCCTATGACAGGGCAAGTCTCCTGCTGTACAATGAAACAGAAAACAACCTTCTTATTTTTGCGCTTGATACAAATATGAACACTGTCCTGAAAAAAGGGATCAAGGCGCCGATTGACAATACAAGCGCAGGCTGGGTGATCAAGAACAATAAACCCTGGATAAATTATGACCTGGAAAAGTCTGTCTTTTCGCAGGACAAAAAACTGCTCAGAGAGGGCATCCTCTCAACAATCAGCATCCCTTTGTCACACGACAGGATGCTCGGCGTCTTTAATCTGGACAGCACCGAGGTTTCAAAATATTCGGAGCATGACCTCCGGATTCTTCTCCCGATCGCAAAACATATCTCGATCGCCCTTGAGAACGCCCTCCTCTTCGACGAAATTTCACGCGATAAAAAGGAATGGGAAAAAACCTTTGATGCCATTACCGATATGGTGTGGACCGAGGATGGGAAACAGCGGATTCTCCGCGCAAATCAAGCGTTATTGATAAAAACAGGATTATCCTCCATGGAGGTGGCCGGCAAGTATTGCCGGGAGCTTCTTTGTAAGATAGGAATTAATTCCAAAGACTGTCTCTGTTCTGATACAGTTGCATATAAGAGGCCCTCTTTCCGTGAACTCAAAGGTACCGGGGGTAATATTTTCCATTTTTGGGCTTATCCTCTTATCGATGAGGAAGGCCGGTTATATGCAATAGTACACTACCTGAAGGATGTGACAGCCCAGAAGCGCCTTGAACAGCAGCTTATCAGGGCTGACAAACTCGCATCTTTAGGTACGCTCGTTGCCGGTATCGCACATGAGATAAACAATCCCCTTGGAATTATCGCCGGCTATTCCGAAGCACTCCTCGAAAGGTCTAAGGAGAAAACACTTCTCGATAACAGGCAGTTCGAGGATTTTCCGGAATATCTCGATACTATCCATAAGGAAATTTTCAGGTGCAAAGGCATATTGAAGAGCCTTCTCGATTTTGCGAGGTCTTCCGGAGGAACATTCCGGGAGATAGACATTAATGAGCTTATCAAGGAAGTAATCCTCCTTGTCAACAATAAGGCGATAAAGTTGAACCATACAATTGATTTACAGCTGAATAGAGATCTGCCGAAAATATGCGCGGATCCAGGCAAACTCCGTCAGCTCTTCATGAACATAATAATAAACTCGATTTACTTCACTCCTGAAGGAGGCGGTATTTTTCTGGTCACAGAAATGGACAGTAATTCGCAGGATGGTGATATGATAAAGGTGTCGGTTTCGGACACGGGATCAGGCATTCCGGAGGAAATAATTGATAAAGTATTTGATCCTTTTTTTACTACGAAACCTCCGGGCGATGGGACAGGGCTGGGCCTCGCCATCTGTCATAAGATTATCGAAGAGCATCACGGCACTATAGATGTAGAGAACGAAAAAGACAAGGGGATAAAATTCATTATTCGCATTCCTGCCAGGGCACAAGATGACACGAGTTCTTGTAGTTGACGACGAGGAACCGCTCAGACGCCTCCTCAAGAAAGAACTTGAAAGAAAAGACTTCTATGTTGAAGTGGCGCCTGATGGCGCTGCAGCGCTCCGCCTGATGAAGGAATCATCTTTTGACGTTGTTCTTCTCGATATTGTAATGCCCGGCATGAACGGCATTTCACTCATGAAAAAGCTGAAATCAGACCCCTCCTCCCCTTCTATTATTGTCCTGACAGGCAGGGCGACCGTAGAGACTGCAGTGGAAGCGATGAAAAACGGCGCTTTTGATTATCTGACAAAACCGTACAAACTTGATGAACTTGTTATCGTAATAAACAGGGCTTACGAATATGGAAGACTAAGCATAACCAACAAACTGCTTCAGCAGGAACTTGTAAGAAAAGAGTCCGCATCTGAATTTATCTGCAAGAGCAGGGAGTTGCTTGATATTCTCGCGCTTATCAAGAAAATAGCGCCGACCGATTCCCCGGTTTTTATTCAGGGAGAAAGCGGCACCGGCAAAGAACTTATTGCCAGCATCATATGGCATCACAGCAATAGAAATTCTTTGCCATTTATCGCCCTGAATTGTGCGACATTATCCGAAAATCTTATTGAATCAGAACTTTTCGGGCATGAAAAGGGCGCCTTTACAAGCGCATATCAGGCTAAGCACGGAATTGTTGAAGTTGCGGACAGAGGGACTCTTTTCCTCGATGAAATCGGTGAAATGCCGCTCGGTCTTCAGGCAAAACTCCTCCGTTTTCTTGATTCAGGGGAGTTCAGGAGGCTCGGGAGCAATAAAACACTTAATGTTGACGTCAGGGTTATTGCAGCCACCAATAAAGGTCTTACCGATCTAATAAAGGCCGGAAAATTCCGGGAAGACCTATATTACAGGTTAAATGTCATTAATATCACTATCCCGCCTCTACGCAACAGAAAGAAGGATATACCCGCTCTTGCCGAATTTTTTCTGAAAAAATACAGCCGTAAATTATTAAAGTCTGTAAAAGATTTTGAACCCGGTGTACTGGAAATGTTCGATAGCTATCGCTGGCCTGGAAATGTCCGTGAGCTTGAAAATGTTGTGGAAAGAGCCGTTATCCTCTGTGACTCTGAAACAATAAACCTGAAGGACCTGTCTCTGCCTGTGACATATATATCCGAAAAGGCCGGCGCAAACCCTTCACTCGAGGAAATGGAAAAAATGCATATTCTCAGAGTCCTTAAGGAAGCCAACGGTAACCAATCAAAGACAAGCCATCTCCTCGGGATTGACAGAAAAACACTTTACCTGAAGTTAAAGAAATACGGCCTTAATGATTCCGATAAAAAATAAGAAGGCATTCCTCTAAAGATGTTGTTTAATCACAATAACATGTCATATCGTGGAGGTGTATTATGGGCAATAAAGGACGTGATCTGGGAGCAATAGTTTCACGCAGGATCGAATTTTTCAGGGAAAAACCTGAGTCAGCTATATACAGGCCGCGTGTATCATCGAGACACATAAAAAATCTGTATACCGAGACAAAGGCAAGAGACCATGTAGTAAGGGCTGACTATGCAGAAGCCGCAGGGGGAGATAATCTCGCTCCCAATCCAATAGAACTTCTGCTTTCCGCCTTTGCGGCGTGCATAGAAAGTGCATTCTTTGAATTTGCGGTTTACGAAGGATTGACCGTAAATTCGATAAAAATTGATGTTGAAGGCACGCTTGATCTCAGAGGCCTTTTTATGATTGATGAAAATGTATCCGCCGGATTTAAAGACATCACGTATAATTTCAAGGTTGAAACTCCTGAAGATGAGAATAAGATTAGCGCCCTTGCACAAAAAGTAATAGCCCACTGCCCCGTTGTAGACAGCTTAATAAAACCGACCAGCATCGCCGGGAAAATCATTGTCAATAAAAAGGGCTGATAAATGACGCTCTAAAATACATGGGTAATATTTCCCCAGAAATTGGGGAAATATTCTACTTATTTAAAACCTGCCGTACCTTAAAGGTTATGTAAAAGCAGGCTCAGGGCATTCCCTGAAGCATGGCATTATAATTGCACTAAATTATTTTGTGAAAGAAATCCTGCTGTGCTCACATAATCCTCTGTTAATCAAAAATATCATTGGCATACTGATTGATGACGGTTATTCTGTCGATACTGTTGATCATCCCTCCAACGCGGTTCGCAATGTCTTGAAAAAACGTTACAACATTCTCATTATCGATTCAGAGCCATTCGGTCTTTCCGGCGAGGATGCGATACATATTATCAGGATATTGGCTCCGGATATTCCCGTGATATCTTTAGGTGTTCCACAGCCTGGCACGGATGCAACAATTATCAAAGCGCCGATAGATCTGGAAGAGTTTAAGCAGATTTTTACGGGCATTAACAGATTACAACATATCAACTAAAACACAAGAAGGGGGATCATATGAAGCCGAGAGAAACAATTTTAAAGGCGTTCGAGGGCAGCAAATCCGAGCGGGTGCCTGCAACACTTTTTGGGGCCGGTATGTGGAGCATACACAGATCCGGCACTACTTTTAAGGATCTTTCCCGGGACTCCCAGAAGATGGCTGACATGCTTATCAAAATGTCTGATGTGTTGCGCTGCGATATTGTTTATGCCGGATCAGGCTATAATAATTTCCACGCTGCCGCACTTGGCAGTTCCATAAAATTCAGGGAAATAGGCGCCCCTGACCTCGAATCACATTTTGTTTCTTCGGAAGAAGACCTCGGCAAACTCGACATATCAAAGATTGACAATGACGAAGTCATAAATACCGTCAAGTCAGCCCTTAAAAGGGCCAGGGCATCTGTCGGCGAGGAATATGTCGTAACTATGACGGCATGGGGTCCGTATACACTTGCAGCGCGTTTTGTCGGTGAAGAAGATATGATGAAGGCAACGTTCAGGAAGCCGGGCTTTGTTGAGAAAGCAGTTGATTTTGCGACTGGTCTCCTTATACATCTCTATGAACCTCTTGTTAAGGATGGCGCACTCGATGTCATAAGCCTTGCCGATCCTACCGCTTCCGGCGATCTGATCTCAAAAAAACAGTTCGAACGTTTTGCGTTGCCGTACCTAAAGAAATTCACTGACTGGGCGAAGTCAAACAATGTTCATACTCTCGTCCATATATGCGGAAATACTACTGACAGGCTTGATCTCTTTCCTCTGACAGGCGCCAGCTGCATCAGCCTTGATCATAAGACTGATATTGCAAGGGCAAAAGAGATACTACATGGGAAAATGTGTTTTGCAGGCAATGTAGACCCGGTAAAGATAATGCTGCAGGGAACCGTACAGGAAGTCGAGACCGCCTGTAAAACAGTTATTCAATCAGCAGGGACTGACGGTGGATTCGTGCTCATGCCCGGATGCGACATCCCGCCTACAGTGCCTTATGAAAACATACAGAAATTTATACAGGTGGCCAGGGATTGGAAATTCTGAAGAAAGGGAGGTGATGAGCAGTAAGGGCGCCCGGCTTAGGGGAGGTTCAAGAGATAGGGATATTTGAAGATTTAATAAATTTTTTCGCCCGGAAAACCACATATTCCGGGGAAAAGGAGGAGGAAGAAATGGCAGATGAGAAAAAAATGACTGTTGAAGAAGTTAATGCCTACATGAAAAAACAGTGCGGTTTTGTCCCGAGGATGTTCCAGATAATCAATACAGTAACTCCGGAACCCGGCAGGACATTCGCAGATTTTTATGCGAGCATATTCGGTGACGGTGCGCTCTCCAAAAAAGTGAAGGAACTTATGTTCATGTCCGGGGGGGTAGCGTATTGCTCTCCGCGATGCATAATTCATGTCATTCCGGCAATAGATGCCGGGGCAACAACCGGTGAAATCTTTGAAGCCGCGGCTGTTGGCATGATACTGGCTGGTTTTGTTCCCGGCGGCCCCGGAATCCCCTATGCGTTCGAATACGCCCTGAAGTGTCTCGATATCGAGGCAAAGTACAGAAAAGGCGAGAAATGGGAATATCTCCCTCAACCCAGGTTCGACCACGGGGTCTATTGAAAACTTGGACTTATGGGGCGTGCCTGCGGCACGCCCCAACTTGATTCAGTTTAAGGAGATTGAATGTTCAGTATTACTGCAAAACAGAAAACTTTTATGATAAGCAATATCTCTGTAGGCGGAAATCCCGGTGACCGTCCGCCGTTGCTCATAGCCTCCATGTTTCACAACAAAGATCGTTTACTTGAAGACAGAAAGGGCCGGTTCGACCGTCAGAAGGCGAAGGAACTCATAATGAAACAGGAAGAACTCTCGCTTTCTACAGGCATACCGTCCATGGTTGCAATGGTTGCCAATTCTCCTGAAGAGGCACAGATCTATATAGATTTCTTCCTTGAGACGACCGGCATGCCTTTCGGTATTGACATGTGGGTTGCTGAAAAGAGGGCTAAAGCAACCGAGTATGTTGCTAAACTGGGAGTACAGGACAAATTCCTCTATAACAGCATTACGCCCTGGGACAAGGACATTAAAGGTCAGGTGAACAGATTAAAGGACCTCGGGATAAGACACGTTGTCGTCCAGGCCTTTGACGATAAAGACCAGACGCCCATGGGGCGCCTCAAGTCGCTGGAGAACATCCTTGCGCAGGGAGCTGGAAGTTTTGATACCGTGATCGTTGACACATCGGTCATGAACCTGCCATCAACCCCTTTTTCATTGATTGCCAACAGGATAATAAAGGAAAAAACAGGACTCCCATGCGGCGGGGCATATTCAAACGGCACTCATATGTGGAAAATATCCAGAGATATATGGGGTCTCGAAGGCTTCAGGGCAATGGATGCTGTTGTTCAGGCAATGTCGTCAGTTTTGTGGAGTGACTTCAATTTCTACGGGCCGATTGTTACAGCGCCGCGGATTTTCCCAGCTGTTGCCACCGCCCATATACTGCTTTCCACTCTGTTATACGATGAAAAAAAGACAATTCCTGAGAATGAAGATCTCCCGATAAGAAAATATTTCTCAGATTTTATAGAAAAACTTTTTGAAGGAAAGGCGAGAAAATGATTATGGATATGATTAGAAAGGAGAATAAATGACTGACAGCACACCGACGCCCCGGGAAAGGGTCTTGAAACTTTTTGCCGGCGAAGCAATAGACAGGCCTCCGTGCTTCAGCGGTATGGGGAACGTTACTATCGAAGGGCTTAAGAAGTTCGGATACAAATTTGCCTCGCTCCACTCTAATGCAAGAATGCTGTCTGATGCCGCTGCATCTACGTACAGACTCTTCGGCTTTGAGTGCGGTGTTGTCCCCTTTGACCTGTGTGTCGAGGCAGAGGCGCTTGGCTGTGAAATAAATGTTTATGCTCACCTCGATGATATACTCTACCCCACCATCAGAAAGAAGCTCATTAACAACGAGGAAGAGATGGATATAGTCGTTCCGTCAGAACTGCCGGCACTGGGCAGAATACCTCTCATAAAAGAGGCAATCGGTCTTCTTAAAGCCGAAATAGGGAAAGAAGTGGCGGTCGGATCTTATGTGCTCGGCCCTTTTACACTCGCCGGTCAGATTATGGAGCTTAATGACCTTCTTAAGTTATCCTTCAAGAAACCTGACAAGGTCGGCAAGCTGCTCGAAACCCTCGCAGGTGTCATCATTGTGGTTGCAAAAGAATATGAATCTGCAGGAGCAGACTACATAACGGTCAGGGAAATGGGAGCGACATCCGATGTGTTGAGCCCCCGGGTTTTCAAGAATCTCATCCTGCCATACCTGAAAAAGATATTCGCCGAACTTAAAACACACAGTGTTCTGCATATCTGTGGAAAAACAAATGATATCTCGGTGCCGATGCTCGAATCCGGAGCCAAAGCAATCAGCGTCGACCAGAAAAACGACGCAGCCGAGACGCGCAAAAAAATAGGCAGGGATGCCCTGCTTTTTGGAAACTATGATCCATACAATGTACTTGTTTCCGGTACGCCCGGGAAAGTAAGGGAGGCAATCAGAAAGTGTCTGGACGACGGAGTCAGCGCAGTGTGGCCCGGATGCGATATCTGGCCGACTGTACCGCCTGAGAATTTACATGCAATGATGGATGAAGTAAGAAAATACAGGAGGTAGGATATGTCAGACGAAAAATCAAAAGAAATATTGGATGCCCTCAAGAATGCTGTTATTCAGTATGATGAAGATGCCGCCAAGGACTCCGCTCAAAAGGCCCTCGATATCGGGATGGACGTAAATGACGCTATATTCAACGGTCTTGTCTCGGGCATGGAAGAGGTGGGAAGACTTTTTGAGGCGCAGGAATATTTTGTCCCGGAGTTGCTTATGTGCGCTGATGCTCTTTACGCAGGCCTCGACATACTTAAGCCCCATGCAAAAAAGATGGACCTTGGCGTAAAAGGCTCTGTTGTCATAGGCACTGTTGAGGGAGACGTACACGATATAGGCAAAAACA
Organism: Nitrospirota bacterium; assembly: GCA_040753635.1. Classification (GTDB taxonomy): domain Bacteria; phylum Nitrospirota; class Thermodesulfovibrionia; order Thermodesulfovibrionales; family UBA6898; genus JBFMDL01. The sequence goes on along the minus strand of JBFMDL010000018.1, from coordinate 22,366 downwards.
TTGTGAAAATGATGTTTGATGTTGCAGGGTTTACCGTCTATGACCTTGGCAGGGATGTCCCCCTGGACAGATTCGTGGAGGAACAATTAAAGACAGATTCTGACCTGGTTTGTCTGTCCGCAATGATGACAACTACGATGGTCGGGATGAAGAAAGTCATAGAGGATCTGAAAGCCAAAAATCCTAATGTGAAAATCATGATAGGCGGAGCGCCTGTTTCAAAGGATATCGCTGATAAATGGGGAGCTGATGGATACGCCAAAGATGCTAATAATGCCCTGAAAGACGCCATAAATATGATCAGCTCACTCAAGAAACTCAAAGAAGACGCCGAGGCAAAAAAGATCTGATGAACAAAATTCTCGCGAAAAAACTTTTAGAAGCGGGGGCGACTGTTATCGGTTTTGCCGGTGTGATGGAGGCGCTTGACAGGGATATCGCCCATCTCGGGAAAGCTGTTTCAATCGGAGTTGACAGAAACCTGAATGAAGATACAGTAAGATTTCTTGGAGAACTGCAAAAGAAAGCTGCTCTGACTTTAAAGAATAAAGGATACCGGTATCTCTGCATTCCGCCTGATTCTGACAGGATAAGAGACACTTTCATTTCAAGGCTTTATCCTCTCTTCACGCACAAAATAGCAGCCACATCTGCAGGGCTGGGCTGGATCGGGCGCAACGGTCTTCTCATTAATCCCTTTTACGGTCCGCGCCTTTCACTTGCTACTGTTCTGACGGATGCGCCGTTAGAGGTCTCTTCCCCGGTTGAATTCAGCATGTGCGGAAATTGCAGATTGTGCGTCGAATTTTGTCCGTCTGAGGCGATAACAGGTAAGGATTGGTCGCGTTTCGATCCCTTTGTCGAGCTTGTCAGGCAAGAACATTGCATTGCCTATAAAAAGAATATGAAATCAGTGAACGGCAAGCCTAATTGTGGTTTTTGCATAAATATATGTCCGTTCGGACGGAAACAATATAAACAATCAAGCGATCATTTCATAAGACACTGATGATCTAATCTTTATGCTGAACAAACCGTACGGAGAATAAACCGTTTGAAAGATAACAGATTATGGCGATTTAAACTCAGTCAGAAGGAGCAGCGCAGATGAATAAATACAAGGTAATATTTCAACCGTCAGGGCGACGAGGAGAGGTTGAGGAGGGCAAAAGCCTGCTTGAAGCAGCACAGTCTCTTGGCGTTGATATTGAGGCGCTCTGCGGCAATAAAAAGGTCTGCGGGAAATGCAAGGTACGAATAGAAGAAGGATATTTCGAGAAAGACAATATAGAATCCGGCATGTCTCATCTCTCAACGATTACCGAAGATGAAATCAAACATATTAAGCCCGAAGACGGCCCCGGGATACGTCTTGCCTGCACATCTGAGGTTCATGGAGATGTCAAGGTGTTTGTACCCGAACGTTCACGCGCGGGCAAACAGGTAGTGCGCAAGGCTGCAAAAGAACTTTCAATCTCTCTGGACCCGTCCGTTAAGAAATACAATGTTGAGCTGATCCCCCCTACTCTTCATGACATGACAACCGGTGATTATGAGCGTATTCTGAAATTTATGGAGATAAATTACGACCTTAAAGATCTGACCTCCGACTATCTGGTACTGAAGGGACTTCAGGATGTCATGAGGGAGGGCGGATGGAAGGTTACAGTAACGGTATGGATGGACAAAGAGATAATTAAGGTTGAACCAGGTTTTGTGGAGACCTACTTCGGACTCGCTGTTGATGTCGGCACCACCACCTGTGTCGGTTATCTCAGCGACCTGAGCACAGGGAAAGTGGTTAATACAGAATCGATGATGAATCCCCAGGTCCCTTACGGAGAGGATGTCATGTCCCGCATAACATACGCCATGTCGAATCCTGAAGGTCTCCGTATAATGCAGAAGGCAATAACAGACGGACTGAATGAGATAATAGAACGGGTTGTCACCGAGATAAAAAAAGACGGTCCCAATCCCGGATATGCGATCGATGATCTCACGATTGTTTTCAATACTGCAATGCATCACATCTTTCTGGGATTTAATCCACGGTATATAGGACGTTCACCATTTATCCCCGCAGTTCAGAATTCCCTGAATATCAAGGCACGTGATCTTGAATTAAAAATCAACCCTTCAGCTTATGTCCACGTGCTTCCTTTGGAGGCCGGGTTTGTCGGCGCCGACAATGTCGGAGTACTTATAGCAGAAGAACCGTACAATCAGGATGATATGGTTCTCGTGATCGATATCGGAACAAATGGAGAGCTGCTGCTTGGAAACCGCAATAAGGTCTGCTCCACATCCTGTGCCACAGGCCCGGCATTCGAGGGCGCCCAGATTAAATTCGGGATGAGGGCTGCCCCCGGTGCTATAGAAAAAGTCCGGATAGACCCTGTTACTAAAGAGCCGCTCTATAAAGTTATCGGGAAAGCCGACTGGCATACTCATCTTGAAAAAATTAATGCAAAAGGCATCTGCGGTTCAGGCATCATTGAGGTTGCAGCTGAAATGTTCAAGGCAGGGATTATTGACAAATCGGGAAAGATCAGAACTGATGCCGGTACGCCACGGGTTCGAAAGGATTCTGACGGAAAGCCAGAATATGTGCTTGCATGGGCAGAGGAAACATCTATCGGAACCGATATCACGATAACACAGGCTGATATCAGAGCCCTGCAGCTTGCCAAGGGCGCCCTCTATACCGGCGCCAAACTCATGATGAAAAGACTGGGCATCACAAAACTTGACAGGGTTGTCCTTGCCGGGGCATTCGGCAGCCATATAAGCAGGGAGGCATCTTTGACCCTCGGCATGTTCCCTGACTGTGAAATCGAGAAGGTATATGCTGTCGGTAATGCCGCAGGCGACGGCGCGCGAATGGCACTCCTGAACAGACAAAAACGTATAGAGGCGAATGAGCGGGCGCGATGGGTCGAGTTCCTCGAGATAGCAACTGACCCTTCCTTCGAAAAAGAATTCATGCAGGCCATGCATATACCTCATATGAAAGATAAATTCCCGAACTTAAAGGCATTGCTCGAAAAATCAGAAAGCACTGTTGAGATCAGAGGTTAAAACCATGAATGTTTCATATACTTAGGAAATTATGACAAAGGTTCGGGTAAATTCAGGCATATGCGGTTTTTCTGTTACTGTCGCCGCAGACAGGACAAGGGATAAAAGAATAAATATCATTCTTACAACTGAATGTGAGATGGTGCAGAAGATGATGGAAGACATATCAGTGCTCGACATGAGAGCAGCGTTCGCCGGTCATCTTGCCAATCCTGTTTTCCGTTCCGCTGCTATGCACTTAAAACATCCCGCATGTCCGGTGCCTTCGGGGATCCTTAAGGCGCTGGAGGTTGAATCAGGTTTTTGTCTGCCCCGGAATGCCGCCATCACATTCGTATCGGACGTATGATTTCGCGATGCAGGTTGAAAATATCATTAAAGCGAAAAGGGAAGTAAAAGTCCGTCTATGATGTCATGATAATATATAATCTAATCGCAAACCCTGCTTATCCGGATTATCAGCAATCTTCCGGGGAATGGCGATCATTATGGGCACAATATTAACCCTCACTTTTTATCTGTTCATATGCCTCTTCATTTCCCGTTTCATCGGTTTTATGTTGCTTTTGCGAAAAGCATCAGGTCTGTCCCATACGGCAATCCCGGGGGTCCCCGGAACGGCGACAGCGGTTCTTTTCGATATCTTTTTTCTTTTGCGGCTCTTCAGAACAAACAAATGGCTCTGGGCCGGGTCGTGGCTTTTTCATATCTCATTCATGATCGTAATACTGAAGCACCTGAGATATTTTATTGAACCGGTCCCCGGCTGGATTTTCTGTGTTCAGCCCGTTGGCAGATATGCAGGATTTGTACTCACCTTTTCGCTTGTATATATATTGATTTTGAGGTTTGTCAATACAAAAATAAGATATGTGTCATACCGCAACCTGTTTCTTACAGCAGTGCTATTGCTGATGAGCATAACAGGGCTCTTGATGAATACTGTGTTGAGACAGGATCTCATAACAATAAAGAATTTCATGATAGCAGCATTCAGCCTTAGTCCTGAAAAGGCTCCGGAGAGCGCAATCTTCATTATTCACTTTTCGTTGTTTCTTCTACTACTGCCTTATCTGCCGTCCCACATTTTAACTGCTCCGTTTGTGATTATGGATGCCCGCAAGCGTGAAGACAGCCTCAAGACGGTGATGCATGAAAAATAAAGACTTTTTTGGCAGGGAACTATCGCGCGAACAGCTGCTTGAACTCGATGCCTGCACGCAATGCGGCGAATGCCTGAAATATTGTCCTGTTCAGGATGTGACCCATAATCCTTCAATATCTCCTCCAGAGAAGATTCGTATGTTCAGGGAATTCATAAGAGCAACTGAAGGACTCAAAGCCAGACTTTTCAGATCCGGTGGTATTGACCGCAGGCTGCTTGAAGACTTCACAAACGCTGTATACGAATGCACAACCTGTGGTTCCTGCAGTCAAAAATGCCCTGTCGGTATTTTTACACAGAGGCTCTGGCCGGTACTGAGAAAAGAGATGGTTAAGCGGGGCCTGGGACCCATAGGTTACCAGGCAGAAATGCCGAATGCAGTGTTAAAAACCGGCAATCCCTATAGCTTGCCGCCGGAACAGAGATTCAGTGCATGGTTTCCTGGTGATGTCAAATTGGCAGAAAAAGCAGAGATCGGATATTATGCCGGATGCACGGGGGCGTATGAGGCACAGCCTATGGTCAGAGGCGATGTCCTTGTCCTTGACGCCATAGGAGAACCTTTCACAATGCTTTCCCCCGAGGAGGAGGTATGCTGCGGATTCCCTCTTTTTATTACGGGACAACACGATATTCTGGAAGACCTGGTTAACAGGCTTGTAGCTTCATATACAGAAAAAGGGGTGAAAGTCCTGCTGTGTTCATGCCCGTGCTGCGTTAATATCATGGTCAGGGACTGGCCTGTATTATACGGCAGAAAACTTCCATTCAAAATAAGGCATATTACTCAATTTGTTTCCAGCGCGTTAAATGAGAAGAAACTGCGCATCAGAGAATCGAAACAGAAGGTCATCTATCATGATCCCTGCTATTTGAGCAGGGGGGTTGGAATATTACAGGAACCCAGGATGATTCTCGGGAATATTCCCGGCGTAGAGCTTCTGGAATTCGACAGACACGGTCTTGATTCACGATGCTGCGGCGCAGGAGGTGCGGCGCGTAAAGTATATAATCAAAATGCGATCGCAATGGGAAGATTGACAATTGACGAAGCTGTCGAAAAACATGCTGACAGTCTTGTCTTAAGCTGTCCTGCATGTTATTCAAAGGTCAACGAGGCAATGATTGGATATGACAGACAAATCCCGATCGTCGATATTATGGAGCTGCTTTCAGGCCTTATCAAAAGGGGTTGACCGTGAGTCATTTCAGAATAAGATGTAGAAATTGCGCCAGGGAATTAACCGAGGTCTATTGCGTCTTTTGTGAACACTGCAAAGATTCGCTGCTGGTGACGGAATATTTCGAACAAAAATTCAGAGATGATCCTGGAGAAGGAATCTGGAGATTCAACTGGCTTCCGGTCCATAATCCCTGCTTCGACCAGCCTGGAACTGTTGTCTACAGATCAAAGGGACTTGCAGATTATCTGGGACTTGAAAATCTTTACATTGCATTCAACGGTTTCTGGCCTGAGAATGGGGCATTGCTGAAGACATGCACATTCAAGGAATTTGAAGCGGCGGTTATTCTTCAAAATGCCATTGAGAACAAAATGGACGGGCTCATAGTCGCATCAGCAGGGAATACCGCACGTGCATTTACTCATCTGGCTGCTGTCTCCGGCTATCCGGTGATAATTGTTGTCCCGAACATGTGTCTCATGGAGATGTGGTATCTCGAAAACTCTTTGCGGATACCGACATTAGCCATCGCTGACGGTGACTATGCAGACTCTATTGACGTTGCACGGAGAATCGCTTCAGTTGCAGGATTTCCTTTTGAAGGCGGGGTGAAAAACATAGCCAAAAGAGACGGCCTGGGTATAGTCCTTCTCGAAACTGTATCAAAAATAGGCAGGCTCCCTGACCATTACTTTCAGGCTGTGGGCAGCGGTTCGGGCGCTATAGGCGTCTGGGAGATGGCGGAACGGTTTATCCGGGACGGCAGATACGGCACAAATATGCCGGTTCTCCATCTTGCACAGAATATCCCTTTTGCCCCCATGTTCAAGGCTTGGGGAAAGGACAGCAGAGAACTTTTCCCTGATGATCTTAGACCCGAACTGATAAGCGAGATCACAACACGCGTGCTTTCGACCCGCTACCCGGCATATACTATAAAGGGAGGTGTATACGATGCCCTGATGGCGACGCAGGGGAAAATGTACGGGATTAACAATGAAAAAGTATATAGTTCTATGGATATATTTATAAAAACAGAAGGGATTGATATAGTTCCGGCATCAGGAGTTGCAGTAAGCGCGCTCGATCAGGCAGTTAAGTCGGGAACTGTTCAGCGAAGCGAAATCATTCTATTAAACATTACAGGCGGAGGCGAGAAAAGACTTAAAAAAGAATTTGCGCAATATGAGGTCAGGCCGCTTGTCATATCAAAAAATATTACAGAAAAAGAAATAGAGAGACTAATATGCGAGGTCCTGAAGAGGAATTAATAAATATAATCAAAGGATCAGGGATTGATTTCACCTCCAGTCTTCCATGCGAAAAGATCAAAGGACTTCTTAACCGCATCGGTAAGAATTTTTTCCATGTGCCGTTGACACGGGAAGAAGAAGGGGTCGGCATATCAGCCGGTGCAGCGCTTGCAGGTAAAAGGCCGGCGATGTTTGTTCAGAGTTCAGGCATCGGGAATATGATAAATGCGCTGCTATCCCTTACGGTTTTCTATGAACTTCCTCTCGCAATTTTTGTGAGTCAAAGGGGTATTTACAGAGAGAAAATACTTGCCCAATTGGCAATGGGGCAAAGATTGCCGGACATTTTGAGGGCTGCGGGCATTTCCTTTTCCACTATCAGCAGCAGGAAAGATTTTAAAATTATAGAAAAAAAACTTCCCGGTGTTTACAGCAATAATCTTATCCATGTATTCCTTTTAAGCCCGGCTGTTTTTAAACAAACCCGGCAAGTCCGGCCAGTATTATCCCCCCGCCGTATTTTGCCGGATACCGGTCATGACAAGAGAAGGACTGAAAGGTTAAGACCCTGGTTAAGACGTTTCGATATCCTGAAAATTTTAACCCCCCATCTTGATTCAAAGGTTGTCATATGTAATCTTGGAATTCCTTCAAAAGAATTGTTCCACCTGGCGCATCAGCCATCAAATTTTTATATGCTCGGCAGTATGGGGATGGCAACACCCGTTGGTCTCGGGGTCAGTCTTTCAAATGACAAGGATGTTATCGTCATAGATGGTGATGGAAGTCTTCTTATGAACCCCGGGACTCTTGCTACAGTAGCACATATGTCTCCCCGGAATCTTACGATTCTCGCGATAGACAATAGGTCTTACGGGTCCACAGGCGGACAGCCTTCGCTTACATCATCCTGTGTTGATCTTGAAGCTGTAGCGCAGGGTTTTGGGATAAGAAATACTGAAAAGGCCGCGGACAGGAACCAGTTGCTTAAAGTTGTAAAAAAATACAGGCATGGACCGGCTTTTATTCACATCCTGGCAACTGCAGGAAATGAGCCGGTTGCTAACATTACTCTCAACCATATCAATATAAAAAAACAGTTCCAGGATTTCTTAAAACTACATTGATTGCATCAAGCTATATTGTCATCCTGATTTTTTATGATGCAAATGCCTTTGAATCTATTATTCTCCAAATTACAGACGTCCTGTCCTCTGATATTCCCTGATATACAGTTTGATAGCTCTCATAAGCAGCCAGTCCTGTGAAACATTATTATCGGATGCAATCTTCATCATCTGATCAAGGATCTCTTTTTCAACAATATGCCGACCTGCCTGTGTATCGTCGGTCTCCCCTGAGCGAAGGCCTGCAGCAGAGATTCTTTTCTGACGTTCCTGGTAAAGCAGTGACATAAGCCCTTCAACATCGCCCGATTGGACCGCATTTACAATTTCCCGGGGAGGGTCCGGAGCCTTGCCCTCTTCCGTGCATATTGACTCGTAAGCCTCACTATCATCAGGACTTTTATATTTTTTTTGTTCGGGTAACCCACCGGGAGAAAACATGCCGGTCATACCCATCATCATCTCTGCCAGTTTCCTTGCGTGTTCGCTGTCCGGCAGATTGTTCTTTAAGAACTCTTCGAATTTACCCTCGGCCATTGCCATAGCCAACTCATCAGCTATTAAGGGCTCTTTTTCTTCCACGTGCTCAAAACGTTTCTTACGACCAAATGGCGTGGAAGGCGGTTTAGGCAGCGGCTTCTCTTTGCCGGACATGGACACACTCCTTTTTCATATTATTAATACAATAACATATTGTTATAGCCTGCGGTATTCATAAATTTTCCGGTATGACGAAAAGATCTTTTCGTCTGTATGGGTTTGCGATTCCTTCTTTTCTCATAGCGTACAATTTATTCTGCATTAATGTTTTACTTTAAGCTTCAAACACCTTTATCTTTTAATAATGTGCTCTATCCGGATGGATTTTTTTGATAAGAAAAGTATCAAATATATCATCAGAGGACAGGACGCGCTTTATATATCCTAAATTTTTCATTGTCTTAACAAACTCCATAGTTGAATCAACATATCCTTCCGTTATCTGGGCGCAATATTTTGGAGAAATTCGCAGCGCCTCCAGAACAAAATCTTTGTCGACAATTCGAATAAAATCAGAAATGGTCTCTGCAACCTCCTCTTCTCTGCTTCTTAGTAATAATGTAGCCTCTTCATGACATAATAGAAACTGTTCAACCATTTTGCTCTCTCTTTTTAAGAAAGTGCTGTTAACATGTATTCCGTAGCTCGGGTTGTTAGGCCAGAGCAGTGACGGTGGATAAATTATCCTTCCACCTGCATATCGTTCTATAGCGACGGCAAGCGAAGGCGTGCCAACAGCAGCCGCAATTTCATCCCTGACAATGGCCTCAGTAATCATGTCAGACCATTGGAAATTTATGACTTCTATCTTATCTGAAAGACCATATCTCTTAAGACAATCGTTCAATATTACATCATGAATCGACCCTTTACCCGGCACCCCTATTTTAAGACCGCAAAACTGCTGCAAGATATCTCCAAGGTCTCCCATCTCAGGATACCCCTTGTACTGTACTTTCGCACTCACTACAGTCCCCTCAATGTGGCCCCCTGCAATACACTTTATAGACAGACCCTGTTCTATTCCAATAATAGCAGGTGGAAGACCAATATAGGCAATATCAAGCCCGTCTTTTCCAAAGGAATTCACAATCGCCGGACCGGTTCCAAAAAGCCTCCAATCAGGACAGATCCCTTTATCTTTCAATAAGTCCCGCCTTGCCATCAGAAGCACTGCTGTATGGTAAAAAGTTGACAAATGCCCGATTCGAAGCTTCATTCACATGCTCTCGCAACAAATCCTTTAACAACCGGATTCCTTATAACTTTCGAAGCTTCTGTGATCATACTCTATAACCCGTCACCAATTTTTTATATTCTATCAGATACAGACAAAAGTTTTTTCTGTATAAATCCACCAGTTGCAAAACATGTTTTTGATACGGGAGGCAGATGAATTGTAAAAGTTCTGCAAATCAACAGGATTTAATCATTATTCACATGAATGCAGACTTAACTGAAAGTGCATTTTACAGAAAGGCCGGCCGCGCCTGAGGGCTGTATGGTGTTGATGGCAGCCCTTTTCCATCTCATCTGCCCCCCCTTTTATCAACGTCAGGATAAATCCTGTTAAAATAATTTGACTTGTCCGGATAAAGATTGTAGATTACAGTCTGGATCATGCCGGCTGTTTTTATAAATGACTAACGGTTTAATACATATTTATACCGGTGACGGGAAAGGAAAAACTACTGCTGCGGTCGGGCTTGCCATAAGGGCAAAAAGCAGGGGACTGAGAACACTTTTTGTCTATTTTTTCAAGGAAAGCAAACCAAGCGGAGAAACAAATATTCTTAAGGACATCGGTATCCAGATACTTATATTCGACAAAGTCAAATCCCCGCTTTTTAATCCGGACATAGACAAGCTTTCTTTAAAGGAGGCTGTCCAGGAGGCCATTTCATTTTTAAAAGATATTTTTTCAGAAGAAAATTTCGACATGATCATACTTGATGAATTCATCTGCCTAACTACAGAAGGCCTGCTGTCTGAAGACGAAGCAGTACAGTTCATCACCTCGAAACCCGCGGGGCTCGAACTTGTGCTCACAGGAAGGGGGGCTACGGAAAAGATGATAAATGTTGCTGATTATGTCACATTCATGCAGAAGCTGAAACATCCGTTTAAAAACAATATTAAAGGAAGGAAAGGTATAGAATTTTAGATATTTTCGACCGCAAATTCAAGGCCTTTCACCTGTCATTTTCCAGACATAATAAATTCTTTGAAAGACAGTGAAATGTGTAAGAATGAGAAGAACCCATAGCGCGGGCATAATATAACCTGTTATAGCACCGAAGGAAACCATGATTATCCTTTCAGGCCTTTCCATAAGCCCATAGGCACATTTTTCCCCGAGCCCCTCTGCTCTCGCCCTTGAATAGCTTACAAGAAAAGCTCCGATTAAGCTGCCGAGACAAAGCACTGCTCCGGTATTATTGTTATTGCTTCCAAGGTTCCATGCTATCGCAAGCAAAATAAAGGCGTCTGAATATCTGTCGAGCACTGAATCGAGGAAAGCCCCAAAAGATGAACTTTTTTTGTTGACCCTGGCTACAACACCGTCCAGTATATCAAACAGACCTCCGGCAAGGACAAGTATCCCCCCGTAACGGAGATTGAATGCAAGGACGCAGGAAGCGATGAGGGTTATGAAAAAACCTGTGACTGAAAGTGCGTTGGGGCTGAGCGATATCTTTCGTGCAAATGATGACAGAGGCTTGTCGAATGCGTGTCCTAACTTCTCACTGAGCATCTAATCCTTCATTATCTGTCTATCTTTGCGCTGATAAAGTTTTCAACCATGTTTTTTGCGATATCGTCTGGGAACTGCTTGGGCGGATGTTTCATAAAATAAGCAGATGGAGATATGAGAGGCCCTCCTATTTTTCTGTCCCTTGCTATCTTGCAGCATCTTATTGCATCTATTACAACACCAGCGCTGTTTGGAGAATCCTCGACAGATAACCTCATTTCAATCTGAAGGGGGATATTGCCGAAGCCCCTGCCCTCCAGTCTCATAAAACATACTTTATTGTCATTAAGCCACGGGATATAATCGGAAGGCCCTATGTGAATATTCTCCTGCTCCAGGGGCATTTGAAGTTGCGACTGGACGGCTTCTGTTTTGGATATTTTTTTCATCTGGAGTCGCGTGCGGTTTAACATGTTCAGGAAATCCGTATTCCCGCCGACGTTCAACTGATACGTCCTGTCTATCTTCACCCCCCTGTCATCAAAAAGCTTGGCAATGCATCTGTGTATTATGGTCGCACCTATCTGACTCTTAATATCGTCACCTATAACAGGAATGTTATTCTGATTAAACCGTTTTGCCCAGGACCTGTCAGAGACAATAAAAACAGGCACGCAGTTTACCAGGCTGACACCTGATTTCAAACAGGCCTCTGCATAAAAGGCCGCAGCTTTTTCAGAGCCTACAGGCAGATAATTTAAAAGTATATCAGCCCTGCTGTCTTTTAATATTTTTACTATATTAGCCGGCTTTTTCTTTGCAACTATGAATCTTCTGTCTTCTGGATAGTTGTTCATATGCTCGGATACGCCATCCAGGATATTCCCCATGCTTACCCTTACCGGGTATTGGGCTGTGTTTATTTTATATAATGTCTTCGTACAGTTAGGTTTACTGAAAATAGCTTCAACTATCGGCTTGTCCACTTTTCTTTTATCGATGTCAAAGGCCGCAACGACCTTAATGTTATCCGGGGTATATCCTCCCAAGCTGTAATGCATCAGCCCCAGCGACCGGTCGGGATTATCTTTCTTTAGTTTCTTGTAATATTCAATCCCCTGTATCAGTGAACTTGCGCAGTTTCCGAGTCCGGCAATCGCTATTCTAATCTCTCTCATGATATTTTCCTTTCACATCACTTAGTGCATTTCTGAACTTATGCAAGACTAATATCTGCCTTCCCTGAATGTCCTGTTATATAAAAGCATAATAACGTCTTCGAGTTTTATGTCAAATTCCTTTAACAGACTGTTCAGCGATTCCTCGCAATAACCTAAAAATCTCTTCCATATTCTTTGGACTGTATCCTTGTCAATTTCAGTAGTAACAGCGGTTTCCCTGTAACTCATCCCCTTAAGCAGACATTCTATAACTTCTTTTATCTTCTTTTCTTTAGTATGCATCCCGAAGAAGAATGTTTCCCTTCTCTCGGAAAATTTGCTTTTGCATGTTTTGCATTTAAGAAGCCTTCTATGTTGTTTGCCATATCTGTTATAAACAATTATATTCCCCTTCCCCTTTTTGCCGTGATCCCCGCAATATTCATTAGGGCAGAAGAAATCATATATTTGCAATGAAATATCCATGAAACCGTTCATTTATAGCAAAGTTGGTGTGTTATGTCAAGAATTATCATATAACAAAATGGGGACAGCTATAATTTGCATTTTTTGTTTTTGATCTTGCTGCAATTATTTCTTGCCATAATTATACATTCTTCTTTATAATTTATGCTCTTATGAAAGCGAAGGTAACAATAATCGGTGCCGGCAATGTCGGAGCAACTACTGCACATTTAGTTTTGCAATCAGGGTTTGCCGATGTTGTCCTGTATGATATTGCTGAAGGCATACCGCAAGGAAAAGCCCTCGATCTCGCGGAAGCAACCCCTGTCTGGAACATTGCTTCCTCGATCAAGGGCACTAATGATTATGCTGAAACTGCGCATTCAGACATTATTGTTATTACAGCCGGGTTCCCGAGAAAACCCGGCATGAGCAGGGATGACCTGTTGCATGCAAATGCTGAAGTAATCACAGATGTCGCAAGGGAAACTTCAAAATTATCTCCTGACAGCATCTTCATTGTTGTGACAAATCCTATGGATATCATGACATATATAACATTTGATGTATCCGGTTTTGCCCCGCATAAAGTTATTGGAATGGGAGGGATTTTAGATTCAGCCAGGTTCAGGACGTTTATCTCTATGGAACTTGGAGTGTCTCCGGAAGATATCGAGGCACTGGTTCTCGGAGGTCACGGAGACCTGATGGTTCCCCTCCCGCGATTTACAACTGTCAAGGGACTGCCTCTCTCTGATTTTCTTGACACGAAACGGATTGCCGAACTTATTGAAAGGACAAAAAATGGCGGGGCCGAAATCGTTTCTTTGCTGAAGACGGGAAGCGCTTATTATGCGCCGGCAGCATCGGTATTCCAAATGGTCAAATCGATACTTTTAAATGAAAAACGCGTTTTGCCGTGCTCTGCCTATCTTGACGGAGAATACGGGATCAGCAAAGCCTTTATCGGTGTTCCTGTTATTCTCGGTAAAAACGGAATCGAAAAAATAGTCGAACTCGATCTCAATTATGAGGAAAAAAAGCATTTTAACCATTCAGCTTCTTCTGTGAAGGCATTGCTGGATAAGCTATTATCGAAATAATATGGAGGGAAAAGTGGAAAGAACATTATCAATTATAAAACCTGATGGCGTTAAAAAAAATATTATCGGTGAAGTACTGAAAAGATTCGAGCAAAACGGGTTGAGGATCGCGGGACTCAAAAAAATAATGATGACAAAGGAAAATGCTCAAAATTTTTATATAGTCCACAGGGAAAAACCTTTCTATGACAGCCTTTCTGATTTTATGTCCGAAGGCCCCATTGTCGTAATGATTTTAGAAGGAGAAAACGCCATTTCCAGGGTAAGGGATATTATGGGAGCTACAAATCCAAAAAACGCTGCTCCCGGAACAATCAGGGCCGACTTCGCCTCTGACATAGAACATAATATAGTTCACGGCTCAGATTCTCCCGAGTCTGCTTCTTATGAAATACCTTTCTTCTTTTCTAATCTGGAGTTGCTATAAAACCAATTTTGTTTTTATCCGCAGGGTTCCGGCCTTGACCATTCATTGCCGGATTACGTTGTTTGCCGGCATCTCTATTTATTGACATTGAAGCATAAAAAAAAGTATTATTTTATTAAGAGCTATATAGGATTACATAGGAGATAGAGATGTTTGAAAAATTTACAGAACGGGGCAGGAAAGTAATAATATTTGCCAAGGAAGAGGCTGAAAAACGCCAGAATGATTACCTCGGCACAGAACACCTCCTGCTTGCAATTCTAAGAGAAGATGATGGTTTGCCTGTGGCAATTCTGAAAAAGATGGGAATCGCGATCGAGGAACTGCGGATGGAGGTTGAGCGAAATCTCCCTGCAGGTATGAATTTGTTGACCTTTGGAGATATACCCTTTACTCCGAGAGCAAAGAAAGTGCTTGAATTAGCCGTTGAAGAAGCAAGGCTTTTAGGCCACAATTACATTGGGAGTGAACATCTCCTTCTGGGTCTCATAAGGGAAGATGAGGGGATTGCCGGGAAAATCCTTCGTAATCTCGGGGCAAATCTTTTGGGAGCACGGCAGCTTACAATAAATCTCTCCATGAAATCCTATGCTCATATAAGGGAAAAAAGAAGCTCTACCCCTGCACTGGATGAATTCGGCCGAGATCTCACTTTAATGGCAAAAGAGAACCGCCTTGATCCTGTTATAGGAAGAGAAGACGAAATAGAGAGGGTATTGCAGGTTCTTGGACGGAGGATAAAAAACAACCCTGTCATAATAGGCGAGCCGGGTGTCGGCAAAACAGCGATAGTTGAAGGCCTCTGCCACAGGATTATAAGCGGGGATATACCGGAAAGTCTTATCGGTAAAAGAATCATCTCTTTAGATCTGGGAGCTCTTATTGCCGGCACGAAATATCGCGGACAGTTTGAGGAAAGGCTCAAAATTGTCATGAAGGAAATTGTCCAGGCAGATAACATTATATTGTTCATTGACGAATTACATACGCTGATAGGGGCCGGAGCCGCCGAAGGCTCCATCGATGCATCGAGCATGTTGAAGCCCGCCCTTTCAAGGGGAGAAATACAATGCATCGGGGCCACCACTCCTGATGAATACAGAAAATATATAGAAAGGGATCGTGCTTTCGAAAGGAGATTCCAGCCGATATACATACAGCCGCCTGATATCGACACTACCATTGAAATATTATCCGGAATCAAGGCTAATTATGAAGCTCATCACAAAGTAAAAATCAGCTCGGAGGCTATAAGTGCTTCCGCAAAGCTCTCCGACAGATACATATCGGACAGATTTCTGCCTGACAAGGCAATTGACGTTATCGACGAAACAAGTTCCAGGATTAAACTGAAAAGGTTTACGCCCCCTCTTGAATTAAAAGATATCGAATCCAGGATCAACAGGCTTTCAAAGGAAAAAAATCTATACATAAAACTTCACGATCTTGAAAAGGCTTCTTCCATAAGAACAGAAGAAGAGAAATTCAGGAAAATATTCGACCAGACCCAGAAGCAATGGAGGGAAAGCCTGAATAAGGAAATCCCTGTAGTCAGAGAAGAAGATGTCGCCTATACAGTAGCAAAAATGACCGGCATCCCGGTGATAAAGATCGAGGAGAAAGAGTCAGAAAAGCTCCTGAGGATGGAAGAAGAACTTCATAGACGAATAATAGCACAGGAAGAAGCTGTAAAGGCTGTTTCCAGATCCTTAAGAAGATCGAGGGCTGGCTTAAAAAGCAGTAAAAAACCTATAGGTTCTTTCTTCTTTCTCGGACCGACGGGCGTAGGCAAAACAGAGCTTGCAAAAGCTCTTGCCAGTTTCCTCTTTAATGATGAAAACTCCCTGATTAAAATTGATATGTCCGAGTATATCGAAAGATTCAATGTATCAAAACTTACGGGAGCCCCTCCTGGTTACGTTGGCTACGAAGAAGGCGGTCAGCTTACCGAAAAGGTGCGCAAAAAACCTTATTCCGTAATACTTTTTGACGAGATTGAGAAAGCCCATCCGGACGTGTTCAATATACTTCTGCAGGTGCTTGACGAGGGGGTTCTCACAGACAGCTTCGGAAGAAAAGTCGACTTCCGGAATACGGTAATAATAATGACATCTAACATAGGAGCAAGAATTATAGAAAAGGCTACTCCGCTCGGATTCCAGAAGGAAAAATCAGACACGATTTATGATAATATCAAGGAAAACGTGCTTAATGAATTAAAGAAGACATTCAATCCCGAATTTCTAAACAGGGTGGATGAAATAGTAGTATTTCACCCCCTCGAAAAGGAACACCTTCTGTCGATAATCGATCTTCTTATTGCAGAAACCAATCAATTACTGCTGGATCAGGAACTCGTAATCGAAGTATCACAGAATGTAAAAGAGTGGATTCTGAAAGAGTATTATAAGCCTGCTTATGGAGCGCGTCCCATGAGAAGGGCTGTTCAGAAGGTTATTGAGGATCCTCTTTCGGAAGAGATCCTCAAAGGAACATTCAAGGGAGCCAATAAAATAAAGGTTCTGCTGGAATCAGGCTCGCCGATATTTGTGTCCGCTGAAGAATCTCCTGTCCTGACCGGGGTAAATTAAAAAAACTTTGTTCTAAGCTTCATAATATTAAAGAATTAATATCTTGAAAAAAAAGATTTCAATAATTTTGGCGCTCTTCTTGGCAGGTATTGCATTGTTGATAACCAATGTATACCAACGCGACACAAAAAAACCTGTTGCTTTAGGGCAACATGCACCGGGATTCGAAGCCCTGGATTCCGTAAACAGCGTTAAACTTTTATCTTCTGATTATGAAGGCAAAGTATTATTTGTCAATTTCTGGGCTTCATGGTGTCAGCCGTGCAGAGAGGAAATGCCTTCCATTGAGGCACTCTATAAGGAAATGTCAAACAATAATGACTTTCGCATGATAACCATCCTTTATAAGGACAGTATTGATAACGCATTAGGATACATGAAAGCCAATGGATATACCTTCCCTGTTTATTACGATCCTGAAGGTCTCTCTTCAAAAAACTTCAGTGTTACGGGCGTGCCTGAAACCTATCTTATAGATAAAAAGAACATATTAAGAAAACGCGTTATTGGGCCAGCTGATTGGAATTCACCGGATGAAAAAGGTTTTATAGTTTCCCTTGTAAATGAATAATGGGAGAGCCGGGAAGCGCCGAAAAAGCCGTAATTTTCATAGCTTCTCTTTTTTCCAGACAGGAAATTTTTCAAAATTCTCTGACGGTCTTAAAAAATGCCTTTGGGAATATTTTGCTTGTCAGCTCCCCCCTGCCCTGGAATTTTTCGACATATTACGATAAAGAGCTCGGCACACCTCTTTTAAGAAGTTTAGTTTTTTTTGATACACTGGTGGATTCTTCCTGTCTGTCCGATGCGAAAATATTGACAAACAGAATAGAAATGGAATTTTCCAAGGACGGCAAAAGACAGATAAACCTGGATCCGGGCTATATGACCCTTGCGAAAGTCGTTCTCGCCTCCACAAAAAACTATTCTCACAGAATTTATCTCGGCAAGGGAATCTACGGCGAACTTTCGCTGATTTACAGTAAAAACAGATTTATACCTTTAAGTTATACATACCGTGATTACAGGGATGAAGCTTTTTTGGGTATTTTCATGGAAGCAAGAAATCTTTTAAGAAAGCTTGTTTGATGATAGAATGTTTTTATGAGGCCTAAAATCCTGGTTATAGACGATGAATTGATAATAAGAGACATCTGTTCAGGCGTCCTGAATAATATGGGATTCGATGTATATACAACCGGCGATGCTCTATATGCGTTAAACTATTCTCTAAGTGAAAATTTCGATCTTATTATTACTGATGTAAGAATGCCCAGGATGAACGGCATCGAACTGATGAAAAATGTCAGGAAAGCAAAGCCTTTTATGCCTTTTATAGTTATTACAGGATATGGCACTTATGATATGGCTGTTGAGGCTCTCCGCGAAGGGGCATACGATTTCATCAACAAGCCCTTCAGAATAGAAGAACTTAAGATCTCGGTAAAAAACACTCTCGAAAAGATGGAGATGTCCAGAGAGCTCAACAGGCTTAAGGTATTTTCCCATATTTCCATGGTCAGCGAGCTTATAGTTTTATCCAGAGACAAAATACAGGCTTCCGGTATTATCCTTGAAAGTATTCTGAGAGAAACAGGTGCGGCTGAAGGAGCCGTATTAATCGAAAATACTTCAACAGGCGAGCTCGTTAAATTATTGTCCGTTCCTGAAAACATAGATATCGACAATGAAATCCTTCTTGAAAATTATGCGGAAAACACGGTCAGATTCATCTCTGATTTTTTATATATACCGTTACGAGCCTCAAATAAAAAAATCGGTATGATTGTCATAACCGGCAAAGAAGGAGCCTTTTCGCAGGCTGATATGGAAACCGCCGTACTTCTTGCAAACCATCTCGGAATTTCGCTTGAAAACATCTCTCTTTTTGAAAATCTCAGCGAAAAAATAAATCAAATAGAAGACCTTTTTTTCAATACTGTAAAGGCAATGAGCATGGCAATTGATGCAAAATCTCCATGGACAAAAGGCCATTCGGAAAGAGTTGCAAAATATTCCATGATGATTGCAAGGGAATTGAAATTTGATGAAGAATCCCTGAAACTGACCGAACTGTCATCGATTCTGCACGATATAGGCAAAATCGGCACATATGATTATCTGCTGGAAAAACCGGGAAGATTTTTACCTGAAGAATATGAAATGGTCAAGAAACATCCCGAAAAGGGCGTCTCGATACTATCACCTATCAAAGAGATGAGTAACATTGTAAATATAGTCAGACATCACCACGAAAGATATGACGGGAAAGGATATCCTCATGGTATCTCCGGAGATAATATTCCTCTTATTTCGAGAATTATTTCTGTTGCTGATTCCTATGATTCCATGACATCCGACAGGCCTTATCGAAAAACACCGGGGAGAGAAAAAGCCGTTGATGAACTATTGCGCTGTTCGAACTCTCAGTTTGACGGGAACATTGTCAGGACTTTCATAAAGGCACTTGCCGCTGACTCTTAACATATATCAAATTATAACCAGGTTATCTCTGTGTATAATCTCATCTGAATACCTGTAGCCGAGAATGTTCTCTATCTCTGATGTCTTTTTGCCCTTTATTTTTTGTATCTCCATAGAAGAATAGTTGGTTATTCCCTTGGCAATACGTTTCCCGTCAGAATCAGCACAGTAGACAGAATCGCCTATCTCAAAAAAACCGTTAACTGATACAATGCCAGAAGGGAGAAGACTTTTGTTCCCTTGAGTCAGCGCCCTCACAGCCCCGGAATCCAGATAAAGAGTGCCCTTTGAACGGCTGCCGTAAACTATCCAGCCCTTCCTCGACGAAAGTTTTCCTTTCACGGATTTAAATTCCGTGCCATGAGGATTGCCGTTCAAAAGTGATATGATCAATCCGCTCTTTTTACCGTTTATGATATTCACCGTAATCCCGTTGTTTACAGCCTTTTTCGCAGCAAGTATTTTTGAATACATACCGCCGGTTCCCACAAAGCTTTTTGTTCCACCTGAAATTTTCTCTATGGCGGGTGTAATTTCCTCGACATATGGGATTAAAACGGCTTTTTCATTCAGTCTCGGGTCTTTCTCATAAAGACCATCCACGTCAGAAAGAATAATGAGTCTTTCGGCATCCACATGCATCGAAACAAGAGCGGCGAGATGATCATTGTCGCCGAATTTTATTTCTTCTGTAGAAACCGTATCATTTTCATTTATTACGGGTATTATGCCGTATGACAGAAGGGTGATTAAGGTGTTTTTGGAGTTGATATATCTTTTCCTGTCGGAAAAGTCGTCCCGCGTAAGCAGCACCTGGGCAACCTTCCTGCCGTGATCCCCAAAACTCCTCTCATATGACAACATCAGACTGCTCTGCCCTACCGCAGCCGCAGCCTGTTTCATCTTGATGTCTTTGGGTCTCTCCCTCAACCCGAGTTTCCTCATGCCCGCTGCAACAGCGCCTGATGATACAAGTACAACCTCATATCCCATATCATATATTTCTGATATATCAGATGCTATGGATGAGATGCGTTTGGTATCAAGCCCATCCTTTTCAGCCAGGATATTACTCCCGATTTTTACAACAATCCTTTTCATGAAAAACATCCCTCTATAAAATCACCGCATATACGAATATGGACATCAGGCATTTTTTCCGCTGTTTAAAAAATCCCGCAATATGTTCACTGCACTGGGAAAATTATACATTACAAACCTTTTTATTGTCATCAGGCTTTAACGGTTGCTCTGTTCCTCTTCTTCAACTTTAACGGCGAGGTATGACATGAGTTTCTTAACCCCCTCTCCTGTCACGGCAGATATCGGGAAAAAATCGAGCGAGTTTTTATCGCAATAGTTTCTCAGTTTATCGAGCTTTTCTTTATCCCCGGCAATGTCAATCTTTGTGCCCGCAACCGCCTGAGGTTTTTTCGCAAGCTCTGAACTGTAAAGCTTAAGCTCATTTTTTATTTTTTCAAAAGCATCGACAGGGTCGGCATCTGCATTTTCTGAGACATCAACAAGATGAAGAAGTATTGACGTGCGTTCGACATGTCTCAAAAACTGGAAGCCGAGTCCAGAGCCTTTATGGGCTCCTTCTATCAGACCCGGTATATCGGCAACAACAAAACTCATGTGGTCGGCCGGCTTAACTACTCCAAGATTTGGAATAATAGTAGTAAACGGATAGTCAGCGATCTTTGGCCTGGCAGAGGAAATGACGGATATAAGAGTCGATTTTCCGGCATTCGGTAGACCGATCAGACCCACGTCTGCAAGAAGTTTCAACTCAATTATAAGATGTTTCTCTTCCCCCTTTTCTCCTGGTTGAGCAAATCTCGGGACCTGCCGCGTCGGAGTTGCAAAATGCGCATTCCCCAATCCGCCTCTCCCGCCAAAGGCAATTACTGCTTCCATTCCTTCTCTGTCAAGGTCAGCCAGCAATTCCCCTGTATCTGCGTCTTTTATTATGGTACCCACAGGCAAAGGGATGATGCGGTCGTAACCATTTTTGCCGTGCATCTTTTTCCCCATGCCGTGCTGACCCTTGCCTGCTTTGTATTCACGCTGATACCTCAGGTCAAGAAGTGTATTCAGCTCTCTGCTTGCCCTGCATATTATATGTCCTCCCCTGCCGCCATCCCCTCCGTCAGGTCCCCCTTTAGGAACATATTTCTCCCTCCTGAAGCTGACACATCCTTTCCCGCCATCTCCTGCCTTGACCCGTATTTTTACATAATCAACAAATTTCATAAAATTATCAAACAAAAAAAGGCAGACCTAAATCTGCCTCTTTTAAAGATATAATAAATCCCTTTATTGTTGTGTTAAAGGATAAACGCTAATTTTTAGCCTTTCCCTGTCTTTTCTCTCAAAATTAACTATACCGTCAATCGTTGCAAACAAAGTATCGTCTGAACCCTTTTTTACATTTACCCCGGGATGAAACTTTGTTCCTCTCTGTCTGACCAATATATTCCCTGCTTTTACAAACTGTCCGCCGAATCTTTTAATGCCGAGTCGCTTTGATTCGCTGTCACGTCCGTTCCTTGAACTTCCGACTCCTTTTTTATGTGCCATTCTATCCTCCGAAAACTATGTCTTTTATTCTCAATACAGTGTAGCCCTGTCTGTGCCCCCTTAGTTTCCTGTATCCTTTCCTTGGTTTCTGCTTGTAAACTAAAACCTTCTGAGATTTTTCACTACCCTGTATTTCTGCCTGAACCGTGGCATTCTCCAAAAATGGTTTTCCCAAAAAGATATTATTATCCTTTGAAACCATAAGAACTTTATCTAATTTTATCTCTCCTCCAACTTCCTGATCAATCTTCTGTACTTTTATAATATCATCCTTTGCTACTTTATACTGCTGTCCTCCGGATTCAACTACTGCATACATTTCTATCACCTCCAAATTAGTATTTAAAAATATAATTATATAAAAAGTCAATACAAAAGAGGAATCCCTGAAATAGAGATAGGATTCTATTAAAAAGAAAAACTCCTTCTGGTTTAATGTTTTTGGGTGATATAAAATATCACCCAAAAGGTGAACAAAAAACCCGAAGGAGGTAAGACAATGATAAAA